>JALHOV010000124.1 GCA_022842865.1 Vulcanimicrobiota bacterium | reverse complement strand
CTCCCTGAAGGTGCAACGACCCACCGCCAGCTTTCGCTTGCATGCGGTCGACTTGCGGATCCGAAAGGCTGCTTTAAACGGGACCCCGCTCCAGGTGGAAGCGCAGACGCCGATGGTGTTGCTCACCTCTTCGCGGACCCTGGCTCCCGGCGAGTATCAACTGAAGTTGGATTTTGCCGCTGCCTACAATACCCACTCGGTGGGCTTGTATCGGTTCCGGGAGGGCGGGCGCCCCTATTTGAGCACCCAGTTCGAAATGTCGGAGGCGCGCCGTTGCTTTCCCTGCTTTGACGAGCCGGCCTTCAAGATTCCATTCCAATTAACGGTGGCGGCCCCTTCAAACCAAAACGTCTACAGCAATTCTCCTCAGCTCCGGGAGGTCAAGAAGGGCAAGTGGACGACCCACGAGTTTGGACGAACTCCTCCAATGCCATCCTATCTTGTGGCGCTGGCCGTAGGGCCTTATCAATCGGCTCCGGTGCGCGGAATGTCCGTTCCCGGGCGACTGATTGCTCCTCACGGCAAGCTGGCACTGGCGGATTTTAGCCGCAAGAATACCCCCAGGATTTTGCGCGCCTTGGAACGATACTTTGACATTCCCTACGCCTACGCCAAACTGGACCAGATCGCTATCAGCGAGTTTCCTTACGGTGCGATGGAGAACGCTGGTCTGGTAACCTATCGGGAAGATATTCTGCTGGTCAACGAAAAGACGGCCAGTGAAGACAGCAAGACGCTGACTCTGATGGTGGTGTCTCACGAATTGGCACACCAGTGGTTCGGCAATCTGGTCACCATGAAATGGTGGAATGATCTCTGGCTCAATGAGGCGTTTGCCAGCTGGATGGCTTCCAAAATGGTCAATCAGCTCTATCCCGAGCTGGAGTATTTTCTGGAAACGCCCCAGAACCACGTCATGACTCAAGACGCCAATCTCTCCAGTAAGCCCATACGCAAGCCGATTCGCAGCGAGGCGGACATCATGGACGGCCTGGGACTGGCCTACAATAAGGGCGAGTCGATCTTGAACATGGTAGAACGTTGGCTGGGAGAAGAACCCTTTCGCCAGGGAATTCGTCAGTATCTGCTCCGCCATCGATTCGGCAACGCCGAAGCCTCCGATCTATGGGAGGCTTTGACTGAGGTCTCGCACCAGGACGTGGAGGCGGTTCTCAAAAGTTTTACCGAGCAAAGCGGCTATCCGTTGCTTACCTTTGCAATCCAGGGCAAGACGCTCACCCTGCAACAGCGTCGTTTTGTGGCGGCCGGTGTGGAGCCGCCCGCGCAGCAATGGACCGTACCCGTGTTTGTGCGCTACGGCCGGGGTAGTCAAGTGGGCCGGCGCACGATTCTGCTCGAGGGCGCCAGCGCCCAGGTTGAGCTCGACTTTGAACCCGAATGGATGTTCCCCGACGACGGAGGAGTGGGTTATTTCCGCTGGCTGCTCAGCCCGTCGGCCCTGCGAGAACTTTCGCAGCATTCAGCCCGCTTGAGCAATCGGGAAAAGCTGGCCCTTCTGTATAATTTGAAGGGCTTGAATCAGGCGGGCTTGATCTCGGCGGGCGATCGACTGCTTTACCTCGAACCGCTGGTCAGCGATTTTCATCCAGCCGTGGCGGCCCACGCCTTGATGGAGCTGGACTCCATGGCCAATCTGTTTGTGGATGAGCGCAATCAGGCCTTGTGGCAGAAGTATGTGGGCCGATTACTCCCGCCGCTGGTGGAACGCTACGGTTTGCTGCCTCGCTCGGGCGAGCATCCCAAAGTGGAAGAGCTTCGTCCCGTTCTGCTGGTCATGCTGGCCCGTTATGGGTTGCAACCGGCTGTTGTGGGGGTGGCCCAGGAGGGCGTGCGCCTTTACCTGGCCGGATCCGAGGCCGTGGAACCCTCACTGGTCGACGCCTACCTGCAGATCGCCCTGCGTGAAGCCAGTGCTGAGTTGGTGGACCAGGTCAAGCAAGCCATGCTCAAGGCCAGTGATCCTCAGCGCCGCACCACACTGCTAACGGCGCTTGGCTTATTCGGGCAACCCCAGGCTCAGGAAGTGGCCATGGACCTCATGCTGGATCGAGCCGTCACCCCCTCGGACTTGCGCACTTTATTAGGAACCAATGCCATCGAGGAAGTCCGGCGACAGAGGCTGCAGCGCTGGATCTTCGCTCATTTTGCCGCCCTGCGGGAGAAGATTCCCACGCCCTTTCTTGCTTCCGTGGTCGGCAGTTTATCGGGAGCTCGCGATGCGGAGTCGCTGGCCTCGCTGACGGATTTCTTTGCCCAACAACCGGATCCCGATGGGGTGTTGAAGCGCGAGCTGGAGAAGCTAAATGAAAAAGTGAAGGCGCGCATCAATGAGCGCGAGCGGGGACTGAGGTCTTTTGAAGCGGCCCTGCAGCGTTAGCAGCGCAGTCGGTATCGATGTTTTTGCCGCAATCCCAGGGCGTAGAGTTGGTGGCGTGACGGTATTTCTACGATGTCGTGAAAGACGGCGCCCACTCGCTCGCAGGTGCGTTGCGAGGCGATGTTGTCCGGATCGCAGGTGATCCAGAGTTCGCGAAAGCCGTGTCTGCGGGCCAGCGGAAGCAACAACCGCAGACTTCGTGATGCCAGTTGTCGACCCTGAAAGCGGGGGTCGACCGCATAGCCGATGTGGCCAGCGTAGAGCCTGACTTCGTTGTCATCGCCCAGGCGCAAGTCGATATCTCCTACCATTTCCTCTACGCCATCCAGGAACATGCCAAAGTGATAGGCGTGGATGAAGTGAATCGATTGATGAGGGCTTGTACCGACCAACTCTAGAAATAGTTCCCCGTCACGCATCGGTTCGGGGGACAGGGAGACTGGCAGAACAGGGGGGCGCACAGACATGCTTTCCCGTTAGAGGACGCTTGTCCCGCTGCCCGCAATACTGGCGTAGGCCTCCGCGAGCGGCAAGACCCCTTTCCACCGAAGGGCTAAAACTCGGATCTTCAGAAGGGGTGAGCATGGCTGCTGGTTCACTGTTAACGTTACTGGATGATATTACCGTCATTTTGGACGATGTTTGGATTATGACCAAGCTGTCGGCCAAGAAGACGGCCGGAGTGTTGGGGGATGACCTGGCCCTCAATGCTGAGCAGGCGGTAGGCCTCAGCCCGGAAAGGGAGTTACCGGTCGTTTGGGCTGTGGCCAAGGGCTCGGCCAAGAACAAAGCCATGTTGATTCCGGCGGCGCTGATTCTGCGCGCTCTGGCTCCCTGGTTGATTCAGCCTTTGCTAATGGGGGGCGGGCTCTTTCTCTGCTACGAGGGGGCCGAAAAGTTAGTGCATCGCTGGGAACACAGGGGCGAGCATAAGCCTGGTGAGGTATTGAGCGCCGAGGATAAAGTGGCCGGCGGCCTTTGGGAGTCCCAGAAAATTGCCGGGGCGGTGCGCACCGACTTGATTTTGTCGGCGGAAATCATCGCTTTGACCCTCGGCTTAGTAGCTGAGATGGACTTCACTCGAGTCTTTTTGGTCCTGCTGGTCATCAGCCTGTTGATGACGGTGGGCGTTTACGGCCTCGTGGGCCTGATTGTTAAGCTCGACGACATCGGGCTCTCCCTGCAAAAACGCGCCCAAGCCTGGTTGCGGGCTCTGGGCCGGTTCATCTTGGCCACGGCTCCACGCATGTTGGCCTTGATCTCCTGGCTGGGAACCATCGCCATTTTCTGCGTAGGAGGTGGCATCCTGGTCCATGGCATCGCGCCTCTGCATCACGCCGTTGAAGAGATGAATGCCTTTGTGGGCTTGTTGGCAGAAGGCATCACCGGCCTGGTGGCCGGCTTTGTCGTGGTCGGGCTGTTGAAGCTAGTGGGCCGCCTGAGGGCGCCTAAAGTTTAACGGGCTGGATGGGAGCGACCGCGTTGGGCTCCCACTGGACGTTCCAGCGCTGGGTCTGGCCCTTTAAGTATTGCGGGCGGTTCCAGGGCTGCTGGGAGCCCTGGGGCTTCCACTCGTGACGGTCGATGCGACCGTTCTGGTTCTGGTCCACCGGGCTTTCCCGAGTGATGGCCCATAGGCCGCCCGGGACGGTCAACGGGTTGGCGGAAGGCAGAGCGATTTTGGCGGCGGCCGAATGAGTCAGCCAGAGACCGGCCAGCAAAGTAACGGTAAGCTTCTTCATAGCCCCATTCTAGCTACTGGCGGGGCATTCTGGCCCTGTCGGCAGTCACAGACGCGTAGTAATGCCGTCCCTCCAGGCAAAGCTACCAGAGATAGGGATAGCCGTTGCCCCAGCCCCAACCCCAGGGCCCTTCGTTCCAGTAGCCGGGAAAATTGAGGTCGTCGGTCCAGATCGGGGAATACCAGACTTTGGGGATGTCCAGCTTTTGCATCAGCGCAGCCGACTCGAGTTGGCCCGCCTCTTGTTGGCGGACCTGGGCTGCAAACTGGCTGAGCTGGTCGGCCAGTTGGGGATCGGCCACGTCGGGGCGGCGCAGGCGGCGGGCGCAAAAATCGATGCGTTCGCAGGCGATCTCCAGTTGCTGGGGAGTGGGATTGCTGCGCACGGTATCCTGTAGATCCTGGAGACTGGCCGAGGCCAGTCGGATGACGTCGGCTTTCTGCAAGACGTTGGCCAGATTGTTTTGCCATTCGATGACGGTGACGTTCTTGTTTTCAAAGGTCATGCCTGGCCAGGATTTGCGCATGTTGGCCCAGTAGCCGGGAAACCCCACCAGCACTTCGCGGTAGTGAGGCGAGAGGGTCGGCCACTGGCCGACCAGCGTGGCCTGGACCGCGTCTCGGAAATGCGGCCCGGGCAGCACCTGGGTAGTGTCTTCTCGGTCGATGACGGCCATTCCAAACAGCAGCCATTCCGCGAAAGCTTCGCTGCTCTGAAACTGCAGCCCGGGAGCGATTTCGCGGTGAGCTAGAACGTCCAGCTTGCAGGCAGTGGTGGCGAAAGGCTGAGTGTCGGACTTGAACCGCTGCATCAGCGAAGCTCGTTGGGAATCGGTGGGATGGTCCAGAGTAGCGGCGACCTGCGACCAGGTGTCGGAGCCTGCCTGTTGGCTGAGCATCTGAATCTCGACACAGTTGAGCGGTCGCTGGAAAAGCCACTCCACCAAATCGATGGGGGACGGCCCCGCCCACGAGGGCAGGCAGATGAGAAGCATCAGGAAGACGATTTTCAGCAGGCGCATGGCCGGCACTTGGCCGACCCGGGCTCAGGGTCCTTTCGAGCCTGCCCGGTATTCCAGTCGAACCATCTGACTGACGATGAGGAATTCCAGCAGGAAGTAGACGAGTCCCAGCCAGGTAAGCGTGGCCCGGTGCCAGACCAGCAGGGAGAGAGTGGTCAGGCAATAGGCGGTGTTGGCGGTAGCGATGGCACGCAGGTAGGGCGGGCCGGTTCGCCAGGTCAGGCAGCAGGTCAACGAGTAGGCCGACATGACCGTGGCGGCCAGGGCCAGGAACCGCAGGGTAGCCGTAGGGATGCCCAGGTCGGGGAGGGTCATAAGCAGTGTGGCCGTGAGCAGCGCTCCGAGGCCGTCGATCAGCAGCAGCAGCCGAGGGGACATAGTTTCCCCTTCAGGAAGGTGTGGCGGTCCACCTTGAAGTTTCGGCAGACCGGAGGCCTCTTGCCAGAGGCCTCCGGTCTATCTAGCCTTTAGCCCAGACTTTGCGGACGTTTTCCAGAGCAATGTGGGCGGAACCGGCTTTGGGTGAGAAGTCGGCGGCCAACTCGCGCTCCACCACCGGGAGGATGGCTTCTCCGAGTTGGATGATGAGAGGAGCGAGTTCATCCATATTGCGCAGGGCCAGGCTGGCCACTGCGGCATCGTCAGCCGCCAAAGCGGTTACGTGCAACATTGAGTTGCTCACGGCAGCCAGGCTCAGGGCCGTGTAGTTGTCTCGCAGGTTGCGCGAGACCGGGTGGCTCCGGACCTTGTCGTAGAGACCGGTGACCGTGCCGGTGACGGCGGTCACGATGTCCTTAAGACTGTCGGTGGGGGTCTGACCGATGCGTTTCAGTTCACTCTCCAGGGCCTGCGATTGCATCTGTAGAGTGGTCTCGATGCGCCGGGTCAAGGCGGAAACCTCCGGCACTTTTTGCACTTCTCCGTCTTCCGCCTGGCGCTTGACGGCTCCAAGGATATGATCGGTAGCGGCCTTCATGTCGCTGACATGGTGGTGAAGACTGGTTTGCGTTGCTGTCATAGGGACCACCTGCTTTCTTTCAGTTGTCCAGGCAGCTTAGCGGTTTTGGGCAGAAAGTGACTGCCGTTCTGATCCTGTCTGCGAGGTATGCAGATCCCGGCAGGGCGGCGCGGGGGTAGCCGGAAGCGTGAGCGATGAAGCCTTTGCTGCGGCTGCTGGAGGTGAGCAAAATTTATCGGATGGGTGAGGTCGAGGTGCCGGCCTTGCGGATGGCCAGCCTGGATGTGCTGGAGGGCGAGTTCCTGGTGATTTTGGGGCAGAGCGGGTCGGGCAAGAGTACTCTGCTGAACCTGCTAGGTGGAATGGATCGGCCCTCTTCGGGACAGGTGCTCTTCGGTGATCAGGACCTGGCCCGCGCCAATGACCGGACGCTCACGCTTTACCGGCGCTACCAGATTGGCTTTGTCTTTCAATTTTTTAATCTGGTGCCGACTCTGACGGCTTTAGAGAACGTCGAGGTGGTGGTAGAGATCGCCCGCCAGCCCATGAAGGCCCAGGAAGCCTTGCGTCTGGTGGGTTTGGAGCAGAAGGGACATCATTTCCCCTCCCAACTGAGCGGTGGCCAGCAGCAGCGAGTGGCCATCGCTCGCGCCCTGGCGGGCAATCCGCGCCTGTTGCTGTGCGATGAGCCGACCGGCAATCTGGATACCGAGACCAGCCGTCAGGTTCTGGAGTTGCTGCAAGATGTCAATCAGCGGCTGGGCAAGACGGTGGTGATGATCACCCACAATCTGGAGTCGGCCCGCATCGGTCATCGTGTGGCCGAGCTAAAGGATGGTTCCATTACCTCCATCCGTTCGCAAGAGCCGGTCGCGGCCGGCGGTTTGTCTTTGTGAAGGTGCTCTGGCGCAAACTGACCCGAGAATTGTGGCTGCGCAAGGGGTCCCTACTGGCGCTGGTGGCCATCGTCACCATTGGCGAGGGTTGTCTGACCGGTTTGGCCTGTACTTACTTCGATATGGATCTGGCGCGAGAGAGATTTTACCGGGAGAACCGGCTGGCCCATTTCAGCCTGGATTTCAAGCGGGCTCCGCTGGCGGTGGTTGAGGAGTTGCGGCGAGTTCCCAACGTGGCCCAGTTGGAGGCGCGCATCAGTCTCCCGGTGCGGGTGGAGTGGGAAGGCGACTTGCTGTCGGGCACCATCCACTCGTTGCCGGCCGCTCATCAGCCGCTGAACAACGCTCTCACTCTGACCCGGGGAGGATGGTTCGCAGGAGACGGTTCGGAGACGATTTTGAACGAGGCCTTTGGACGAGCCCACAATCTGGGTCCCGGCAGCCATCTGCGGGTGCTCTTGCAGGGTCAGGAACGCGACTTGACGGTGGTGGGCCGGGCGCGCTCGCCGGAGTACGTCTACGTGATTTCGCCGGGCAGCGGAGTGGTGCCCGATCCTGGACGAACCCCCGTGCTCTATGCTCCCTTTGGCTATCTGCAAGAGCAAGGCGACCTGGAGGGTGCTTGCAACCAGGTGTTGGGCACGGTGGTCGACCGCAGACAGCTGAGCAACACCTTGACCGTCTTGCAGGAGCGTTTGCAGCCCTACGGTGTGCTGCTGGCCACGGTAGACAGCGAGCAGTCGTCGGTCCAGGTGCTGGCGGGGGAGTTGCAGGGACTGAAGATCAGCAGCACCATGCTGCCCGGTATCTGCCTGGCCGTGGCCGCCCTGGTGCTGAACGTGGTCATGGGACGCATGGTAGCCCAGCAGCGGGTGGTCATCGGAACCTTGCGCGCCCTGGGCTACACCGCCTGGCAGGTGGCCGGCCACTACTTGATGATCGGCCTGTGCATTGGGGGTGCGGGAGCCGTGGGTGGATTGGCCATGGGGATGTGGCTGCAGCGCACCATGGTGGCCCTTTACGCGCAATTTTATGAATTGCCCAGCATTCAGGCCGGCTTTTACCCCCAGCTGCTGGGCCTGGGTGTGCTGATTTGTCTGGGTTTCGCTTGCCTGGGCACGTTGGGTGGGGTGCGTTCCGCTCTGCGCCTGGAGCCGGCCGAATCCATGCGCCCCGCTCCTCCCGAGGTCGGGGGCTCAGTCTTTGTGGAGCGCTGGGGCTGGCTCTGGCGGCGGCTTTCTTTCGCAACCAAAATGGTGCTTCGCAACCTGCTGAGAAATCCGTTTCGTTGCCTGGTGACGGCTTTCGGTAGCGCCATGGCCACCGCTCTGATGGTCGAGGCCTTCTGCCTGGGCGATTCCATCAAGTTCCTGAACGATTATGAATTTCGCCGCACCAGTCACCAGGATCTGACCATCAGCTTGCGTGAGCCGCGTCATTGGCAGAGCCTGCGCGAGCTGTCCGGACTGCCCGGGGTGGAGGTGGTGGAAGGCCAGTTGAGTGTGGGCTGCGATTTGACCCTGGGCGCGCGCAGCCGGCGAGTCAGCCTCACCGGTCTGACCGCCGACGCGCGGCTTTATACGCCCCTGGACCAGCGTGGCCATCCGGTGCGTCCGCCCGATCAGGGACTGGTTCTGTCCACCCGGGCGGCCACCGTGCTGCAGGCGCGGGTGGGTGATGTGTTGCGGGTGCGTCCGCTGGTGGGGGAGCGGCGACAGGCCGATTGCGTGGTCACACAGATTGTGGATACTTATCTGGGAATGGGAGCTTATTGCGATCTGAATTACCTGAGCCGGCTGATCGGCGAGGAAAGGGCAACCAGTTCGGTGCTGTTGCGTACTTCCCGGGCAGATTTGGGGCGGCCATTGGCGCCGCGGCCCTGGGTGGTGGGTTTGAACTGGCGGTTGGCCTCCTATGCCAAGATGAAGGCCACTCTGGATCAGTCGCTGGGCACCTCATTGGGCATCTTGTCGACCTTTGCCGCCCTGCTATCCTTTGGCAGCGTCCTGAACCTGGCCCTGGTCTCTTTGTCGGAGCGTGCGCGCGAGGTGGGCACTTTTCGGGTATTGGGCCTGACACCAGCCGAGGTGGCCCGTATTTTTGTCATGGAGAGCTATGCCTTGAACGGTCTGGGAGTTTTGGCGGGATTGCCGCTGGGTGCGTTGCTGGTCAACTCGGTTACCAAGAGCTATGATACCGACTTCTTTAGGTTCCCCACGCTGGTTCCCCCTCATCGGCTGCTTTTGAGCGTGGTTTTGATGTTGTTGTTTATCAGTCTGGCTCAGCTGGTGGTTCTGCGTATGGTGCGCGGTTGGCCCTGGTTGGACGCCTTGAAGGTGCGCGAATGAGAAGATGGTTGGCGGTCTTGTTGCTGGCAGGTTGTGCCCCGCCTCCCGAGATGCGGGTGGTCTCGCCGCATCGCGGGGAGATCGTGGAGTCTTTTACAGAGAAGGCCGAAACTCGCCTCAGTCAGGAGTATCCGGTGCAGGTGCCGGTGAGCGGGCACATCGGTCGGGTGAGCCTGAAGCCAGGAGATTCGGTGCGCCGGGGTCAGGTGTTGGCCCAGTTCGACCGCTTCGATCAGCGCTCCGCTCTGCTGCAGGCCCAGGCTCACCTGAAGGAGGCGCAGCAAGATTTGTCTTTGTTGGGCAATGTGGGCGTGGAGCGTCAGGCGGCCGCCGAAGCCAGCGCCCAGCTCGGGGCGTTACGCCAGCGTCAGGGCGCTCTGCAGGCCCAGTTGCGCGAGGCCGAGGCGCGCTGGCAGCAGGCGCGTATCGAGGTGAAGCGTTGGCGGGCCATGCTGCAAAAAGACTTGATGCCGCAGCGAGATTTTGACCAGCTGCAATTGTCCGAACGAACCGCTTATGAGCAAGTGCGCCGCTTGCATCAGGAACTGTTGGCTCAGGGTCAGGACCAGGCGGCGGCGGGGTCGAGGTTGGCCCGCCTGCGCGAGGAGGAGTCGCGCCGCCTGAGCCAGGCGCCGGTGTTGCAGCAGCGGGTGCTGCAGGCGGAGCAGGAGCAGGCCCGGGCCGAGCACGCCCTGGGACGGGCTGAGATTCGCTCGCCCATCGACGGGGTGGTGCTCAAGCGCTTTGAGGAGGGGCCCCGCGATTTGACGGCCGGCTCGCCCCTGCTTTTGCTGGGGAACTTGCGCGACCTGGAGGTGGTCTGTCAGGTTTTGACGGCCGACGCGGTGCGGGTGAGCAAGGGTACCGCGGTGCGTTTGGAGGCCGCTGGGAAGATCTGGAATGGGCAGGTAACGCGGGTGGAGCCGGCGGGATTTACCAAGCTTTCCTCTCTAGGCATCGAGCAGCAGCGGGTCAATGTGGTGATCGGTCTGGAGGGAGCCGGTTTGGGTGTGGGCTATCAGCTGCAGGCCAAGTTTCTGGTTCGATCCCGTTCGAATGTTTTGTTGATTGACCGCTTCTCGGCGCTGCAGTCGGCCGAGGGAGGCAAGCTGGTTTGGAAGGTGGAGGGTGACCGTTTACACTCCCAGCCGATCGAAGTCGGGCTGGCCTCCGAGACGCAGTTGGAGGTGGTCAAGGGCCTCTCGCAGTCCGACCGCATTGTAGCCGTCCCCGACGCTACCATGACCGAGGGGATGAAAATACGGGTGGCCCGTTGACCTTTGCTGCAAGTCAGTCGGGGTCGGACCATCTTGCATTGTTCGCGATTTGCGAATAGGATGCACATATGAAGGGCCAAGACATACTTGTTCTGCTGAAGTTAGCGGTTCTAGACGAGGCGACGTGGAGCTACTCTCAGCTGTCCAGCGAATTAAATCTGAGTGTTTCGGAAGTCCACGCTGCCATCAAAAGGAGCCTGGCCTCAGGCCTATACAATCCGCTTACGAAAAGGCCAAATAGAGTGGCCCTTGAAGAGTTTTTGCGTCATGGCCTCAGATATGTGTTTCCTGCGCAACCCGGACCGATCAAACAAGGATTGCCAACAAGCTACGCTGCTGAGCCTCTCAAGAACAGAATCCTTTACTCCGAAAACGAGGCACCGGTTATGCCTCTTCTACGGGGTCCTGCCAGGGGTCCCGAAATTGAGCCTCTCTATCGGTCAGCTCCAATAGCAGCTTCTAAGGATCCCAGGCTACATCGTCTGTTGGCGCTCGTCGATGCCCTCCGCTCTGGTCGGGCTAGAGAGCGAAAATTGGCGGGGGACATGATTGCCCAGGAACTACAAGAGGGTATTGTTTGAGTCGTTTGGCCATCTTGAAAGTAGCCGACAAACTGGGGGAGCTGCTTGACGAGGTCGTCTTTGTCGGTGGCTGCGCGGGGCTTCTCTTGATGCCGGAAGGTTCCCCAGAATTTCGGCCAACGGATGACGTGGATTTCGTAGTGCCGGTAACCACCTACGTAGAGTTTACGGAACTTGAAGCAAGGCTGAGAACTTTGGGTTTTAGCAATAGTCGGGAACGCGGAGACCCGGTCTGCCGCTGGCTCGTAGACGGTGTCACAGTCGATTTGATGCCTGTTGATCCGAGTGTTCTCGGGTTCGGGAATCGATGGTATCCAGAGGCCTTGAGAACGCCCGTACGGGTCGATGTTGGTGAAGGCGTGGTCGTCCAAGTTGTGAGTCTCCCCGTTTTCCTCGCCACGAAATTCGAGGCCCACGCAAATCGAGGCGGTGGCGTCTATTTGGGAGACCCAGATATTGAGGATATCTTTCTTATCCTCGCCCATCGCGTCGATTCATACGAACTCATTCTTCAAGCCCCCGAGGACGTGCGGTTATTTCTGAAGGAACAAGCCAGTAAGCTTCTGATAGTGCCTGACATCAAGGATATCGTCAGTGGATGCTTTGCTCAGGATGAACAAACATTCGCTGAGGACGTCCTCAAACTGCTCGGACAGGTTAGCAATCAGGCCGTTTGACGCGCGGACGGCTCTAGCCATTGGTGCGCCGTCAAAGGTGGACAATTCGGCACGTTCGACGACTTGTTGGCCGACCTGGATAAAGGAGTTGTGATACCCGTAAGCCGGCTCGATGTCTTCTTCTGGCGCGATCTCGTCGCCCGAGTTTTGCTCCAGGCCTAGCCCAACTGCCCGACGCCCGAGGTCAAAGGTCCGGCGGCAGTAGCGTCGAGGCCGATAGGGCGGCCCCGGTCACGATTCCGGCCAAAAGCATCGGCGCGAACTCCGACAAGCTGCTGGGCCACCGAAAGATAGTATCCAGGCAGGGAATCACAAGGACCGCAAGAGTGACCGCCAGAGCTGCGGGAGTCCGCCTCGGAAGTGCCAGGAAGAGGCAAGTCCAACAAGCGGTCGCAAGCCAGAGCAGAATCAAGGCGGCGTTCCAGTGGTGACTGAGGTGAAAAAACCAAAAACAGAGCGCGCTGATGGCAGCACATGGCAGTGCGGCCACCGGTAGGCACCAACCGCAAATCCATCGCACCAAGAGAAGAGCCCCGCACCAACAGATGATTCCCACGCTAACTATTGTGCCCCGTTGCCGGGGGACGGGACCGGAGTCGGGTCAGTCGGGGTCGGACTGCCGGGTTACGTCGACCAGCAGGCTGTCCGGGAGTTCGCGCCCTTCGGCGTCGCGAGCCCGGAAGGTGTAGACTCTGGCCCGGTTCAAAAAAACCGTGGCGGCGTCGGCCGTCGGGTAGTCCAAAGTGCGCACCTGCGGCTGTCCCTCCCCGTAGTCGATGAGCGTCTGGAAATTCAGGTGCGAGCCCAGTTCGATAGGCAGGCGCCTGGCCGGGTGCCTGCCAACCGCGGACACGACCACGCTGAAGGGGTTGACCACTGCGATCTCTGATAGAGTGGTGGAGATTCCGCCCAGCCTCAACTGCACGTTGCCGTTGCCGGCCGCGGTGGTCGGCGTAAGGGTGGGCCAGCCGCCCGTGGAGCTGCCTTTGCTGGCGATGGCGGCATGAACGGTGAGAGGGTCGAGGCCGCTGAGGCGGTAGCGGGACAGGCCCGGGAAGTCGGCCAGCACCCGTAGTTCACGAGCGTAGCCCTGACCTGAGTGCAGCAGCCTCCGATCGTCAGGGTAGTTTTCGAATTCCGCTTGCAAGCCTGTGACCAGGCTGCCGTCGACGCTGGTGATGCGAGCGGTCATGTCGTTGGCAGTTCCTGGCAGGTCCAGGTTCAGCCTGGCCGTGCGGTCTGCTTGGGGCTGGGTCAGGATTCCCGGAGGGCTCAAGGCGTAGCCCGGATCTCCGCTTAGCCCGGCGGCGAAGTCCTGGTTGAGTTGGAGTTGACGGGTGGTTCCGTCTTCATAGGTTCCCAAGACTTCCAGCCGTGCATGGTAACCAGCGGGCATTTTAAACTCGTTGCTGGTGCCGGGAATGTCCCCAACCCGAACCTCCACTTTCAGCAAGCGCATTGGGCGCACGGAAAGGGTGCCGGACGCGGTCCCGCCTCCTCCAAAGAAGCCGATCGCAATCGGAGTATTCGGAGGAGAGGGTTGGAGGGCCGTTATTCCCAGCCCGTCGACCACAGCCGCATATTCCGATCCGGTCACCAGATCGAGATCCGAGCTGTATTCGGCATGAGGAATGACCATTCCGTTGGAAAGGATAGCCGTCACCTCGATGGGCAGCGCCTGTCCGACATAGAGCTGGAAATTGCTGGGACCGTGCAAACGGAGCTGTTGGATGCCCGCGTCGACTGTAGTCAGCCGCAGGGTGGCGCGCACGCCCACATCGGCGAGCGAGCGAATCAGGATGTCGGCGCTGCCGGCTCGACCAGTGGTGCGGATGCGCACTCGTTCATCGACCGTGGCCACCTCGGGATTGGAGGAAATGGCCCTTACCTCTGCGGGCAGGTCGACCCATAAGGCCTGACCGTTTTCGTCGCGCATGGTCAGCAGCGGGTCGTAATGGAAAGCACCGGTTGGAAGCGTCAATTCGGCCGGTTCCACGGTCAGGGTTTTCATCCGTTGCGTGGGTTCGACGCCCCCTCCGCAGGTCGCGGCCAGAAGGGTCAGAAGGATAGCCTTTCGCAAAGTTACCTGGCCGGGCTCTGGGACGGAGCAAGGCGCTGCACCAGTGTGAGATGGAAATCCTCTCCCAGGAACTGGTTTACGTAGTGACCTCCGATCCTGTCCGGCGCTACGAAGCTACCGGTAAAGACGGCCTGATTCTGTGGGTCCGTTTCGCTGGTCAGGGTGAAGCGGAGCTGCCCTCCCAGTTGTTCCACCAATAGGCGCTGACGAGCCACGCGCTCGCCTTTTTGGACAAAGAAAGCGAAATCTGGCTGGAAGTAAAGCTCGACGCCCTCATCCCCCTGCTCGGGAGGAAATTGCCCTGCCCACATACCTACCAGTTGGGATTCACCTTGCCCCTGCACAGCCGGCTCCAGCGCACTGCTGCAGCTGGTCAAAACAAGGAGCGCGAGAAGAATGCGGAACATCGGCTCGGGTTTGGTGAAGTGGGGCCGGGCTCCTCCATCCAGGGGCCCGACGGCCCAGGAAGATGCGATTTCTGGGCGGAAGGCGCCGGCATGTCCGAGCTGGAGCGACTCAAAAACGGCGGGGATTTGGAGCGGCATCAAGCCGCCCAGAGTTTGAGCGCCAATTTGAGTGCGGAAGCCAGCCAGGCCTTGATCGAGGCGCTGGCTGACCCGGGGGTGGGGGAATGGCCCGGAGATTACGATGCTCCCCCGTTTTTGTATCCGGTGGCGGAAGCGGCGGCCGAGAGCCTGGCCGGGCGCTTTTCCGCCTACCGAGAAGCGATTCTGGCGCAGACGCGAGTTTCCAACACGGCCGCTTTTTACGTGGCTCGCACGCTCAGGCACCTCGTAGAAGTGGAGCCTTTGTTAGAATTGTGCCGTCACCCCTACGACGAGGCGCGCGCCCAGGCCGTTTGTTCTCTGCGGGTGCAGTATGAAGGCTGCGGCGATTCTCGGCTGGTCACGCAGCTTTTGGAGATGATGGCCGATGCTTCCTCCAGCGTCACCTATAATTCGGTGGGCGAGGTCAAAGCGCTTTTGAAAAAATCGCCGCAACTGGTGCAACTGGCTTCGCCCGATTTGGTGGGAAAACTAATGGATCGCTGCGTCGCGCAGCCGGGCGCGGGGACTTTCAGCGAGGCCCTGGATTTTTTCGACCAGGACGAGCGAGTTTTCCAGTTCAAAGTGGATCAAGCGGCGGCTGGCTACGACCGTCCTTGCACGCTGCTGCAGTACCAGGGTCTGGCGAAACTTAGCGATTCTCAAGTAGAACGTCTTTGCCAGGGGAAACTGACCATACCGCTGATTCAATTGTTGGGTTGGCTGGGGGAGCGGGCGGAGGCGGCCGCTCCCCGCTTGTTAGCGTTGGTCGACGAAGCCGAGCGAGGCAAACACTCGGTGCTCGCTTTGCTGGCTATGCCGTCGCAGGCGAGTTCTGTACTGCGCTATGTGCCCGAGCTGTATCTTTCCGACCACCTGATACGCGATCGCATCTTACAACTTCATCCGGATCTCCAGGCTCTGGCGCGGGCGGTTGTGCCACGTCTGGCCCCGGCGGCGCGCAGATTCGACGGTGATGCTTTTCGGGCTCTGGCGAAATTTGGTCCTCTGGCTGCCGGGGAGGCGTCCTGGCTGGTCGAGATGGCCCGTCTGGGGGTGCCAGACTACTTCCGGGACAGCGCGGTGGAACTTCTGGGAGAGTTTGGAGAGGCCGCGGTTGCGGCCTTTCCCGGTTTCTACAAGCTTCTGGAATATTCGTCGACGCGGCGCGCGGTGCTGCGAGCGCTCATCAAGTTGGGACCGGTGGCGGCGGAATTTGAGGTTGCTCTGGAGGTTGTGAAATTGGAAATGCAGCGCTACGCCAAACCCGACGAGCGCAAACTGCTGGAGCAGGCCCTGGCAGCCGTCACCTCCCGGTCAGGTATTTTTCCGGGCCCATCTGTGTAATAGAGGCATGCGCGTGCACTCTGTGGTCCAGCCGGCCCCGGTAAGCCTGCGGGGACTCCCCGGGGCTGAGAATTACCGTGCCGAAGCCCGCCAGCGCCTGGGCGACGGAGTCGACGAGCGGACTCTCGAACTGGGCGCCTTGCAGCTCTACGAGAACACCATTTTGGCCACCGCCGGCAGTCCCGGGCCGGCACCCAAAGTTCATCCACAGGTGTTTCAGGCGACTCGCTCGCTCGAGTCGGTGGCCGGCTACACGGCCGGCCTGGTGGGCGGCGGACTGGGGGCGGCAGCGGTGGCCTCGCTGGCTGGTTTTCAGCCGACTTTGTTGTGGGAGCCGGGCGCCGAAGAATCCCGCCTGAAGATCCTGGGTGAGCCGGCCGTGCTCGACAAAGTGGCCAGCCAACTGGCGCCGCGCTTCAGCGTCAGCTTTCCCGACCACGAAATCTGGGTCACTGGCAACGTTCCTCCCGAGCAGAGAGCCACCATCGGCGAGGCGCTGGCTCAGTTGCACGACAGCATTGGCAATGAGGCTTTCCAGCAGCTGAAGAAAGTGCACGTGCGGCCCTTCATCGGGCAACTCGGCCACTCGGGCGGCGAAATCGTTGGACTTGCCTCTTTGCATGCTCCGGATGCTGTTTTTATGAAAGCCAGCCAGTTGGACGAGCCGGAGAAATTCGCCGGCACGCTATTCCACGAATTTGGTCATCTGCGCGACGCTCGCAAGGCGGATTTCTGGAGCCAGAACTACGCCTCTCTTTCGCCCGGCAGTCCTTTCGGTAATGGTGGTGATTTCGACTACGTGTCCGACTACGCGCGCTCGAAGCCCACCGAGGACCTGGCGGAAACCCATCGTTTCCTGATCGAGAACTGGGACCAGATTCACACCGAGCCGCAAATGTGGGT
>JALHOV010000123.1 GCA_022842865.1 Vulcanimicrobiota bacterium | reverse complement strand
AACGGTGCCTTTCAGCGCCATGCCGGCCTCTGTCAGGCCGACGTGCAGTGCGTAGCGGCAGCGCTTGGAGAGCTCCCGGTAGACGTGGACCACTTCGTTGACTTCGCTGATCTTGGTGGATAGGATGATTCGGTTGGCGGGCTGCCCATATTCCTCGGCCATCCTGGCGGAGCGCACGGCGCTTTCTACCATAGTATCGAGGAAAACCATCTGGGCGCCACGCGGGCTGCCTTTAGCCAGATCTTCGTCGATCAACTCCTTGAGCAGCGCCTGATCGAGTGAGCCTCCGTTGACGCCGATGCGTACCGGCTTGGCAAACTCGACGGCCGCTTCAATCATGGTCCGAAAGTTGTTGTCGTGCTGCTGGCCCACGCCCACGTTGCCGGGATTGATGCGATACTTGTGCAGTGCTCTGGCCATGGCCGGATGCTTTTTCAGGAGCTTGTGACCGTTGTAGTGGAAGTCGCCAATGAGAGGGACGTGACCCCAGCCACGGCGCTCCAGCAGCCGGGCGATTTCGGGCACGGCCTCGGCATTCTCGTCGTCTTTCACAGTAAAACGGACCAGTTCCGAACCTGCTTCCGCCAGATCGATGACTTGTTGAACTGTGCTCTCAACGTCGGCTGTGTCCGTATTGGTCATGGACTGAACGCGTACCGGATTGGCACCGCCCATATTGATATCACCGACTTTGACTTCGTGGGTTTTGCGCAGGCGTTCCACGTCTGTTCCTTTCGAGAAGAGGCCTCTGCCCCTGAGGTCGAGGGCCTCGGCTTTTGCTGAAGTCCCGGTTCAGTCCTGCCATACCCCGCTTTGCCGGTGTTGTAACGTTTCTCGCGGGCATAAACTCGTGGGCTTTGCCGTGGAAGGGGGACCCGGGAGACCAGGGGGATGCGCAGGTTGCTTTTTTGGGTTGGGTCGAGCCTGAAATCGACCTTACCCAAAAAATGCACCACAAGCTTTGGCCGGCGCTAGCAAGCTGTCTCCCCGTCCCCCCAAATCCCCGGGTCTCCATTTCAAGGGTTGACCAGGAGGTCAAGGTACGCGCCGGAGTTTGAATCCGCCGGCCATGCGGTAATCCAACCTGTAGACTGATTTACTAGGAGTGCGGCGTGGAAACGATGACCCAGGGCAGCAAGGTCGAGACGGATAGTCTTCCTCTCAAACGCATTGACCACATGGAGTTGTGGGTGGGCAACGCCAAACAAGCCGCATACTTCTACCGGAACGCTTTGGGAATGGACCTGGTAGCTTACAGCGGGCCGGAAACCGGGGTGCGCGAGCGCGCCTCCTACGTTCTGCAGCGCGACAAGGTCCGCCTGGTGCTGTCCACGCCCATCCGCAGCGGACATCCGATGGCTGACCATATCCACCGCCACGGCGACGGAGTCCACGCCATTGCCCTGGAAGTCGACGACGCCCGCGAGTCCTTCCGCATCACCACCGAGCGCGGCGCCCAGCCAGTCCAGGCTCCCGCCGAGAGCGAAGGCGTGGTGACCGCCTCCATCGCGATGTACGGCGACACGGTGCTCTCCTTCGTGCAGCGCGGCGACTATGCCGGCGCTTTTCTTCCCGGCTACGAGCCGCGCGATATCAAAGGTCCTGACTTTGGCCTCGCGGCCATCGACCACATTGTGGGCAACGTCGAGTTGGGCAAAATGAACCACTGGGTCGACTTTTTCGCCCGCGTGATGGGCTTCTCGCAACTCGTTCACTTCGACGACGCCGACATTTCCACCGAATACTCGGCCCTGATGTCCAAAGTGATGCAAGACGGGACCGGCAAGATCAAGTTCCCTATCAACGAGCCGGCCGACGGCCGCCGCAAGTCTCAAATCGAGGAATACCTTGAGTTTTACGCCGGCCCCGGCGTGCAGCACATCGCACTTGTCACGGGCGACATCATCTCCACCGTGACCCAAATGCGCGACGCAGGCATGGAATTTCTGAAAGTTCCCGCTTCCTATTACGAAGAAGCCCAGGTCCGCGTTGGCGAGGTGAAAGAAGACTTCAACGCCCTGCGCGAACTGGGTATCCTGGTCGACCGCGACGACGAGGGCTACCTGCTTCAGATCTTCACCAAACCGGTCGAAGATCGTCCCACCGTCTTTTATGAAGTCATTCAACGACGGGGTAGCCGAGGATTCGGGAAGGGCAACTTCAAAGCTCTCTTTGAGGCGATTGAACGGGAACAAGCGAAACGAGGCAACCTGTAATGACAACTCTATTGCAACTCGGCCAGAATAGCCTGTCCGAGGAGCAGGAGACCCAGTCAGGGAACCGAACGCGGCACCCCATCTCGAGGTCCCGAGGCAAGGAGCGCAATGGAATGTTGATGCTAGGGGAACAGTCGCAACCGACGTTAGTGGGGGAAAACCTGGTCCTGTTCGCGGGGAACTCCAATCCTCGCCTCTCGCAGGCCATCGCAGACTACTTGGAAATTCCCCTCGGGGCGGCTCTGGTAGGCAACTTCACCAACGGCGAAACCCGGGTGCAGATTGACGAGAACGTCCGCGGCGCGGAAGTTTTCGTGGTCCAGCCCACCTGCGGCAACGTCAACGAAACTCTGATGGAGCTGCTGATTATGATCGACGCACTGCATCGCTCCTCCGCCAAGACCATCACAGCCGTCATTCCCTACTACGGCTACGCCCGTCAGGAAAAGAAGACGGCCGGTCGCGAACCGATCACCGCCAAGTTGGTGGCCAACCTCATCACCGTGGCCGGTGCCGACCGAGTCATCACCGTTGACCTGCACGCCGCCGCCATTCAAGGTTTCTTCGACATCCCGGTAGACAACCTGATGTCTCTTCCCATTCTGGTGGAGTACTTCCAACGCAAAGGCCTGGACCCGGCCAATCTGGTGGTGGCTTCCCCCGACGCCGGCGGCGTAAACCGCGCCCGACTCTTTGCCGAGCGCCTCAACGCCGGCCTGGCCATCATCTTCAAGCGCCGCCCTGAGCCCGATAAGGCGGAAGTGATCGACGTGGTCGGTGATGTCGAAGGCAAGACCGTGATCGTGGTCGATGACATCATCTCGACGGGTCGGACCCTCATCAAGGGCGTGGAAACCATGCTGGCTCGCGGCGCCACCAAGTGCTACGCGGCCGCCACCCACGCCATTATGGCCAGCGAAGCCATCGACATGATCAACGCCTCGCCCCTGGAAGAAGTGGTGGTCACGGACACCATTCCCCTGCCCTCTTCCACTCAGCGCGGCAAAATCACCACTCTGTCGGTGGCCTCGCTGCTCGGCGAAGCCATCCGCCGCAATTACTTCCATCTGTCCGTGTCCAAGCTCTTCGCGTAGCCCTTCGGGGGAGGTGGAGAGAAGGAGAGACTCCTGCGTTGGGCGGGAGTCTTTCTACTTGAAAGGGGGAAGCAGGTCGAAACTCGTAGCCTATCCTGGGGACCAAAATACTCCCCCCCTCACCCTGAATGGAGGCGCTCTTGTCGGATTGGCAGCAGTTCACCAGGTTTTTCTTACATTCCCCGAAGCTGGGCATCAGCCTGGACTTGTCGCGAATGGGGCTAGACGACGCCTTCCTCGACAAGATGCAGCCAGCCGCCGAAAAAGCCTGGACGGCCATCAACGAACTCGAGCGGGGCGCCATCGCGAATCCCGATGAAAACCGAATGGTCGGGCACTACTGGTTACGCGACGCGGCTCTTGCACCCACCCCCGAAATCCGTGCCGAGATCGAAAAGATGCTGCACGACGTGCTCCACTTCGCCAACCAGGTTCACACCGGTGCCGTCAAACCTCCCGGCAAGGCTCGCTTCACGCGGGTTCTCTCGATCGGCATCGGCGGTTCCGCATTGGGCCCGCAGTTCGTGACCGAGGCCTTAGGGCAGAAAGACGACAAACTCAAGCTGGTTTTTCTAGATAATACCGATCCTGACGGATTCGACCGAGTTCTTGGCAGCGATCTTTCGGAAACCCTGACGGTGGTCATTTCCAAATCGGGCTCGACTCCGGAAACCCTGAACGGCATGCTGGAAGCCGCCCACGCTTACAAAAAGCAGGGGCTGGATTTCGCAAGGCAGGCCGTGGCCGTCACCGGAGACGGCAGCGTGCTTTTCAAGCAAGCCAGCAGCGAAGGCTGGCTGAGCATCTTCCCCATGTGGGACTGGGTGGGCGGGCGCACCTCGGTGATGTCAGCCGTGGGCCTGGTGGGCATGGCCCTGCAGGGCCTAGATGTGCAGAATTTCCTGCGCGGAGCGGCTGACATGGACGGCTGGACGCGCGCTCAGAAGTGGCAGGACAACCCGGCCATGGCTCTGGCCCTGGCCTGGTATAAGGTAGGCGATGGTAAGGGTCACAAGGACATGGTAGTCCTGCCTTACAAAGACCGCCTGGCCCTGTTCTCTCGCTACTTGCAGCAACTGGTCATGGAATCGCTGGGCAAGGAAAAAGATCTCCAGGGCAAGGTTGTCCATCAGGGCATCGCCGTCTACGGCAACAAAGGCAGCACCGACCAGCACGCCTACGTGCAACAGTTGCGTGACGGCCTCAACAACTTCTTCGCCACTTTTGTGGTGGTGCTGAAAGACCGCGACACCGAACCGTTTGAAGTGGAAACCGGCGTGACCGCCGGGGACTTCTTAAACGGATTCTGGCAGGGCACGCGCCAGGCACTGAGCGAAAATGGCCGGGCCAACGCCTGCATCACCTTACCCGAAGTCAACGCTTATCAGGTGGGCGCGCTGATTGCTCTGTATGAAAGAACCGTCAGTCTCTACGCCCAACTGGTGGGCATCAACGCCTATCACCAGCCGGGCGTGGAAGCTGGCAAGAAAGCCGCCAAGACGGTGCTGGAGCTGCAGAGCAAGTTGTTGGCCGCCCTGCAAACCGAGCCGGAGCGCTGGTGGAACGCTCAAAGTCTGGCCGAAACATTGGGCGCGGAACCAGAAGCCGTGTTCCTGATGATGCGCCATCTGGCGGCCAATCGAGCCTCCATGCAATTTCGGGGGGAAGGTCTGGGATTGGAGATCAACGGCTTACCCCGAGCGGCCGCCGTATCTATTTAAGTGGAGTTCGCCATTGTTTCCGATACCCACTGGCGTGAAGGCGGGCCGGACTTAGACCGGCTGGTGCATCGCCTTTACGGCGCCCAATACATCCTGCACGCGGGTGATACCATCGATTCGGCCATCATCGAAGCTTTGGAGCAGGTAGCGCCCGTGCTGGCCGTGATCGGTAATTGCTGCAACGCTGGGCTGCGGGCCCGCTTCCCTACCTTGCGCGTGGACGACCTGGAGGGTCTGAAAGTGGGCATCACCCACGGTCACCTGATCGACCTGCGCGACGGCCGCAGCGTGCTCGACCAGTTCCTGCCAGAAGTGAAGCTGGTAATCCACGGCCACACCCACTTGCCCAGGTGCGAAGAATACAGCGGCCGCTGGGTGTTCAACCCCGGCAGCGTTTCCGAACCCCGCCACGGCACCCCGCCCACCTACGGATGGGGTCGCTGGGAAAACGGGGAGCTACTGCTCCAGCATAAGATGTTCTAAAGGGGACCAGTCATCCAACGTCTCGCGCGCGGCCTCCCTCTGGCCGGGTTCCTGAGGGACGGGCAACTCGGCCGTTTCGACCACAGGTTGCTTTAGAGGCTCTTCTTGCATACTCTGAGCACAGCCCGCTCCACTGCCGATCCACCCAGGACAGCGATCCCAGAACTTAGTCGACTTTGAGGGCGCGGGTCAGGGTCTGACTGCACTGGGCCAGGTGGGCCCGAGTCTCCAGGCCCAACTTGCCCTTGGAGGCTTCGTCGATCTGCTTCTTCAGTTCAGCCGCCTGGTAGCGCATCAAACTCACGGCATCACCGGGAGCCTTGGCATCAGGGGCAAGGAAGGGAACCATCGACTTGATGTATTCCTTCTGCAGGTCGCGGCGCATCTGGGGCACGTCTTTACCGGCCGGCAACTCCGACCAGATCGCCGTCTGCAGACCGTCATAGAGCTCAGCCAGCGAGAACACCGGAGCCGACGGATCCATCTTCTCAGGCGAATCGATCAAACGCTGGGCGATGTCGTTGGTAAGCAGCCCGTTGAGCACATTGGCCTGGGTGCGCACCACCGCCGAACCCACGTGAATGTTCTGGTCGCCCCAGGTGTCAAAGCGGTCCTTGGCCAGACGAGCTACGAACTCGGGCTTGAACTTGAAGCTGTCGGGGGCGAAGAAGGTGGTCAAAATCGAGTTCAAAGCCGCCCGTTGCTTCTCGGCCGGAACTGGCTCATAAGTCGCCTTGTCGGTGCCGGCGCGATCGCGGTGAATGCTGACGCCGCCGATGTAGCGCGTCATCACCCGGCCGGCGCCGGCCAGTTTGTTCAAACCGGAGCTGAAGGCGCCGGTCAATTCCTGGTAGGGCGTGCCCTCGGGCAACACGCGCTCCTGAGCGCGCTTCCAAAGCTCACGCCCCAGCGCAACTTGCTTGTCGGCAAAAGCCAGCGGGTCGCTGCCCAGGTCAAAGCGCTGCACCAACGGGTCCATGCCGTCGGCGGCCTCATCGGATTCGTAAGCCAGGCGAGGATTCTTAGTGGTCTGAGCGGCAATGTCGCTTAACGCGTCCTTCTCGCGAGACGGGTCCATTGGTTCATAGGCATACTTAATGGCCAGGTAGTCGTATTCGCCTAGCGAGGACTGAACGTATTCGCCCTGCTTCTCCCCTGGAGCGGCCAGGTTGAAGGGGTGGTAATCCATCACCGAGGTTCCAATGCCATGCTCGGCCGTGAAGGCGGCATCCTGCAACTGCTGGGCGTCATTGGCCAACGACCCCTTGAAGTTGTGACGCAGGCCCAGCGTGTGGCCTACTTCATGCATCACCACATCCTTGATGTAAGCTTGAGCCAGCTTCTGGCCGGCCTCGCTGTCGCCGCGCGCTTCGAGCAGTTCGCGAGCGAAGTGCGACTCGGCACCGGCGTGATGCAAGTAGGCGCAATGGTGGTCGTGAATGTGACCGCTGTCGGCGGGTGGATTCTCCACCATAAACTTCTGGGCGGAGCGGCCGAAGACGTCGGCCATACGAATGTCGGCGTCGAGAATCTCGCCAGTGCGGGGATCGACCTGCGAGGGTCCCACCGCCGCGCCTACGTCGGCAGCCGTATACCAGCGAATCGATGCGTGGCGGGCGTCCATAGTATCGAACTGGTCGGCCTCGGTTTGCTGGCGCACTTCAATGGCGTTGGAGAATCCAATTTTCTCGAAAGCCTTGTTCCATTCGAGCACACCTTCTTTGACCGACTCGCGGTATTTCTCGGGAACGTTATTGGCGATCCAGTAGGTGATGGGCTTCTTGGGCGGGGAAATCTCTGCATTCGGATCGGCCTTCTCCAGGCGCCAACGATTGACGTAACGAACTTTCCCATCCGTATCATCGCCGGTGTAATCCTTGCGATTGGTCACGAAATGACCGATTCGATCATCGGCCAGACGCGGGGTCATCGGCTCATCCGGCAACTTGGCGAAATTGTAGCGGAATTCGGTCAACAAGCTGCGCGCATCCGGCGTGGTCGACGGCATGCTGCCGGTTTTGGGAGGAATGGCTGGAGCCTGGAAATGAGCCTGAACGCCGAAACTGGTCTGCCCTTCGGTGTTGTCCATTTCCGTGAAGTGCGTATTCTTGACATCCAGCGCAAAGGGCGTCTCGTAGGCCCGCTGCAAGCGCATTTGATAAGCGGGAATGTCGGTGAATAATAAAGCGTTCGCTTCGACCACGATTTCGCCGTTGGGGCGCTTGCCGGGAACCTGGGGAGCGCTGGCGATCAGGCTGTCGGAAAAGTCCTCGGCCACAAACTGGGCTTGAGGACTGCCGGCTTCGGCAAAGTAGCTGGTGTTCTTAGCCACCAGTTGGACTTGATTGCCGGCTACGCGGAACTCGGCCAGCTGAGAATCGCCCAGCTCGGAGCCGACCAGGTGCTTCTCGCCCAGACTCTTGGAGACGTTGGCCGAAAAGAAAAACGGCTTCTTTAGCTGCTCCGGGGAGATCGAGAGCCAGACCTTGTCGCCCTTCTTGAGGATCTTGAAAAAACCGGGAATCTGCTCGGCGTCCTGGGTTGGGTCGGCTGGCTGCGCAGCGGCGGCCGCCTTCACCTCGGGAGTGGCCGGAGCGCTGGCCGTGAAGGCGTCCTTTCCGTGAGCTGCCGCCTCGGCAGCGGGCTTCTCCTCGAGGGGGGACAAAGCGCGGGGCTTGAAGTTACCGGACGAAATGGACGAAACGGCCACGGACAGATCCTCTGAATCGCTTATTTTCCCGGGAGTATACTCCTCTGGGCCACGATCAGAGTAAGTCAAAACGCTGAAAAATCGCTGAAAAGCAACGCCGGGCCGCCCTCGGCCAGGGCGCGGCCAAAGGTTAACAAACCGTTCACCTCCTGTTCAAACCACCGCCTCCCGGATAACGAACTCGTGCGCCTCCCCACTTATCCTGTATTCATGGTGTTGAACTCGATCTCTAGTTACCGGCCGCTTAGGACCCCCACCCCGGCCATGAGGCCCAACTTCGAACCCGACGTCCAGGCCAGCGACTCGGTGGCCATCGGCGCACCCAAACCCTACAAACTGCCCAAGCGCCAGCAATGGATGTTCGCCGTGATGGCCGCCCTGACCATCGCCTGCTTCCCCGCTGGCAGCGCCCTCTTTCCCCCCCCCGTCACTCACGAAGTCCCGGCCGACTCCTGGGTCGCCGGCGTGCCCGGGCGCGACGTCATCCAGACCCGCCTGGAAGGCATCCAGCTCAGCTTACAAAGCGGTCACCTGAGCCAGCAAGAAGCCCAGCAACTGCGCCAGGGACTGCAAAACCTGCCCACTTCCGGACCCGAGCTGGTCAACAAACTCACCCGGTTTGACAACCTCTACGACCGCTACCGCCTGCCCACCGATCCCTCCGCCGCCCCCTCAGGCCCTCAGGCCAAAGCAGACCCCGCCATGATGACTCTGATCCACCAGGGCTTCCAAATCTACGACCGCAACGGAGACCGGGCCGTCACCCGCGCCGAACTCACCCAGGCCTTGACCAGCGTCGAAGACGGCAGACTGGGCGCGCCCGCCTCGGCCATGAGCGCCATGTTTAGGGAACTGGCCGGCGACCTCAACTACATCACCTTTTCCGCCCTGGAGAACCCCACTCTGGCCCGCTACACCGACGTCTCGCTGCAGCGCCAGGCCGGCCAGCCCGAAACCAGGCCGCTGAACGAAGAGAGCTTCGACCCCAGCCGCATTCGGCAGCGCTTCCAGGGCAGCTGCGTGCTGCTCTCCACCTTGCTTGAGCTGCCCGCGCAACACCTCAAAGAAATGATCACCGACAACCAGAACGGTACCGTCACCGTCCGCTTCCGCAACGGCAAGGAAGCCACGGTAAGCGATGTCACCGAAGCTGAGCGTAGCTTCTTCTCCACCACCTTTGAAGGCGAACGCTGGCCGGCCCTTTTTGAAAAAGCCCTGGGCGCAGTGCGCGCCGCAGAAGGCGCCGGCGGCGGCGACCCCATCGCGGCCGGGCGGGGCATTCCGCCCACCGAGGCCATCGCCCTGATGACTGGACGCAACGCCGAATTCCGCCACATCGTAGCCCTGGGACCGTCGGGTCTGCGCGACTTTCTCATCGAGGCCGAGCGCCGCCACGAGCCCATCATCGCCGGCATCGCCAACACCGACAGCCGCACCGGCCTGATGGGCCACCACGAATACGCCGTCAAAGGCTTCAACTCGCGCACCAACATGGTCACCCTGCGCAACCCCCACGGCCGCGGCGTCTGGAACGGCAGCAGTCTCAACCAGAACGGGCTCTTCGAAATGCCGCTCCACGAGTTCTACAACCACTACCACAATATCACCGCCCTTCGCGACAGGGCCTCCTGACATTCGGCGTCGGCCGAGAAATCCGTCTGCATCTTCAAGGGCGTCGTTGCGAGCTTCCCTGCGGTGCTCTTTTGCAACCAGCAAAGTCCGCTCCTCGGGAAGCCCGCTCCTACCCCTTAAAGCGCAGCCGAATTCTCGCCTCGACGCCTAAAATGCCAGTAGGCCCCTCCTGCAGGATAAACCCGAGGCGCGGGTGGAACCAACCGCGGGTGCTTGGTTCGCAAAAAGCCTGGTTGCACGTGGACCCCGCCTGGACGGGGCCCGATTTGCGTACCCCTGAGCTGCACGGCCACCCACTCCAACCAGCCCCCGGCGATGTGGTGGTCAGCACCGAACCCTTAGAACGCCTGCCCGGCATCCACTACATCCTGCTCCGCCAGGCAGGCCCCGCCGAGGAGGACGTCACCTACCTCGCTCAACCCGAAGCCCTGGCCCCCGTGCTACAACTGGCGCTCGCCAACCAGCGCCTGAAAGTTACCCGCCAGCGCTCCAGCCGCCCCCTCAACGCCATCCTGGGCTTCGCCCGGCTGGCCCTGAATACCCAACTGAACCGAACCCAGCGGGAATACCTGGAAGCCATCTTCCGAGCGGCCCAAGAAGCCAGTCCTCCGTCCGCCAAAACCTCGCGTTGGTGCCTGACCAGTGACACCGGACTGCCCGGACTGGCCCTGCGCGTGCTGGTGGCCGACGACAACCCGGTCAGCCAGGCTATGGCCGTGCTGGCTCTGGAGGGTCAGGGCCACGAAGTGGTCCAGGCCGAGGACGGAGAAACGGTGCTGCAGCTGGTATCCGAGCAAAACTTCGACCTGCTGCTGCTGGACGTCCACATACCGCGCCTGGACGGCTATCTCACCACCCGCGCCATTCGCGAAAAAGAGCGCGGGTCCATGCGCCACCTACCCATCGTGGCCGTAACCGCACACAGCCGCGAAGGCGACGCCGAGATGTGCCTGGCCGCCGGCATGGACGGCTTCGTAGCCAAGCCGGTGCGCGAAGAAGAGCTCTTCGAAGTCATGCAGGAAGTGCTCGGCTGGAGCGACGAGCGTCCCCAGAGCAGCCAACCCAAGATCCTCAATCGCGAAGGCCTGCAGCGCCGCCTGGGCGGTCGTGAAGACCATTTGCACCGTGTCATCCGCCAGTTTCTCAAGGTGCTGCCCCAACAACTCGAAGAAATCTACCAGTCTTTCTCGCGCGGCGATCACGAAGGACTGGCGGGCTCGCTGCACCGCCTCAAGTGCTCAGCTCTGGCCTTCGAATCGCCCCGAATCCTCGAGCCCATCAGCCGCCTGGAGGGAGCCGCCCGCCGCCCGTTGGGTCTGGCTGAAAGTGGGGCCGTGCTGGCCGAACTCCGCCGCGAACTGGAACAACTCAAGCTAGAGCTGATCGAGGTCGATCGCAGCCTGGAGGAGCACGAAACCAAAGGAACCACCGTTGGGAACTGGCCGGGCCTGGACCGTCCCCTGCGCGTGCTGCTGGCCGAGGACAATCCTATCAATCAGACGGTGGTGCTGAGCATTCTGGAAGAGCACCCCTGCCAGCTCGAAGTAGCCGAAAACGGTCAGGAAGCCTTGCAGCAGTGGCAATCCCACCCTTTCGACGTCGTCTTGATGGACATTCAAATGCCGGTTATGGACGGACTCGAGGCCCTTAGCCTGCTGCGTCAGCGCGAAACCACCCATACCCCGGTGGTCGTCATGACCGCTTCCCACCGCGAAGATGACGGCCATGAATACCTGCAAGCCGGTGCCGATCACTATCTGAGCAAACCCATTCAAGAAGAGCAGTTGCTGGAAGCCCTGACCCTGGTACTGGCTCAAAAACACGAAAACGCCCCGAGGGAGCAGGACGTAGTCGACGTAGAGGCGCTGGGACAGCGATTGCACTATAAAATGGAGCGCCTGGCCCGTCTTTCCCAGCTCTTCCAACAAGTGCTGCCCGAGCATCTAGAAGAACTGCGCCAGGCCATCGAACAACGCAACCCCAAAGAATTGGAGCACAGTGCCCATCGCTATAAAACCACCCTGCGCAGCATCGAGGCCCGGCGCAACCTGGCTCAGCAACTGGAGCTCATGGGTCGCGAAGGTGACCTGGAGGGCTGTGAACAGCTACTCGAGCAACTCCGCGCCGAGAGCGAGGAGATCAAACAGCGGCTGGATCAGCTCCTGGTCGAGGCGGCGGTGCTGGCCCAGTTATGAGCGAGGTATTAGACGAGCCTCGCCTGCGCCAGCAACTGAAGAACAGTCACAAACGCCTGCTACGCCTGAGCCAGGTCTTTTTCCAATACTACCGCCAACAATTGAACGATATCGAACAATCCCTGGGCAACGCCGAGGCTCAGCGGGTGGCGGCCCATACCTACAAAGGCACCGTCTCCAGCTTCGCCGCCGATCCCCTGGTGGAATTGTGCCAGCAATTAGAAAAGACCCCGGATAACTCACGAGAAATCATCGAACAATTACGCGACCTCTCTGAAAGGCTACGAGAGCGTCTGGAACAACTGCCCCAACAAGAAGGATGGACCTGAAACATGCGCATTCTGGTGGTTGAAGACAATCCGGTCAATTTGGAATTGGTCATGCAACTGCTAGAGGATGATTACCAATTACTGGTAGCGCGCGACGGAGCCGAGGGTCTGGAAATGGCCCTCAGGGAAAGACCCGATCTCATTCTGCTTGACCTTTCCTTACCCAAGAAAAGCGGCTGGGAGGTGTGCCAGGAATTGCAAGGCCACGGCATTCCGATGGTAGCTCTGACCGCCCACGCCATCAAAGGTGACCGAGAAAGAGCCCTGGAAGCCGGCTTTCACGCCTACGTCACCAAACCAATCGACGAAGATCACCTATTCGAAACCATCGAAAAGTTCCGCTGATGCCCGTATTTACCCTGCGTTCCACTCTGATCATGACCCTGATCGATTTTTTCTTCAATTGGATCGTGCTCTATACACTCGGCTCCTTACTGCAGCTCTTCCCTCAGCACACCAGCCAGTACTGGCAGTTGGTCAGCATTCTTTACATGCTGAAAATGTTCATCTGGCTGGGATTGCGCATTCCCCTCATGCTTCCCATCGATCGCTGGGAACAATCCGGATCCCCAGCAGACGCCAACAATCCCGAGCTGATCCGCGCCATTTATTACTTCCCCTTCGATTTCACCCTTTTCTACGGCGCACTGCTTGGCGTCTTTTACGCCGTACTGATGCTCTGCCTGGTCCACGGATTCGGCATGAGTCAGGAAGTGCTGTTGCCCGGACTCATGCTCTCGGGAGCCGTGTGCGGCGGGGCCATCGCCATCGGCGTACCCGTCAATCTTATTCTTACCGCACGCTTATCGCGCCGACTGGCCGAACGCAAGGCCGCCAACTTTGAAGAAATCCCCGGTAAGAATCTCTCGCTCTACACCAAAATGGGCACGATTGCCCTGGCCCTGGGCTGTGCTCCCAGCTTGCTGCTCTTTTCGGTGCAAAATTTCGCCGCCGCCAATCAGGTCTTCGTCGAAGCCCAGAAGAATGCCCGGGCCATCGAACGCCAATTGCACACCGAAGCCGGCGACTTCAATCGCTGGGCCCTCAGCGGAGAGGTGCACCCGTTTCACAAACAAGGTGAAAAAGTCGAATTTGCCTCCGTGCCCGTGCCCGTGGGAGTGGCCGAAGCCGCTCACCGTGTTCAGAACGGCATTCCCTTCAGCGACCACAAACTGCGCGTCGTCGCCAGTTTCCAAAACGGGGTGGGCGTGGTGGTGCAGGTTCCCGAATTGCAGCAAAATTGGCTGGCCCTGAGTCTGGTGTTGCTGCTGGCTTCCCTGTGGCCGTTGGTCACCGCCACCTTGCTGGTGCGCACGGTGGTGGAGCCTATCGCCGTCATCGGTTCCACCTTTCACCGCATCATCGGGCGCCGGCGCACCGAGGAAAGCGACCGCGTGCCCATCTTTTTCAAAGACGAAGTGGGTCGACTGGCCTTCAACGCCAATCGCACCATCGATATTCTCACTGAGGCGCGCGCCCAACAGGAGGCTTCTCAGCAGAAATTGGCCGAAGCCTATCGTAGCAAAGGCGAATTCCTGGCCAATATGTCCCACGAATTGCGCACGCCCCTGAACGCTATCATCGGCTTTAGTCGCCTTATGAAACGCAAGCTCAAAGACACGTTGCCCGATCGCCAGCAGAAAAACCTTGATCTCATCGAGCAATCTGGCGAGCAACTGTTGGCCCTGGTCAACGACTTGCTAGATTTCGAACGCATCGAAGCGGGCCGTATGAGCATTCACCGCGAACCCTTCGAACTGCTTCCCCTGCTCGAGGGCCTGGTTGGCACTCTGCAACCGCAGGCCGAGGAGAAGGGCCTGCGACTGGAACTCCACAGTCAAAACCTGCCGATCCATTTCCACAGCGACAAGGACCGACTGCGCCAGGTGCTGGCCAACCTGCTCACCAACGCTATCCGCTACAGCGACAGCGGCACGGTGCGCCTGGAAGCCAGCGGCGAAGCAACCGGCCTCCAATTCAGAGTGCGCGACCAGGGACTGGGTATGACCGACGACCAGATCCAGAAAATCTTCGAACCCTTCCACCAGGTCGACGCTTCCCACACCCGAGAACGCGGCGGCGTGGGCCTGGGTCTGGCCATCGTCACCCGTCTGGTCAGCCTGCTGCGCGGCCAAATACAAGTGGAGTCCGAGTTGGGCAAGGGCTCCTTGTTCACCCTCACCTTCCCCCAGGAAGAAGCTCTACTGCCGCGCGGCGAGGGCCCGGAAGTGCTGGTCATCGACGACAATCTCGATTATCTGGAAGTGATTCACAGCGAACTTAGTGAAGCTGGTTTCCGCGTGCGCGTGGCCAGTTCCGGCGCCCAGGCACTGGAAATGCTGCGCCAGCAGAAGCCCGGTCTGGTGCTGCTCGACATCATGATGCCGGAAATGAATGGCTGGGAAGTGCTGCGCGCTCTGCGGGCCATTCCGGAATTGCAGGATGTGAAAGTGGTCATCACCAGCGTGGTCAACGAAAAACCTCTGGGTCTGGACGTAGATTTTGCAGGCTGGTTGACCAAGCCGTTCCAATTAGAAGATTTTAAGCGGTTTCTCCACCAGGGCGACTTGATGATCGTGGAAGACGATCCCCAGACCAGCCAGCTGATGGCTCAGGTTTTTGAAGATACTGGCCTGACACCGCGCGTCTTTGCCACCGAAGCCGAGGCCCACGCCCAGTTAGAAAAAGAGCTGCCGGCCGTACTCATTCTCGATTTGCACTTGCAGCAAGGCAGTGGCTGGAACTTGCTCAGCTATTTGAAAAGCCGCCCGGAGGCCAAAGACACAAAAGTGTTCATCTACACCGCCAGCGACCTCTCTCAAAGCGAACGGGAACAGCTCAAAGCCCACTTCGTTTCCATCGTGCAAAAGCACGGCCAGGACAGCCTGCGCGAACTGGTTCAATCCATTGTGGGAAAATCTCCCAGACAGGCGGACTGACACCCCTTAGTCTGACAGTATGACTGCAACAACTGTCAACGCTCGAAAAATCCCCCTGGGTCCGGGCAGCCTGCTCGGATTCCGTGACGGCCTCCCCGCACCCGCCCAACTCACTGCCCAGCAAGCGCGCGTTCGTCTGAGCGGTCCCCTGGCCGCTGTGGAAGTGCGCCAGAGCTTCCACAACCCTTACCCTCAGGCGCTCGAATTCTGCTACCTCTTCCCCTGGAATGAAGGCGCCAGTCTGTCGCGCTTTCGCGCCCAAATCGGCGACCGTATGCTGGAAACGCAACCAGCCGAAGATCTGCCCGAATTGCCGCGTCCAGCTGCACTTTCCAGCTTCTTTGAAGACGAAACGGCGCCCGTCTTTTCGGTGAGCCTGGGTCTGCTCGAACCCGGCCAGACGCTTACCTTGGAGCTTTTTTACGCGGAACTGACCGAAGCTTTCCATTTCCCTCTGGCCGGCTGCGCCCATGCCCAGGTGCAGGTGCTGCTGGAGGCGCCGGTGCCAGCCTACGAATGCAATCTACCTGCCCGTTCGCAGCGTCAGGCCAACGGAGATATCCTGCTGGAGTTGCAGGGCGGGCCCTTCCTGGAGGACCTGGAGGTCATCCTGAAAGCGCCAGAGCAAGCCATGCTGCGCCAGGGCGCTCAGCATTTTGTGTTGCAGGCTCCTTCCGCTCTCCCAGGTCCTCGCGACCTGGTGGTGCTGGTGGATATGTCGGAAAACGACCATTTCGCAGAGGCCCAGCGGGTGGCGCGGCAGTGGCTGGCACAACTCGGCGAATCCGATCAATTCGCGCTGGTGAGCTTTCATCACCACATTGAAGGGTTTGAGATGGGCGGCTTTCACCCGCGAAGCAAAAGCGAATCCGCCTTGAACTGGCTCTCCCAGCGTCGCCCCGCCGGTCGTGCCGACCTCTCGGTGCTGCTCGAACGCGTTCTCAGCCTGCCCCGGCACCGCCACCTGGAGGTGGTGCTGATCGCCGGCGGGCCGCTAGGTAACGAGCCGGAACTCTACGCACAGGTGTGTTCTGCACCACACCCTCCGCCTTTTCACACGGTCGGACTGGGCAAGGTCAACCGGGCCTTTCTGCGCCGCCTGCAGTCCGCCACCCAACCGTTGCGCTGGCAGGACCAGGGCCTGGGAGCACAGCCAGCTACGCTGACAGACTCGCGCCCGCAGTTAGGCCGCAAGTCCGGTAGCGGCGGATTGCATATCGACGGCCGTCCGGCCGCCAATGTCGGCTGTCACAACCCGGCCCTGCCCATGATCTGGGCCAGCCAAAAGGTAGCCGAAATGCTCGACGAATTGCGTCTGATTCAGGGCCCCCGAGCCTCTCAACTGCGTCAAATTTCCCAAAGTCTGTGTCGAGAGTATCGACTCATGACGGAAATTTCGCCGCTGGCGGTAGCGGGCCAAAAGTTGGCCTCACTCTACCCCCAGCACTGGTTGCGCCCGGCGCCTGTGGTTCGCCCCAAGACGCGCGTCCTTCCCGTGCTGGTATCAGAACCGCCGGTCGTGCGGGCGGGTCTGGTCCCTCCG
>JALHOV010000122.1 GCA_022842865.1 Vulcanimicrobiota bacterium | reverse complement strand
CGCTCTTCCGATCTTGGATAGCGGCAGCGCCAAAAACTGGGTCGACCAGCATCTAAGCGGCGGTAGCGGTGGCATCGGCGGCGGTCTGGGTGGACTGGGTGGTGGAAGCTCGTTGCTGGGCGGCCTCGGCAATAACTTTGGTTCGACCGACCCGCTTCAGGCGGCCGCGGAACAGCAGCGTAACCTTCAGATGGCTCAGATGCTTGGTTCCGCCGGCTTGTCCCCAGGGGCCGGCCTGGGCGCCGCCTCCCCCCTCGGCGGTCTCGTCTAAAGCCCTTTGGGGAGATGGGAAGGGTTTGAGAGGGGAGAAGGCTTTTCCGTAGGCCTGCTCTCGCTCTTAAAACCAAAAAAGGCACCGACCCCGGTGCCTTTTTTGCGTTTAGGGAGAAACTCTCTCCCTGCTCCCCCTAATCTTTCCCAACGGGCTGGGACTCGGCCAGGCGATGGAAAAGTTGTTGGAACGAACTTGCGCGCGAGAACGACGTTTCACGGGAGAGCACCTGATGATGAAGTCTTTTGGGAACTCGGAATGCGAGAAAGGTTGCCATGTAGATTTGACCTCCGAACGGAAAGCTTCTGATACCAACTCTAGGCAAGACGCCAGTCCCAGGGGAGAGTGACAGGTACCCGACGTCCGTTATTCGCGTACCAGGTTGCGCTGGTACAAACTCCCCTCAACAAATATCGGATTTGTCTTATCCTAAAAGGAGACCGCGGGGCTTGCCTAGGATACCATTCGATGACCAATCACAGCGAAGAGCCGCCGTCTTCCTCCGCAGAGGAATTGACGCGTGGCCAGGGGGCCGCGCTCACGGGCCTGGTCCAGTTTGGCGTGTTGTTGATCCTGGTCATTCAGTTCGCAACGGCTCTCTGGACCCTGTATCTTTTTCACGAGGTCAATGTGCAGCGAGAATGGACTCGGCGCAGCCTGCAGGTGCAAACTACTCTGCGGCGGCTTGAAAGCGACCTTTATGAGGCCGAGAGCAACCAGCGAGGCTACCTGTTTACGGGCAGCCCCGCCCTGTTGGACGCCTATGAGGCGAGTTCCGATTTCACTGGACCCCTGAAAGAACTTCGCACGCTCTTGCAGGACCGGGACGAGGTCGAGCGCTGCGATCAACTCCACGGGTTACTTGGCGCCAAACGATTGCAGATGAATCGCCAGAACGCATTGTTGAATACCGGTTCGGCCAGCGAAGCTCAGAAATTGCTTATCTCAGGCGAGGGTCCCCTGCTGCGCGAATCGATTCGCACCATCCTTCGTCATATGACGAAGACCGAGCAGGACGTTTTGGCCGTCCGTCAGGATCAAACGCAGCGCGCCATCGTCATGCTGGAGTGGTCTTTGCTGTTGGGACTGGTGTTGGTGCTGCTCACCGGCGTCACCGTGATTCGGGTGTTGGCGGTAAAAGTGGCCGGTCGTTTTGTTTCCTTGGAGCAACAGCTGGCTACGCGCGCCCGCCAGTACGAAGCGGCTTATCAGTCGGCTGCCCAGGCAAGCCAGGCCAAGAGCGACTTTCTGGCGCGCATGAGCCACGAAATTCGCACTCCCATGAACGGCATTTTGGGCATGGTGGGTCACTTACGCAAGACTTCGGGCTTGACCAGCCAGCAGAAAGAATATGCCGACCTGGTTCATCAAAGCGCTAACAACTTGCTGGTGATTCTCAATGACGTGCTGGACTTCTCCAAGATCGAGGCGGATGCGCTTTCCGTTGAAGAGTTGCCCTACTCGCCGGCAGAATTGATACCGCAGGCTTTGGCGCCGTTCGTGACCCGTTGTTCGGAGCGTCAGGTGGCGCTCTGGGGGCGGGTGGACGAGGTGCCTGAGCAGTTGGTCGGTGACTCTGCACGCGTTCTTCAGGTGTTGCTCAACTTGATCAGCAACGCCGTCAAGTTCACGGAAGCGGGCTCCGTTCGACTGGAGGCGGGGAGCGACCCCGACTGGCTGATTTTCCGGGTCAGTGATACCGGGTGTGGTATCGCCCCGGAGAGCTTGAAGGAGGTGTTCGAACCCTTCACACAGGCCAATTCTACCATTCACAGGCGCTTTGGCGGGACCGGCTTGGGATTGGCCATCTGCCAGCGCCTGGTGGCCAAGATGGGTGGCAGCCTGACCATGGAGAGTCAGCCCGGCCAGGGCACCGTCTGCACCCTGAAGTTGCCGCTTAACGAAGCCCGCGGAAGCTTGAGGGCTCCCATCCCCTCTGTGTCGGAGTGCCGTGTTGTGCTGGCGCCCCAGGCCTGCTATCGTGAGGCCGTGCTGGACGCTCTGGTGCGCATGGATTTGAAGGTCCATGAGGGAGACTTGCACGGACAGGCAGCTTTTTGGGTCGTCGACCCATTGTCCCTGAGCGAGTCCGAAAAATTGCGAGGCTGGGTGACGGGCCTACCTTCCGAGACGCGGGTGGCCTTGCTGCCCGGAATGGACCTGGAAGACCCACGGGTCGTGCGGGTTGCGGCTCCGCTGACCACGCTGAGTCTGTGGACTGCGTTGCAGCCGGCCGACACCAATCCACCCATTCTTGAGGAACCCGAAGTTCTGGTCCGACATGGCATGACCGCATTGTTTGCCGAGGATAATCCCATTGGACAGACGGTCATGAGGCTGCTGCTGGAGGAGAGGCACTTCAAGGTGAGCTGCGTGGACGACGGTCAGGATGCAGTGAAGCGGGCCCGTGAAGAACATTTCGACGTCATCTTCATGGACGTTCAGATGCCTCGAATGGACGGCCTGGAGGCGACGCGTCTGATCCGCCAGATGGAGGAGGACCTGGGGCGGAACGAAACGATGATTGTCGCCCTGACAGCTCAGGCCTTCGAGCAGGACCGTAAGCTCTGTATGGATGCCGGTATGAATGAATTTTTGGCCAAGCCCATCGTGGCCCCCGAATTGGAGAGAATTTTGTTAAGGATACAAGCGCAATGACTCAGGATGTGGACTTATTCGATCGAGAGAAGGCTCTCAAATGTTTTGGCAACGAGGCCATTCTAAAAGAGGTTCTCAAGCAGTTTCTGGCAGAGGTCGACCCCATGCTTGCTCGCTTACGGGATGCGGTCGGGGCCAACGATCGAGAAGAGGTTCGCAAGGCCGTCCACTGGTTTCGAGGTGGTCTGTCTTACCTGTTTTCGCCCGCTGCTGAGCGGGCCTGTCTGGATCTAGACGACTTGACTCAGGCCGATCCTCTGCCTGACTTAACTGTCACGCTTGACGCTCTGGAGTTCGTCATGCGCCGTCTCCAGGAGCACATTCAGGGCTAGTACTCAGTACTCTAATACCGGGTCGAGAGGATCGTGCGACCTACGGCGTGTCTCGCGTTCTTGATAGTCTGATGGAACGGGAACGAAAGTGACCGGCAAGCAGTTAGTTTTCCAAGGATTGTCATTGATGACCGCGACTGGGAAAGCTGTCATTCGTGAATCTTGTAAAGCCCAACCCACCTCACTCACCAAGTCATTGTTGGCCCGCTCCGGCGGGCCTTCTTTTATTACTGGGCTAAAGTGCTGGCCAGGTAGTTCTTGAGCACCGTGCGTTGTCGCTGATTCATGGTCAGGAAGCAGCCTCCCACCAGATTTTTCTGGGTCAGAAGGTCGGGAGCCGACCAGCGAATTTCCAGGTCGAAGCGGATCGGATGCGGGCTGGAAGCGTCCAGATCCATTTCGATCTGCATTTTGGCGCCGTTGGAAAGAATCTGGCTCACCACCAGGCATAGCCCTTGTAGCGAAATATCTCGAGTCAGGGCACTGAAGCCCTCTAGCTGCGGTGACAGGACACGCACGGTACGTTCGATGCGGGGGGCCACGCGGCGGTCTTCAAACGGCAGCGGGAGCAGTCCTCGTAAATGGGATATGGCAGCCAGCGGTTCCACCAGGCGGCCCTTGAAAAGCCGAGTTTTCTCATCTTGCCCGATTACCTCGATACGGGCTCCGAACATTTGCCCTTCGGGCAGCCGAGCGCGCACTTTGCGCACCTTGCCATGAGTGAGCGAAGAACTGCACTTGAAGTGCAGGGTGTCGCCGGCGCAGAAGATCAGGTCGATGGGCACGGCCCGCAAGGAGCCCAGCAATTCTCTCAGCATGGCGGGTGGTTCTTGGTAATCACCACCAGTGCCTGTCCAGACTCTGCATAAATACTGGCTCGAGAGCCGTCAATCCGGTTCGACAGGCCTCGGGTCTGCCGGTGACCCAAAGGCTCCCCTTGAAGCGGATAGCGGAAGCCCTGCAAAGTAACCGCCTCCAACGGACCTCCAAGGGGCAGAATGGAACAGGTTGCGCCGACCAGGTCGTGGAGGTCCAAGGTCTCGTTCTCTAAAGGATAAACGGTCGTATCGGGGTCTAGCAGGCGCACCCTTAGCCCCAGCCGGCGGCCTTGAAAAAGAACCGCGCAAAGATTGAAGAGGGCGTGGTCCAGTCGTCCCCCCAGAGCCGCCAGAATGTCGACCGGGCCCTGCCAGTGGCGGGCCAGGGCTCGCAGGGCCAGGTCCAGGTCCGACTCGTCCTTGTCGCTGGGGTGCTGCTCGATTCCATGACGCAAGGGAGGGAGACGGTTCAGTTGCTCGGAGCCGACGGAATCGAGATCGCCGATCAGCATGTCTGGCTGCAGCCCGCATGCCAGGCACAACTGCAACCCGGAGTCGGCGCAAAACAGCATGGTCGCTTTCTCCAGTAACGGGCGGGCCCAGGCCACCGGTGGAGGGGGTCCACCGGCCACAATGACGGCCGCAGGGTTTTGGCTCATGCTCGGGTAGCTATGGCGTGTATGACGTTATCCCTTTTTGTCTATGGCTCGCTGCGCCCGGGCCAGAACAACTACGATCAGTTGAGCGAGGCGGTAGTCGCCAGTCGAACCGTGCTCTGGCCCGGGTACTTGCGCCTGCGTCCGGAAGGCTACCCGGCGCTGTCGTTGCCCGTTTCCTGGCCCGTTCTGCCGGCCCGGCCTTATCTTTGGACTGTGCCTGAGTCGGTCGTTCCCGCGACCCCACAACTGGCTTTTTCGGTAGCGGGTGAAATCCTAACTCTGCGGGAGAGTGAGCGGTTGCGCCACCATCTAGATGATTTCGAGGGATTCACTCCGCAACAGCGCGATTATTTGCGCGTGGCCTGCGCCTGGGAAGGCGAGTGGATCTGGACCTACGTGGCCCCCGAGGAGCGTCCGGAATGGCCGCTGATCGAGCGCTGGCCTCATCAATCCGGGGAGATTCCGCCCTGGCGATAGTAGGACACGGCCGTTTCGCCAAAGCGCCGGCAGCGCCACAGACTCAGGCCGGGCACCGGATCGGGATAGGCATCTTTGTGATGATGTTCCCAGACGATCCAGCCCTCGGGCGCCAAAAACGGGCTGAGCAGTGCGAGCGTGGCGGGACCTTCGGGCACACCGTAGGGCGGGTCGCCCAGGATGATGTCAAAGCGGCCGCTCAGTTTGCTCAAGGCCCCGGGTAGCACTCCCACGATGACCGGCATCTTCTTACGCAGGGCCGCGGCTACCCGAGCGTGCCCCTCGACGACCACCACTTCGCGGGCGCCGCGATCTCTGGCCGCGGCCGCCAGGCTGCCGGAACCTGCGAAAAGGTCGAGAACTCGGGCCTCCTCCCAGTAGTCAGCCAGGGTCGACAAGATCGACTCGAGCACTTTACCGGTGGTGGGGCGAACTTTGCCGAGCATCAGTGAACCAGCTCGGCGCTGCGCATTTGCCGGCTTTCCATGGCCTGGCGCAGCAAGCGATGCTCGGAGTGTTGCAGTCCAGGATCGTCGCGCAAAATTTGCTGAGCCTCGGCCCGGGCCAGCTCTAGCAGATCCTGGTCTCTCAGCAGATCGGCCACCTTGAACTCCGGGAAGCCGCTCTGGCGCAGGCCATAAAAGTCGCCCGGGCCGCGAATTTGCAGGTCTTCCTCGGCTACGTCAAAGCCGTCCGAGAGCCGGGCAATGGCCTTGAGGCGCCGCGCTGAATCTTCGCTTTTGGCATCTCCCATAAAAATGCAGCGGGATTGATGCTGGCCGCGTCCGACGCGCCCGCGCAGTTGGTGCAACTGGGCCAGTCCGAAGCGGTTGGCGTCCTGAATGAGCATGATGGTGGCATTGGGGACGTCCACACCCACTTCGATGACGGTCGTGGAAATCAGAATTTGGTGGATGCCGTTGCGGAAGTCTTGCATCACCTGCTCCTTATCGGCGCCTTTCATGCGGCCGTGCAGCAGACCCACCGAAAACTCTTGGAAGACCCGGGTACGCAGTACCTCGGCCTCCTCGACGGCGGCGGTGGCTTCCACTTTCTCATTTTCTTCCACCAGCGGGCAGATGATGTAGACCTGGCGGCCTTCGTTGATTTGCTGGCGAATTTCGTTGTAGACCCTCAATCGCTCCGAGAAGGGCACCGATTCCGACTGGATGGGCTGGCGACCGGGGGGGAGTTCGTCTAAAACCGAGACTTCCAGGTCTCCATAAAGCGTCAGGGCCAGAGTACGCGGAATGGGCGTGGCCGTCATAACCAGCAGGTCGGGGTTGTGGCCCTTCTGGCGCAGGGTGGTGCGTTGCATCACGCCAAACTTGTGCTGTTCGTCCACCACCACCACCCCCAGCTTGGAGAACTCCACTCCCTCTTGAATGAGGGCGTGGGTGCCGACCACCAGATCGATGCTGTGGTTGGCCAGTCCCTCGTAGACCTTGCGCTTCTCGGCTTTTTTCTGGCTGCCCGACAGGCGCGCGCAGCGAATGCCGGCTGGCTCCAACATCTCGGAAAGTTTGTGGAAGTGCTGTTCGGCCAGAATTTCGGTGGGTGCCATGATGGCCGCCTGATAGCCGCTGTGAAACCCGCACCAGGCGACAAAGGCGGCCAATACGGTTTTGCCGGAGCCCACGTCGCCCTGCAGCAACCGGTTCATGGGCACCTCTCGGCCCAGATCCTGGAGAATCTGAGCCATCACCCGAGATTGCGCGCCGGTGGGCGCAAAGGGCAGTCGCTCCAGGAAGCTTTCCAACAGGGGCTTGTCCAGGCGGAAGGGCAGGATTCGCGGTTCTTGCTCGCGGTCTTTGCGCTGCTCGGCCAGTTCCATCTGCACCATAAAGAGCTCTTCAAAGGCCAGGCGGCGGCGCGCCCAATCGCGCCGGGCGAAATCCCCCGGCCAGTGGAATTCCACCACGGCCGGGCCTTTGCGGGGAAAGGAATGGCGGGCCAGGATGTGCTCGGGAATGGGGTCCGGCAGCTTGGGAGCATAGGTGGGCACCGCTTGAAAGAGCACTTTGCGCAGCCATTTCTGACTCATCTGGCCGGTCAGGGGATAGACGGGCACGATGCGCCCGGCCTGAATGTTGTCTTCACCGCTCTCCAGCTCGGGCGTGTTCATCTGCAGCTGACCGAAGTTTTCTTCTACCTTACCCACGGCCGTCACGGTGGTGCCGGGCTGGAGCGCTTTCAGGATATGCGGCTGGTTGAACCAGGTGAGCGTAACGGTGCCAGTGCCGTCGCTGAGGGGAAACTCGGAAATGGTCATGCCGCGGCGCGGGCTTTTGGTTTTCAGGGTCCCCAGTTTGCCTTGCACGGTCTCCACTGCTCCCGGGCGCAGGCTGGCAATGGGGCGAATCTGGGTGCGGTCTTCCCAGCGGCGGGGTAGATGCAAAATGAGGTCACGCACGGTGTGCAGGCCCAACTTGTGCAGGCGGGCGCCGGCCTGGGGCCCGACGTTCTTGAGATACATCACCTCGGAGTCCAGCTCCAGGGTGCTTTTGGCGGCCGGTGGGGGAGCCGCGGCGGCGGTTTTGGGTGGGCCGGCTTTGCGTTCGATGCCGGCCAGTCGGGCCAGATCCTGGCCGGTCTCTACCAGCGTGTGCTGGCGTTCGCCCATGCCCAGGCCGTGATAGCCCCGCAATAAAGGCCGAATGGACTGGGTGAGTCGGCGACCCTCGGCCGGATCCAGCTCATCTACCGCCGTTTGCCAACGCTGCACCAGGCGGTCCACCTGGTAACGGTCGCGGCAACCGTCTTGATACTCTTTACGCAGCTGAACGACCAGCGCTTCCGCCAGTTCGCGACCCCGTGGGGACAGTGTCAAACGCTTAGCTCTTGGCCACTTTCTTTGTGGCTTTCTTCGATTTGCTGCACCACCCGATTGCGCAGCGCGCGGGCGGCCACCTTGATGCCGTTTTCAATGGTGTCGGCGGTGGCTCGGCCGTGGCATTTGATGACCACGCCTTTCAGGCCCAGCAAGACGGCCCCGCCGTGTTCCGAATGATTGATTTCCTGGCGCAGGGTCTTAAGCGAGGGCTTGAGCAGATGTCCGCCCAGTTTGGCGACCGGCGTGCGCAGGGCCGCTTCGCGCACGCGACCCATGAGCCATTCGGCCACAGCTTCGCTGGTCTTAAGCATCATGTTGCCCACAAAACCGTCACAAACGGCGACATCCACCTGTCCGTTGAAGAAGCCGTTGGGTTCGACGTTGCCCACGAAGTTCAGTCCTTCTTGCTTCTGCAGCAACTCGCGCGAGGCCAGCACCAGGGCGTTGCCCTTGCCTTCTTCGTTGCCGATGTTGAGCAAGGCCACCCGCGGATTCTTCTTGCCCATCACCTTCTCGGCGTAAATGGATCCCATGGTGGCGAACTGCACCAGGTATTCAGGCTTGCAATCGGCATTGGCCCCCAGGTCGAGAGCCAGACTCTCGGCCGGCCGAGTAGGAAAGACGGCCGCCAGAGCCGAGCGGCGAATCCCCTTGATGCGCCCGATTTCCATGGCGGCCACTTGATGGAGGGCTCCGGTGTTGCCGGCGCACACAAAGGCCTGGGCCTCGCCCTCTTTGATCATGCGGGCGGCCACCATCATCGAGGCCTGCTTGCGTCCGCGCAATCCTGGGCCAGGATGCTCGTCCATGCGGAAGTAGTCATCGCAGTGGCTGATCTCGACTTTAGACTTGGCGGGAAGCAAGGCCCGAATGCGGCGCTCATCGCCCACCAGGCAAATTTGCACGTCTTTGGTGGAACGGGCGGCATTGGCGGCACCCAGGACGATCTCGTCCGGAGCATTATCCCCCCCCATCGCATCCACCACGATCCTCATTGCCCGTATTTATCCGCCTCGCGCGGGTTTCTCCTGCCTTTTCTGCTTGGGTTGGTCCGTGGAAGGGAGACCCGGGGGATGAGGGAGAGAAGGAGACAGCTCTGCGAGAGCCATTGATTCTGCGGAAGACTACTCGATGGCCTGAGAAATTTACCAGGAAACCGGTATTGATTCCACTGGCTTTTAGATAAGATCGGACCTGTGAGTAGTGCGAAGTTGAAAGCACGTCCACGGTTTTGAGTTCAAGAATGATCGCATTTTCTACCACAAGGTCCAAGAAATGCCGGCCCACGAGCTGCCTGTCGTAATAAATGGGATTTTCTTTTTCTAACTCAGCCTCCAGCCCTGACCTCGTAAGTTCAAGGCAGAGAGCCTTGTGATAGATTTTCTCGACAAATCCTGGCCCAAGGCTCTTGTGAACCCTTAGAATGCACCCTATGACCTGGTCGGCGAGCACGTCCAGGCTGTCTCCTCGTCCCCTTAGTCCCCCGGGTCCCCTTTCCACGGCTAAGCCACCAACAGACCAAGCTGGCGGAGGCTTACGAAGCAGCCTTTGCCGATGACGAGGTGGTCGTCGAGGTTGAGGCCGAGGAGGCGGCCGGCCTGGGAGAGGCGTTCGGTGAGGAGGCGGTCTTCGTGGCTGGGGGTGGGGTCGCCGGAGGGGTGGTTGTGGGCTACTACCAGGGAGGCGGCGCCGCATTCCAGGGCGGGGCCGAAGACTTCGCGGGGGTGGACCAGGGTGGCGGTCAGGGTGCCCACCGATACGATTTCCGAGCGCAGCAAGCGGCGCCGGCCGTCTAAGTAGAGAGCCTTGAACGTCTCCTTGCGGGAGCCGCTCAAGTCCTGCAGTTGGCAATAAGCTTCCTCCGGGGTGGTCACGGGGGGTCCGGCGCTGCCCAGGCTGCGCCTGCCCAGCTCCAGAGCCGCCATCAGCGAGGCCGCTTTGGCTTCGCCGAGCCCCTCGATGGCGCAGCATTCCGGGAAGGTGAGCTGAGATAGTTGGCTCAAGCCGAGGTCGGCCAGTTGCTGGGCCAGTTGGTAGACCGAGGCGCCTTTGCCACCGCTGCGCAAAATCAGGGCGATCAGTTGGTCGTCACGGAGTGCTTTCACGCCCTTTCGGGCGAGGGTTTCTCTGGGTAAAGTAGTGTTGTCCATGAGTCCAGCCTAAGGGATCTCGAAGACCCGCAGGTTGACTCAGCATGTCTAAAGGATGTCTTTTGTTATTTCGGCGGCGGAGTTTTCATCCCAAAGCGGGTCCACTCCAGCTCGAATTCAATGCCTCGGGTGGCCAATTGAAAAGCATTCTCATTGTCATAGCTGATATCGGCCGCGACGTATTCCACTCCCAGCTCGGCCAGGTCGGACATGGCCTGGCGAAGCAAAATTCGCGCCCCCAGCCGCCCCCAAAACTCAGGCAGCAAGTTGATGTCGTAGAGGTAGGCGGCGCTGGCCCCATTTTCTTCCACGCTCATCCCCAGTTTGTAGAGCACGTAGCCGGAAGGTTTGTCCTGCCAGCAGATGATGCGTCCCCAGAGGGGGCAGTCGGGCCCAAAGGTCAGGCCCAGGTAATAGGTTCCCGAGCGCAGAGCGATCTCGTCTCGATCGGCGGGCCGGTTGGCCGGCACGTAAAAGTGGCTGCCCTGGCTGTGCAGGTTGGCGATGAAGAAGGTGTCCAGAGCGGTAGCCGGGCGCACGGAAAAGTGGCTGCGATTCGGCTTTCCCACCACCGGCGCGAGCAGGCGCCGCAGCTCGGGCAAGAAACCCAGGGAGCGGAAGAGCTCTTCCTGGCCCGGCTGGGCACGGACCACCAGGTAGTCGTCACCGGCCCGGGCCGCCTGGCGCAGCAGGGTGGGTAGGAAGGGCCTGGGGTCGTGGCCCCAATCCCAGAGCCTGGACTGGCGCTCGCCCGTAACGGTTTCCACTTCTCCGCGCAGCAGGACGGCGTAATCGTCGGGCTGCTGGCTGACCAGCACCAACAAGTTGGGCCGGGCCAGCATTCTCTCCCAGCCATGAGCGTAGCGATCGGCCAACTGCCGGCTGCGCTCGGCCGCAAACGGTTACAGAGGGTACCTCGATGGCCTGCGAAAGGTGAGCCTATGAAAAGACTGCTGGGCTTGATGCTGCTGCTCTGTCTGTGCTGGACAGCACCAGCCGAAACCTACCGTTGGAGCGACCAGCGCGGGGACAAGGCCAGCGTCGAGCACCCGGGCGTACCCAAGAACCCGGCTCTGGCCAAAGCGTTCAAAGCGCGATTTTTTCCCAAACCCGAACGACTTCACGATCCTGATTTCCTGGTTGAATGGGAGACGACCGTCGAGGTGGGTCGTTCTACGTCTCATTATTACAGTGCTGTGGGTCGCGGGTTGACTTTGTATAAAGACTCCAAAGGTCGGGTCACCGGAGCTCACCCGGGCAAGATTATGGAGACGCTGACCTGGGACTTGCGGAAGAACAAAGAAGTGACCCTCGAGCAAATGATTGACCGAGGCCAGTTTTCCAAACTGGCGCGCTTAATTGGTGACCACGCCGAAGTCCGCGACCCCTTTAGCGCCCAGGCTCATTACGGCTTTTACCTGCGAAAAAACGGTGTCGCCTTCTATGATCCCGATGCACCGCACGCCGCCTTCGGCATCGAGTCGGTCGTGCCTTATGCCGAGTTGCTGCCGCTGGCCGCCCCCCATTCTCTACTGTTGGACATCGGAGTGACCGGTCACTGAGCCGGCTTTTGGGGCTTGGGTGTTAAGATGGACTGCGGTTTCAGGTGGGTGGGCATCGGTGCACCGGCCGGCGGATAATTCTGGGGGGTTTTGCTGGGCGGCGGGGGCATCGCCACCGCTTCACCCGGCATAGGCAACTGCTCGGGACTCTTGGAGAAGGTGGGCGCCGGCGTGGCCGTCTGACTCTGCGCTTCACCGGTGCTGGCCAGTCCGGCCGCGGCCACCAGGGCGCCTCCCACAAAGAGCAGGTCGGTAATAAATCTGCGACGACGATAATCGGACATAGACCCCCTGTAGCGTACGGCTCTATTTTGTTTCCGGACGATGTGCTAAATTCTTGGAATGAAGTTCGCTCCCTTGTTTTGCCTGCTCGTTCTGTCGGCCACCCTGTCCGGGGCTGAGCCCGTCAAGAAAGAGCCAGTCCCGCCCAAGCCGCTTAACCTGCCGGTGATCGAGATTCGCAGTGAGAGTCCGAACTCCGTAGAGTCGACCGCCAGCAACAGTACCTACGAGCTTCCCCCCATTGAGGGACAGAAAGCGCAGAAAATGTCGGGAGCCGGTCGCAATAACTGGGGCGGAGCCTTTGGCATGCCCGCCGGTCCCGGCCGCGCCTGGCCTAGCGCCAATCCCGCGGGTACGCCCGGTGCTCCGGCTGGCGGCGTCTTAAGTCCGGCAGGAGTTCCCGGCAGCTTTTAGCGGCTGCAACGGTTGCGCAACCCCGTTCCCCTAGGATGGCTTTGTCCCCGATTAGCACACACACAGCAACCTGGAGGAACCCCGATGCGAGCCTGGACCGTCGAAGCCCTACTGTTTCTCATCTATTTTGCCTTTGGCATCTCCTGGTTCGCCTTCTCACCGTTGCGCGGTGACATCGAGAGCTTCTACCACATCAGCAAGCTGGAGGGCGGCGCGCTCTTTTCCTCCGTCTCGATGGCCAAATCGTTCGTGCCTTTCCTGGCCGGCTTTTTGGTGGCCGGGCTGGGACTCAAGCGCAGTGTTCAGATCGGCAGCCTGTTGTGCGCAGTGGCCGTCATCGTGCCCTTCAGTCCCGACTACAAAACGATGCTGATGCTGCGCTTCTGGTTCGGTGTCGGCGGCGCCCTGGTGGTCACCTTGATGGGGCCCATTGTGATGCAGCTCTTTCCTCGGGAAAAACTACCGATGATCAACGGCCTCAACAATGTGGCCGTCAACACTGGCATCGTCACCGCTTTTCAAATCGTGCCCGCCCTTCAGGAAGGCTATGCCTGGCGCACCATTCTGGTGGGTTGCGGACTTCTCTCGCTGGCTCTGGCGGTGCTCTGGTTCTTCCTGGGCAGCGACGCTCCGGCCAGCGGGGCCAAGAAAGAGACGGCATCCTTTTCCCAGGTGGCGCTACGCAAGGAAACCTGGCTGATTACCATCGCCTTCACCGGCCCATTGGCCCTCTACCTGGCGCTGAACAGCACTCTACCTCAACATTTCGCCGTCTACTTTGGACTGGAAGCCAAGACCGCCTCAGCCCTGACCAGCTTGTTTAACCTGGTGGGCATTCCCACCGCCATCTTCAGCGGCTGGATTACCGGTCGATTGGGGCTGCGCCGCCCGCTCATTATCGCCGCCGGACTGCTGATGCCGATCTGTTCGCTGGGGCTTTGCTTCGCGCCCCTCCAGAGCGTGCGCCTGGCCTGCGCCATCGGCCTGGGCTTCTCGCTCTTCCTCTACGTCGCCCCGCTTTTCACGATTCCGATGGAACTGCCGGGCTCCAACGCCGCTTTCGTGGCTCGACTGAATGGCATCGTCTTCAGCGGCGCCTATCTGCTTTCGGGACTGTCGCCGATGATTGTCGGCTACCTGTTCGATAAAACAGGCTCCTACAGCGCTGGAATGGCTTTTTTCTGCAGCACCTCCTGTCTTCTGGCCGTGGGCGGCTGGTTCTTGCCCGAGACCGGCCCGCGCGCCCAGCGACCGCTGGCGGAATAGTTCAGACGTTTTTAACGGATTGGGTCAGGCTTTGAAGATCGGCCCTGGTGACGCGAGCGATATTCACTCCGGGGCTTTTGTCCCAGTGGGCGCGGCGCGCGTCCGAGGTAAAACGTAAGGGGTCGTCTTCATCCCGGGCAAAACTGGCCACCACCTCGGCAACGGCCCCCAGACTGGTGCGCAGCAGCCAGTCCCGGGCCGCGGCGTCGCCTTCCTGACCGATTTTGACCTGATACAGCGGGCTGCGCTGCAGGATGCGCACCAGGCTGGCTTGGGTCACCGCTTCCAGTTGGGTTTCCGGAGTGCTGTCCTGATGCAAGACCACCGCGATTTGGTCTTGCTGTATGTCCAGCAAGTAGTTGCGGGGGCCGTAGAGTTCGCTCAGTTGTCGAAAGCGGGCCGGATCCTTGACGAAGTCGGAGAGGGGGGCTCCCAGCTTGAGCTTCTTGAGATCCCCCTTGTCCGCTTTGCCGACATCCAGCCATTTATGCGCGTGCTTGCTGATACGTCTTTCAGTGACCGGATCGAGGTCCAGTGATTTCACGTAGCCGTGGGTGGCGAAAAGTTTGCCGGCCGTGGCCGCGGCCATCAGCACCGGTGTGGCGGCCGCTCCGATGTAGTGCGACCCGAGTTTCTCCAGTCCAAAGCCGAGACCGGCGCCGATAATGCCGGCCAGCATGGTCTGGTTGTTGTTCTTGGAGCGCATCTCGCCCAGATTGTTGTCCCGGGCCTGATGCAGTTCAATGGGTGCCTGGGCCGCGCTCTTGACGGTGCTACCGAAGGCTTTGACGGCGTTGGCCGCGGGCGCTATGGCCAGGAAGGCCTCCGGGGCGACCGCCAGAGTGGACTCCATCATGGAGCCGACGGCGTGCACATACTCACCGGTGGTCACCCAGCTTTTGGGATCTTTGTCGGCCTGGCGACCAAACTGGGAACCGGCGAACTTGCCGATGCCGTCGATGGCGTCGCGCACCATCCAGGCCAGACCCACCGTGAGCGGTCCATTGCCGATGCCGACGGCGTTGAGAGCGGCCGCAGTGCCCAGGTAACTTTGGGTCGAGCCGGTCAGTTCCATCAGAAAATTCCAACGCCGGCTGGGAACATAATCAGGGCTGACCGAGTCGGGCATTTTGGACGGGTACAGCAGAGTTTTCATAAAGCTGTCGCCCTTGGTCTTGATCTGCTCGGAGCCGGCCATCTGCTGGCCGTTTTCCCCGTAGAGGATCACCTGGTCTTGGGCCGTTTCGTAGGCGAGCACATCCGGCTTGCTTGCCTGGGGCGCCCGTTGAGCCGGGGTGTTGGAGCCACTCGCCTGGGTGATTTTCATGCTCGAGAAGGATTCCCCATCGTCTGGGAGTTTCCCCCAAAGGAGGGCCTTGGGCTCGGATCGAAGCCGCCGCCCATGAGTGAAAAACGTGTTGTCATTATCACCGGAGCCTCGCGCGGACTGGGCGCGGCTACGGCCCACTGGCTTGCCAAAAAATCCGTCAAACTGGTCCTCAATGCCCGCAACGTAGAGTTGCTCGAGAAGGTTCGCGAAGAGTGCCAGAAACTCGGATCCGAGGTCGTGGCCGTGGCGGGAGATGTGGGTGACCTGGAGGTCTGCCAGAAAATCGTCAGCGCCGCTGGCGACAAATGGGGGCGCATCGACGCGGTCATCAATAACGCGGCCGTGATCGATCCCATCGGTATCTATACCAACGTGGACATGGAAGCCTGGTCGCGAGCGATGCAGATCAACCTGGTCGCTCCTCTTTACCTGGCTCGGCTGGCCTCGCCCTGGCTGATGGAGAGCAGGGGTAAAGTGGTGAACGTCAGCACCGGCGCCGCCGTTCATCCTCTGGCCGCCTGGTCGGCCTACTGCGCCAGTAAAGCCGGACTGCATCATCTGACCCGTTGCATGGCGGTCGAGCAGCCCCGCATTATAGCCGTCTCGTTGCGTCCGGGGGTGATTGATACCGCCATGCAGGATCAGATTCGCAAAGACGGGCCCGGCCACATGCCGCCCGACATGATGCAGTACTTCCAGCAGCTTAAGGATACCAACCGGCTCGAACCCCCGGAGGTGCCGGCCAAGTCCATGGCCTGGTTGGCTCTCTATTGTCCGCCTGAGTGGAACGGCGAGATGATCGAATACACCGATCCCCGCGTCGTTAAGGAGTCCTCCGCCGTCTTCGGCGATTGACCGAGGTCAGGCCCCGTCTTCGGTCACCAGATTCAAGCGCACCAACTGGCGCAGGCCTTCATCGAAATGCTGCTCGGTGCCCGGCAGCAGGTCGACCCAGGCGTGCCCCAGGAAGGTTTCCAGGCTGCCGCGCACGGCGCGCACCCGAAAGCTCTCCTGGAAGTGTTTCTGAATCGATTTGGCCAGGCTGCGGTCGGGCACGTCGACCTGGACGCTACCGTTCTCGTAATGGATTTCCCCCGAAGCGAATTCGTCGCGTTTGCGGCCTTCGCGCGTGTTGCGCAGTCGATAGAGGATCATTTCAGCAAGTATTCGATGTAGTTGTAGATGGAGCGGTCGAAGTCATACAGGTCGGAACGCGTCCAGAGCGGCTCGAAGCAATCGTTTTCGGCCAAATAGGATTCCACCGCCTGGGCGAAATAATGGGCCGGGGAGTAGGAAGACATCAAATCACCGAAGCGATGTCCTCCCTCCAGGCAGACCTGGTAGCTGGCCTGGACGGCGGCCGACTTGGAACTGGCGAACTTCTCGCCGCCCATGGCGTGGTCCCAAAGATGGGCAAAGTAGTAAAAGACCGGATGAAACCCGCGCGGCGCCTGGCTGACGCAGTCATCCTCCACCAAGCAGAGCCGCAGATCCGGCAGATAGGCCGCGCCCTGCAAATCGGTGTGACCGCAGTGAGTCAGTTGGGGGTGCGCCAGTAACGGCTCCCCTGGCGGAAGCAAATACACTTTGGCCTGCACCTCAATGCATTGTTGCAGAACCCTCCGGCCGAAGCGCGAAAGCAGCTGCCCCAGCCGGCGAAAGCCCGGCTGACTGCTGTCCCCGGTCAGCAATCGTTCTAGCAGAATGGAGATCTCCTCGGGCACCGCTACCTCGGGCGTTGCTTCTTCGTCGGGCAGGGCTTCCTCAACCGCTTCCGGGTCCCAGTGGGCCTCCTCGGCAATCAGAAAGCCGCTGGAAAAGTCGAGCAGGCTGCCCAACGAGGATTTCTGGCCGGGCGGGGTCGACCTGGCCTCTGTGGGCGGAGTGACGGTTCGGGCTGCCTGGAGTTTTTCGGCGGACGCTTTTTGGGCGCT
>JALHOV010000121.1 GCA_022842865.1 Vulcanimicrobiota bacterium | reverse complement strand
CTCAACCCTGGAGATCGACGCCGCCCTGGATGACATCGGGCCCGAAGATCCCGGTCACCCGGAGGTCGAACTCGAGCGTGGCCTGGAAGACTGCTTCCTGTGGTTCACCCGCCATCGCCTACCCTACAAGTCGACCTTAGAACCGGGCGTGCGCGCCTATTGGCAAGAGCAGGGAATGGACTGGCTGGCCGACCAGCTCCAGGAGCATCCGGCCCGCCCCTGGGTGCCCAAGGCGGTGAGCGAAGAGCCCTGGCAGACCTTCTTGCGACTGCTGGACACCCAGGGCGACTTGATCAGCAAACCGGGCACCTCGACCAGCAAAAGCGGGGCCCTGCTCTGGCACCTCTATCCAGCCGAAATCCTCTACTACCACGACAAAGGCGCCAGCGCTGAACAGGGTCCTCCCCGACTGAGCGGCAAACAGGTCAGCAGCAAAGCGCTTTTCTCGCGAATGCCGGACTACCTCAACGATCAGGATCGCACGGCCATGGCAAAAGTGCGCTTTACCTCCTATGGGGCGGCCACCCCCAACGCCGACGTATTGCGCGCCCTGGTCGGACATCCGCGCGTCTACAAAGGGCAAGAGCCGCTGCAACTGCGAGAGCGAGTGCAACAGCTGCGTCTGGAGCGCGGGCCCCAGGGTCTCGGACTGCAGCTCTACCCCGAGATTCCCCTCGGAACCGACTATCTTCTCGAAGAAGACGGCACCTTCTGGACGCGCTCTCCCCTCGAACGCCAGCTCGCGCCCCTGCTCCAACAGCAAGCTCCCGTGCCCCTGAGCGCCGAGAAAGAACTGCGCCAGGCCCTGGGCAAATGGGCTCAGCGCATCGAAATTGCCACCGGCAAGGGTCTGGCCCCCCTCCAGCAAACCGCCGTACAGGCCAACCAGCTGCACCTGCGGGCCCGCCCCACCGCCCGCGGCCTCCGCTTCGACTGGCTGGTCACCTGCGCGCAACTGCCCGACTATCGACGGCTGGCCCTGGAGGGCGCCGAACAGGAGCGCCTCAGCTCGGCCGACGGCATCGCTGTGGTGCAGCGCAATCTCGCCTGGGAACAGCAAGAATGGGAACGCCTGCTGGCTCTCTGCCCCAGTCTGCCCGCGGCCAGCAGTTTCCGCAGCGACTCGCTGCCCGAGTTGCTGGACATCTTGCAAGAATGCCGCCAGGCGCAAATCACCCTGGAATGGCCGGAAGGACAGCCCTGGCGCGTGCGCGGCGCTCGCGGTCTGAGCCTGGCCGTAAGCCAGGTCCCGGGAGAAGACTGGTTCGCCCTGGACGGTACCCTGGAGCTGGAGCAGGGCGGCTCGCTCGAGCTGGCTTGCGCCCTTCAGGCGGCCCGTCTGGGTCAGGGTAACTACCTCAAACTCGGCGAGAACGATTACCTGCGCATCGACGAAGAACTTCGGGCGCAAATCGAGGGGCTGGCCGATCTGGCCGACCCGGAACAGCCGCGCATCCCCGCCCTGGCCGTGCCTTCGCTGGCCGAACTGGAGCTGGCCGGCCTGACCAGCGACCAGGCCTTTCAGGACCGCCTCCTCCAGTTCCAGGAATGTGCCCGCTCCCAACCGGCCCTGCCACGCCGCCTGCAGGCCGAGTTGCGTGACTACCAGCTCGAGGGGTTTCGCTGGTTAGCCCGCCACGCCCACATGGGCACGGGAGCCTGCCTGGCCGACGACATGGGCCTGGGCAAAACCTTACAGGCCATCGCGCTCATGCTCCACCAGCGCAGCCAGGGCCCTCACCTGGTGGTTTGCCCCGTCTCCGTGCAGGCCCAATGGATCCAACAGTTCGAACAATTTGCTCCCACCCTGCGGCCCCACAACTACGAAGGAAAAGACCGCGAACTCTCGGCCCTCAAAGCCGGCGACGTGGTCTTGTGCAGCTACGGAGTGCTGCTGCGCGACGCCAAAAAGCTCACCAAAGTCCACTGGGCTGTGGCCGTGCTCGACGAAGCCCAGGCCATCAAAAACCCCCAATCCAAAACGGCCCGTTGCGCCTACCAACTGCAGGCGCACATGCGCCTGGCAACTACCGGCACCCCCATCGAAAACCGCCTCAGCGAGCTCTGGAGCCTGTTTGCCTTCCTCAACCCGGGACTGCTGGGCACGCTGGCCGCCTTCCGGCGCCGCTACGAAGAAGCCGGTTCCGGACGCTCCCGCCTGCGCAGCCTCATCGCGCCCTTCCTGCTGCGTCGGCTCAAATCGCAGGTTCTCTCCGAGCTGCCGCCGCGCACCGAAATCACCCTGAGCGTGCAACTCGGACCGCAAGAGCGAGCTCTCTACGAAGAAATGCGCAGCAAAGCGCAAGACGACCTGGAGGGCGGTCAGAGCCTGGACCTGCTGGCCCATCTCACCCGCCTGCGCCAGGCCTGCTGCCATCCCCGCCTGGTTCTGCCCGGCAGCGACCTGACCAGCTCCAAACTGGAAACCCTCTTCACCCTCGTCGAGGAACTCCAGGCCGGCAACCACCGCGCCCTGATATTCAGCCAGTTCACCCGTTTCCTCGATCTGGTCGAAGAACAACTCCAGGAGCGCGACGTCAGCTATCAACGACTCGACGGCAGCACCCCCGCCAAGGAGCGCCAAAAACGGGTGGCCGCCTTCCAGGAAGGCGAAGGCGACCTCTTCCTCATCAGCCTCAAAGCCGGCGGAACCGGCCTCAACCTCACCGGCGCCGACTACGTCATCCACCTCGACCCCTGGTGGAACCCGGCTGTTGAGGATCAGGCCTCAGACCGCGCCCACCGCATCGGCCAGCATCGCCCGGTCACCATCTACCGCCTGGTCGCCGAGCACACCCTCGAGGAAAAAGTCGTCCGCCTGCACGGCCACAAACGCGACCTTGCCCAATCCGTGCTGGAAGGCAGCGACCAGGCCACGCCCCTATCTCTGGCCGAACTCCGCGACCTGCTCCGCCTGGCCTGACCTCTGCCCGAGTCCTACCCGCCCCCCTCTGGCCACCAGGGCATCGCGGGCACCTAGCGAATCCCCCCAGATTCAAACCATCCTGCTCCAGCAGTGGGACCCGCTCCGCCTCAAAGGCACGAGCGATGAGGCGGGGGCCTACCAGGTCTACGCCAAACGGGCTCAGGTCATGTTGCAGGAACGCCGTTCCGAGAAAGACCTGGCAGCCTATTTGCACGAAGTCGCCACGGAATTGACGGTTGCGCCCGAGCTCGGCTACCAGGTGTCGGCGCAGGTGGCCAGTCAGCTCAAAGCACTGGCCTGACTTCTGCCCCTACCATGCAGATTACTTCCATTCCCAAATACATCGACACCAAGAATTTGACCATCACCCGCCAGCAGAGCCTGGATGAGGACCGACTGCACACCGAGATCGAAGCCGTCGACCCCCAGGGTGACTCGATCGTGATCTCCCGCCGGCAAAGCCCGAGCGGCCCCGCCTTCGTGATGCCGGATGTTCGCCTGACCGTCAACTATCACGAGGCCAACACCGAGCCCCAGAAGCCGCACCACATCGGTAGCGACGAAGCCGGTGATCTCTACATGACTTTGGAGAGCGCCAAAAAGGGCGAGAACCTCGACCCCATGGCCGGCATGTGGATCATGTCCGACCTCCGGCAAAAGGGCGGCATCGGCGGCGCCTGCTAACGGTCCAACCCTTCGTGAAGCGACTGCTCTTGCTGGGGGCTCTCACAATGAGCGGTTGCGCGGTGGCCAACCGGAAGTCGTGCTGCGCTAGCGCTCCGATCCCGACTGGCAGCGCACGGTGGTAGAGAGATACCCCACCGGGGATGGAGGTAGCACCCCTGCACCCAGGGTCGGACCGCGGCCCGCCAGGTTTTGCGCAGCGGAGGCAAAGCAGCCGGACAAGCCGCCGTCGGCTCTCTCACCCGCAGCGCCGCCCTCAAGACGGCCGGAAAAATTGGCGGCCGCTTCATTGCCGGCATGAACATTGGCATCGCCGCCCTGGACTCGGCGGCCTTTGCCAGCACCATGGCCGACCCCAAGGCAAGCTGGGCCAAAAAAGGCATCCGGGGTCTCACCGCCGCCACTTCCTGGGTGGCAGCCACCAACATCCCCTATGTCAGCCAGGGCGCAGCCATTGTCTCGGGATTCTCGTCGGTGGCGGATAGCTTTATCAAACGCTAAGCCTGACCGATGAAGGATTTCCAGAACTGGGTCTTTACCTTGGAGCCGGAATTGGCTCCCAGCGCGGACCAACTGATCGCGCTCTTGCACCATCGCCTGCGAGCCCTGGCTCCCCGCATCCCCAAAGCCCCCGGCCAGCGCCTGCAGCCCGGCGAGGAAGTCGAGTGCATCTTCCTGCCGGTCCACAAAGGTCGATTTCTGATCGGCAGTCTTTTTCACCAGCCCGCTTTTGTGCTGGAACCCGTGGCGGCGCTGCCAGGTCTGTTCGAAGCCTTGCTGGAGATGGAGGGCCACGGGGACTATGAATTCCGCCTCCAGCTGGGAGCGGACTATCCCATACCCGAACTGGCCAACCAGGAGCTGGAAGTCCTCGTGCGGCTGGGTCCGGCTTGCCAGGTTCTCGTCCCGGAACTGGACGACCCCCAGGCTCTGCAAGCGGCTGGTCTGGGTTCGGACCTCGACCAGGCCATGCAGACGCTGGCTCAGCAATTTGAGGAAGAGCTGGCCCAGGAACTGCTGGCCGAGATGAGTCAACAGGTGCTGGAAAGACTGACTGAGGAAATCGACCTCGAAGTGCCTGCCAGCGTGCTCGACGAAGAATTATGCGCCGATTTCCAGCGGCGCATTCTGCCCCTGCTGCTGCAACTGGGCCTGGACGACTCAGAGATCGAAAGCGCCCGCCAGGACTACCTCCAGCAAGCCGACGAGCGCCTACAAGCCGAGTTTCGCGTTCGTTCCGCCATCGCTTTGCAGGCGGTCCAGAAGAAGTACCAGATTCCCATAGATCCGCAAATCTTGTCCCGCCTCGAAGAGCAGATGGCGGAAGGCTTGGGTCTGGACTACCCCAGCTGGTTCGGTATTTTCGACCAGGAACAACAGACCCGCCAGCTCCTCACCGATTACGCGCAAAGACTCAGCAATCTACAATTCGTCGTCTCGCAAGTGCAGTTTCGCGACCCCGAAGAGGACCCCTAAACGCGCCGACCCTTATAACCGGCATACACCATCGCGCCCGAACTGGCAGCAAAAATCGCCAGTCCAATTCCCCCCTGATGCGCCAGCACCAGCGCCCCCCCGACCATCTGACCGCCAAAAGAAGCCCATTCCACGTTACGCCACATCTTCTTTTCAGCCGCCCGGATGCTCACCTGATCCTCGGGGTTGGGCCCGGGCGGAGGGCTGGCCGGAGGCGGAGAGGGAATCCGCCCCTTCACGGGCTGGGGGTTCGGGGGCAAGTGAGAGATTCGCATCCATCAAGCCTACCCGGCCGCCCGGAAAAAAGCTTGAAAACCGTTAGCGATACTATCCCGGGATTCTCAAGCTGTGGTCACGCAAGTCGACGGCAATCGCCACCTGGACGGTGGCGCGAGCCTCCAGAGATGAACAACCCGTTCACAAAACTTCGCCTGCTATCCTAAAACGCTCCTGAAGACCAGCCTAGGCGTATGGCAATCATCCGCAGCACCGACTCGACGCCTTCCTACACCCCCGTCACCTTCCGCCCCCAACGGCCCGGGCGCCCGCCCACGCCACCAGCTAGACTGTCATTCTCGAAAACGAGGGTTATCGAGACCGGTTTCTCCCGCTTGGTCGAGGTGCGGTTTTACGGCATCCTGGCTTCTCGAAATTCATTCTCGAAAAGATCTTCTCGGTTCCGCCGATGATTACGAGTTTCGAGAAGATCTGTCCAGCTGAGTTCTAAGACCCGACCAGGCGGTTATCCAAGAAGTCGCCGGGCGGACCCCAACTGGACAGAAGAACACCCCAGATCGTTGTCGATCTGAGGTGTAGCCTAGATAGACGGCTCCAAGCCTTACTGGGGACCCATGTCTAACAGCATGTCTTTGGGACCTTCCGTCGGTGAGCTGGTCGGTCTCAACGTAGGCCACGTATATCGCGAAACCCCCTTCGACCCGCCAGGCCGTCCAAGACATGGTCGACTTCTTCAAAATGCGCGGCTTCCAGTCCAACCCTGATTCCCCGTTGCGGCAAGACCGCCGGCACCGCCGGCTGCCGGTCCGTGAAGTGCAGCGCCTGGTTCAGGTCCACCGCCAGGCTGCCGGCCTGTGCGTGCGCGCCACCCCTCATACCTTCAGGCATTCCTTCGCCTCCCAGTTGGCTAGCAAGGTTTCCCTGCGCATCGTCCAGCAGCTGCTCGGCCACCGCTTTCTCGCCTCCACCGAAGTCTATTTGCACAACCAGCCCGACCAGTTGGCCTCGGCAGTAGCGTCTCTGCCCGTCTATTGGCCGTGGCCTGCAGTCTAGACAAATACACCTTAAAGGTGTACACTGACCTATGCAGGAGAAGCGGAAGCCAACCTACGACCTGGATGCGTTCAAAACGACGTTCTCCAGCGCAGGTCGGCTGAATCTCACCGGTAGGGCTTTGCGGGATGCGGTCGCTCTGGGCTTTGGAAGGGCCGAAATTGTGGCCACCATCCAGACGATGGAGAGAAGCCACTTCTACAAGTCCATGACCTCCAATGCAAACCATCAGATCTGGCAAGACGTCTACCACGTTCCGTCCGGTGTTGGCGTGCTTTACGTCAAATTCACGGCGGATGCGATCACGGAGTTCTTGCTGCTGTCCTTTAAGGAGAAAGACAATGGATAGCCCCGTTTGCCCGGAGACGGGCGCGCCGATGGTTCGGGCGCACAAGCCGATGACCCTGAGATATAAAGGGGAATCGGTGACGTTTGACATGCCCGGCTGGTACTGCGAGGAATCCGGCGAAAGCATCCACACCGGCGAGGACATGAAAACTTCCGACCGCCAGCTGAACGTTTTGAAGGCGCGCAGCGAAGGGCTGCTCCAACCCCACGAAATCAAGCGCATTCGGCGCAAGCTGCGACTGACCCAGGTGGACGCCGGCAACCTCATCGGCGGTGGGCCGCGGGCCTTCCAGAAATATGAAGCTGGAGATCTGCTGCCCAGTCGGGCCATCAGCAGCGCCCTGGTGCTGCTGGATTCGGCTCCCGAAATGCTACAGCTGTTGCAACTGCGGCAATCTCAAGCTTCGGCCACAGCCTGAGCGACCGTGCAGGAAGACAGCCCCCGCTGCCAAGATTGCCAATCGCCCTGCAAGCCGGAGGAATGGCGGTCGGAACTCATTGCGCCCAAGTATCTGTGCGCATCCTGTTTGGGCCTGGTATCAGACCGACCGTTGGGTTTTTCTGTGCGACAACTGCGGCCAGCGCCAGCCTCACGGGCTTTGCCATGCCTCGACTATCTCCGTTTGCACACGACCACATAAATCTATTGGGTCGATACAAGTTTGCCGTTCTCGAGGCGGTAACACCGCGGCGAGCTCCGGCCGTTGCTCCCCAAACCCCATCCCATGGTCTACCTGAAGATCTCCACAACCTGCGAAGAGACAGCCCGGTCTCTGATGCGCCAGAAAGAATCCGCTGAACTACTGGCGCGCCGAGGCTATCGAGTCAGACATCTGCGCGACAGCACCAGATCGCCAGGTTTTCGGCCAGATTTTGAAATCGAAGGCAAAATCTTCGACAACTACGCCCCCCAGCGAGAGTCGGCCAGAAACATGTGGACGGACCTGCGAGACGACAAGATTTTGGTGGGCCAGACGGAAAGACTGGTCATCAATCTGGATGACTCACCGGCCACCATGGTCGACCGCCAACACGACTTCCACCAACAATATCGCCGAAATGGCCCGTGGACACGGCCGCCGGGTTGCCGTCACCCTGGCCGGCGAAGCCCTCACCTCCCCCGACGGCCTCAGCTGGACCCAGGACGCGTTCAACGTCAACCAGGGCTCCCAGGACTTCAACCTCGGCTTCGGCAACCGCTTACTGGCCGCTCTCGTCAACATCGGGCTGTTTTTAGACCCGACTCCTTATGACAACGGCCAGCCCCAGCCTGACTGCCCCCTCCCCAAAGAGCAAATGCCCCCTCCCGGAGAGGCACTCGGCGAAAGCCCCGCCAGCCATAGCGCAGACGGACCGCTCCGCCACTTGCGGGGCCGCTGGCAGGCCAGAGCTGCCCTCAATACCTGAAGCCAGCAGTCGCTGCCGAACAGGACGTGAGGTAAACATGGCAAGGTACTAATACTTTGAGCACGTCTAAATGAGCCTGCAGGAAGGCCAAACTAGCTGCACCGAGCCAGCCAATCCTCAATCCGACGGACCTCCTCACGAGAGTCGTCCGCCACCAACCGAACGGCCCCCCGGAAGGCCGCCGCCGCCTCGCCCCCGCGCCAGCAGGCATTTCCCCAGAGCCAACTCGGTAGCCCAGACTCCGGGCTTCAGTCGCGCGGACCTGCGCAGACAGTCCTATGTCTGGTCGAGCTGCTCGCCCTCCAGATGATACTCCCCGATTCGCAAGTAAATCTCCGGCCTGACCGTGGCCACCAGCTGGCGAACCTGCATTACCGCGTCTGCCCGGCACCTCGGACCCAACACCACCCGATCCTCAAGCCCCAAGATGCGCTCATAGTAAGCCACCGCCTCCCGCTGCCGCCCCACCATCGCTTCCAGTTCCGCGCATTCTATAAGACGTTGACGCACCTCCAGGTTGCCCGGATCCACCTCAACAGTGCGCAGCAAGGAGGCGATCCCCGCCTCCAAACTGCCGGGCCGATCCTCGGGCCCATCCGGATAGGTCAAACGGGGCACGGACTCGGTCCAATCTCAAAAACCTGCTGTTCCGCTGCTACGGACAGAAGCCCCAACACTTGCCGGCCGACCCCCATCAGATGATGCTCAACCTTCACAACGCGCAGGGTCGAACACTTCCCGCAGTCGGGGCAACTCGCCAAAGCCAGCTCCAGAAACTTCCAATCCTTCGCCCCCGCTTGCTCGAGGAACGACAGGTCCAGCAATTCCTGCCTCTAGAGCAATGTCACGATACGGTTGTTGTAGCGGTATGGACCGAAATACGCAACCGGCTCCAACCGCAGCCCACAACCCTCGCAATAACCATGCTTCTGCCAGCGAAAATTGTAAAAACACATATAGGCCACCAGCGAGATTGCGCCCAGGTAGAGCAGGTGAAAACCAATCTGCTGAATCCACAACCAATAGGTCAACAGGCTGGCGACTCCCAAACTCACAAGTGCCAGAAAAGTCGCAACCTTCGGTCCTCGCAAACCCGTCCACTGCATAATCTTCTCCAGGCTCTTGCCCAGCAAACCGCCGTAGAGAGCCACCGACATGAGCCACCAGTAACCGCTCAGATGACAGTCGCGCAACAGGACAACGAAACAATACGTCAACGCACCCGTGACCGCCGCTGCCAGCGTCACTCCCAGAAAGACCTTACTAAAACGGGCCTCGTCGCTAAAGCGATAGAGCTGCATCCGAGTAACTTCGCCGTTTGAGGAGGAATGCCCGCCGGCACCGGACTTCGGGGCGACATCGATTCCTGCGGAGCAGAACCTGGCAGAAGCCCTGGACCGGCTCCGGGCACTGCCGAATCAAGACTTCATCAACCCCAGCGATGAAGACCACACGGTCACCTTCTGGTCCAACATGTCCTGCCCCAGATCCCCTCGATAGCCCTTGGGCATCTGTGCTCCCGGCGGAAACGAACCGCACTTGACGCCCAAAGCGAAACTTTGTTTCCGAGGAATCCACTACGCGCCGTCACAACAGCAAACGATGCCATCTACAGTGACCCCTTCGCCTATGCAATCCGACCAGAACCTCGACCTGGCCGACATCCTCATTCTCGAATATGCCGCTCTCGGCTCGCCCGCGCCGGGGCTGAAAGAATTTGTCACCGGGTTGCTCTCCTACTCCAAAGCCCCGTTGCCCACCCTGAAGCAGGCGGAAGCTCAACAGCGCATCCAACAACTCATGGTCCGCGGCTTTTTAAACAGCCGCAATCAATGTGCCAGTGATTGGCTCTATGACGTGGTCGCCCAGGCCAAACTCAGCGGTCGTTCCGAGGCTCGCTGCCTGAAAAGCCGCCATCGCTTCCTGCCGGACGATCCTCTGACAGCAATGACCGCCGTCTGGGCCGGGGAAAGTCACCTGCACAAGCTGCTCTCGAAAATCCGTTATCCGGCTTCTCTGAACGCGCTCGCTCCTCAGTTTCTCGATCACGCCTTCGCCAACATTTTACCGGCCCGTCTGGACCGGTTAGAGGCGCCGGGAACCCTGCTCCCCTACCTGGAGAAGTTTCCCAGTCCAAGCGAATATGGCGAGACACTTCTGAGAGCCTGTCACTGGGCCCAATCGGGACCTCAGAGCGTCGATAAGGGTGCCGACACCGTCTACGCCGCCAGCCTGACCCTGTCAGGTCAAGATGCCCCGGCCCTCAAGCTCTATCAGAAGGCGCGCAGCATCTACCCTTCCGGCCTGTTCCAAATTTTCTACGCCTTGTGCGCCCTTCGCCAGGGCAAGCCTCTGGAGTGGTTTCGCTTCTCTCACACCTCCGATCTCCGACTCTGGCTGAAATGGTTGGAAGGCACCCGCCAGGGCAACTCCGCTTCCCGGCCCGAGCACTGGCATTCCCTCAAAGGCCAGGTGGGTCTGCTGCTGGTGGGGGGCGCCGCCCTGTGGGATGAGGATCACGAACTGTTTGCGCAGGTGCGACCCGCCCTCCTGGAAGCGCGCGACAAAGCTGCCGCGGCCGGTTGGCACTACCTGGCCCAACTTTTCGCCGAACTTGGCGAAAACAAGTCCGGCCCCTTACGAGATTTTTTGCCTTCCACCCCGGGCTGGAAACGCCAGCTGGACCGCCTTTTCAAGCTAAGCCAGCCCAAAGAAGACGCGGACGAGCGCCTGATCTGGCGAATCAAACTATCCGACCACCAGTGGCTTGCCGAGCCCTACATGCAAAAACGCAACAAGAAAGGCTGGTCGCCGGGCCGCAGCCTCATGCTGCAGAGCAATCCCTGGGGTATTTCCCGCCAGGACCAGACCGCCCTGACCTGCTTTCGCGAGCGCGACCCGGAAAAGGGTTGGCGTGCCCTGGTCGGCCACTCTCTGCTTTTCTTCGAGGATCAGAAGGTGGAACTGACCCTGGGGGAAGCTCAGCTCCAGGTGCAGCGGGGCGACGAACGCATTTCCCTGCGCCTGCAACCCGCTGGATTGTTAAAGGGCTTTGCCTTGCAACAGCTGACCGCCGATCGGCTTGAGCTGGTGCTGCTTCCCATGCACCTGGCTCCGCTGGCCGAAGCGCTGGGAGGCAGCGGCTTTTCTGTGCCGGAGGAGTATGAGGATCAACTGACACCGCTGCTCTCGCGCTTTTCCGCTTCGTTGACCATCGCCTCCGATGTGGCCGTCAGCAATCAAAGCGTGGAGGAACGCGAACTGCATCGTCCCCTCTACCTGCGACTGACCCCGCAAGGTCTGGGCCTTCGAATGCAAGCGACGGTGCGTCCATTCGGGCCGGGAACCAATGCCTATGCGGCCAGCGAAGGTCCGGCCCGGCTGCTCATCTCCCAACAGGGTCGTGCCGTCCAGGTGGTACGCGATCTGCAAGCCGAACAATCCCTTCTGCAGTCCCTGAACCTGGAAGGGCGCGGCCCCTGGAGCCTGCCCGACCCGCTGGCTTGTCTGGAATTGCTGGAACGCCTGGCCAACTACGAACCAGATATTCTCCAGGTCGAATGGCCCGACGGGCAACCCTTCCGCCTGAAGAAACCCTCCGGATCCCTCTGGCTGAAGGTGGAAACCCGGACCGACTGGTTCGAAGTGACGGGCGCCCTGGAATTAGAACCTGGCCAGGAGCTCAAGGTGCTGCAAATGATGGAGCACTTGAGTCGCAGTCAGGGGCGCTTTGTGGCCCTCTCCAATGGAGAATTCGTGGCCCTGACCGAAGAAATGGCCAATCGTCTGCGCGCCTTGAGCCAGCTGGCCGAGCCGGCCAAAGGAGCGGCCCTGCGCCTTCACCCGCTGGCGGCCGGCTTTCTCCAGGATCTACCCGACCTGCAGGTCGACCGCGAGTTTCAGCAGCGGCTGAGCCAGATTCGAAAACTGGAAAGTTTCCAGCCGGACCCGCCCAAGATGTTTGAGGGCGAATTGCGCGCCTACCAGCTGCAAGGCTACCAGTGGCTGGCTCAACGGGCCGAATGGGGCGTTGGGGCTTGCCTTGCGGACGACATGGGACTGGGCAAGACCATTCAGGCGTTGGCCTTCTTACTGCAGCGCTCCGCCCAAGGGCCCGCCCTGGTGGTGGCTCCCACCTCGGTCACCTACAACTGGATGCAAGAATCGCTGAGTTTCGCTCCGACTTTGCGGCTCTGGGATCTGCGCGAGCATCCGCGCCGGCAACTCTTGAAAAAGGTGAAGGCCGGCGATCTGGTGGTGTGCAGCTACGGCCTGCTGGTCAAAGAAATCGAAGGCCTGGAAAAGGTCGAATGGGCCACCGTTTTGCTCGACGAAGCCCAGGCCATCAAAAACCCCAGCTCGCAGCGCAACCTGGCCGCCTGCCGACTGCGCGCCGGCGCTCGCCTGGCCACCACCGGTACCCCCCTGGAAAATCGCCTGGATGAACTGTGGGCGCTCTTTCGCTTCCTCAACCCCGGATTACTGGGTGGTCAGGAGCGCTTTCGCCAGCGCTTCGTGCTCCCCATCGAGAACGGGGATCTGCGAGCCAAAGCCACCCTGCGCCAGCTCGTCCATCCCTTTCTGCTGCGCCGCACCAAGGGCCAGGTGCTCAGCGAACTGCCCCCGCGCACGGAAATCACGCTGGAGGTTCCCCTCAGCCCGGAAGAGAGCGCCTTTTATGAGGCCCTGCGCCGGCGGGCCATCGACCAGCTGCAGGCAGAAAAAACCGATGCCATGCATGTACTTGCCGAGCTGACCCGCCTGCGTCGGGCCTGCTGCCACCCCGGGCTGGTCGACAAAAAGTTCACGGGCCTCGGCAGCAAACAGCAGACTCTGCTGGCCCTGCTGCACGAACTCAAACAAGGCGGACATCGAGCTCTGGTCTTCAGTCAGTTCGTCGACCACCTGGCCTTGCTGCGCCCGGCCTTGCAAGAGCAGGGCTTTGCCTACCAGTACCTGGACGGCTGCACCCCGGCCCGCTCCCGCAAAGAACAGGTGGAACGATTCCAGGCAGGCGAATCCGACCTTTTCCTCATCAGCCTGAAAGCCGGCGGTGTGGGGCTCAACCTCACCGCCGCCGACTATGTCATCCACATGGACCCCTGGTGGAACCCCGCCGTCGAAGACCAGGCCTCAGACCGCGCTCACCGCATCGGCCAGCGCCGTCCGGTTACGGTCTACCGATTGGTCGCCCAAAACACGGTGGAAGACAAAATCGTGGCCCTGCACGCCCGCAAAAGGGAACTCGCCCAAAGCCTGCTGGAAGGCACCGACACTCCCGCCCGCCTGGACGCCGAGGCCATGCTCCGGCTGATTCGAGAGGAATAGCCCACCATGCACATGATCGCCTACAAGGACATTCGGCCCAAAGCCCGCGCTCTGGTCTCCATACCACTGGCCCAAGATTCCGCTCCAGAGTTGACCTCGGTCGAGCTGAGCGACTTTCATTGCCCGGCCCCCGATTGTAGCTGCACCCAGAACTATCTGCGCATCTCCAGATTTACCCGGCTGCGCGACTCCGACCCCAGCCATTGGCGACAACGCACCGCGGAAGTCCGCCTAAAAGTCGACCACCGCAACGGAGAGGTGCTGGAAGTAATAGGCGGCCCGCTGGGCGAGTGGATTTCCGACTACTTAAAGCAAGACCGCAAATGGCTGGCCAAACTGCGCAAACGAGTAGCCGAAGTCGCCGAGTGGAAACGGCCCGACGGGTGGAAGTCGAAAGACTGGTCCGAGCTGGAAGACGCCAGCATGATTTCCTATCACCGAATTCGCCCGACCGAACCCACCATCGTTTTCGAAGAAGATGGCCGGGAACACTTCTGCGCCGACTGGTACTGCTGGAACCCGGCCTGCGACTGCACCGAGATGCTTCTGTTCATGATCGATAGCGACGGGGACTTGCTGGGCATCGTGCGCATTGACCGACCCAGCCGCCGAGTTCTAAAGGTAGAAAAGGCCAGCATTCCCGAAGCCCGCCTGAGCGCGCTGACCGACCGATTCATGAAAAAACACCCCGAAATTTTCAAGATTTTCAGCCAGCGGGCCCAATTCATGGCCCAAGAATTCGGCGCTCACGTCCGCCCCCAGGCACTGCCCGTCCGGCCCTCCGCCAAAGTCGGGCGAAATGACCCCTGCCCCTGCGGGAGCGGCAAAAAGCATAAGAAATGCTGCCTCAGATGACGCTCAACGGCGACCCTTCGCAAAGCAAGCGACTGAGATCAGTTCTTTAAAAGCGCCGAGCCCACTGAGCCGCCACAACGATGCCAGGGAGCGCCTCAGGCGAGAGCAAAGCCGCCCAGGCCGTGAGTAGAGACCCCCTGCATATAGAGCACCTGCACATTCGTAACTTCAAGGCCTTCCAAGACGCACGAATGGAGAATATCCCTTCGGTGTGCCTACTCGTGGGCAAGAACGGCACCGGCAAAAGCACTCTCTGGTCACGAATGTCACCAAGGCTCTCGGCCGAAGGGGCGGCTTCCCTGAAGCAGTCAATCGCGGCCAGGACGGGCCGATCGAGTTTGAGGTGAAGTTTCGGGAGTCAGGTGGCCGCCTGGCGACTTACTCTCTCAAGATTGGTGCCGAAGGACCTCGGGGGATCGTACTCTCCGAAGTTCTTAAATTTCGACGGGGCAATCGTGGCCAGCCCTGGGCCTTCCTGAACTTCGCGCGCGGCAAAGGCACCGCGATTGTCAATGAAGACAACCATTGCCAAAGCCGAGCGAGAAGAGCAGTCGCTTGATTCAGCCGACATTCGAGTGGCCAGCGATTTCCGCAAGCTGATCAAGAGCTGGCACATCACGCAGTTTGGACGGACCGGAGGCCTACTGCATACTGCATACTGCATACTGCATACTGCATAGTGTATACGCGACCTGCATTCAACAGAAGAAGCGCTTTGGCCGCTTCGTTGTCGAAACCCTCGCGGCGCTTGCACCGAGGACCACGGCAGCCACGTGGACGGCGCCCTGGAGGCGCTCCAGGAGGCCGGCTGGCGCCCCGCGCGGGTCCTCGTCCACGTCATCATGCTCGAACCCGAATACGCCGGACCGGACCGTCCCGACGCAAACTGCGCTCGGCCCGGGCCTTACGCCAGGTGCGGGCGCTCTTGCGCCAGCAGCTTAACGGCCGCTGAGTTTGGCATAAGCCTCGGAATAACCAGCATACCGCCCGTACCTTCGATGGCGATGGCCGAATCGCCACCAGCAAATCCACCCGAGCCTGATTGGCCTGGCGAGCCTCGGCCGATCCTGTCGCCCCGCACGGGGTGGATCCACCCCGTCTATGCCGGCCCCGTGCGGGGCAGCTTGGGGAGTCCCAAGCGCTGCGCCGGGTTCTTACTTTGCGGCTGCCGGCCCTGGCGAAGCGGGATCTCGGGCCGCTGACGCAACTTGTTAACAAAGACCAGACCCCGGTAGCGTTCTGGTGGCGCCCTCCTGGCTAAGCTGCATTCATCAAGCAAGCAGCAAGGAGAACAAACCCGATGAACATTCTCAAAGAAATCTACCTCGGATTCAAACATAACGGTGCAATGCCCAAGACGGCCGTCTCCGACAACGAGAATCTCTACGGCAAACAGGGCAAGAAACACCTCGACGAGATCGGAGCTCCCGGCCTCCTCAACGGCGCCGACACTCGCGTCGACCGCAGAAGCGTGCTCACTCCCAAAGAACAGGCCTCAAACACCGAGTGGAACCAGCAGAAACAACTGGCCCAGATGGCCACTCGCCGCCACGCCTGACCGGCTGTCAGCGTCCGGCCAACCACTTGCCACTGACACCCGACGACGAAAGCCTTAGAAACGACAAACTGATCCAGGAGAAATTAGGAAAGGCATTGCGCGATCCAAAGGGTGAGGTCTTGCCGGAAAGAGGCGCTGGTGTGCCGAGGTTGCATCCAGGTCCCGAATTGCGCCGGAAGGACATCCCGCTAGACCTGGATGGAATTCGTCCGAGCCTGAATCGAACCCAGGTCCTCCACATCTTCCCCCGGGCAAGCTCCGGCGCTAACCGTATACCGCTCCTCAACCAATGGTCTACCCGCCTCGAATCGATTGGCTTTTCGGCCCGCTACGGCCAACTCGAAATCAAAGTTCACAGCCTGGTGGGGATGAGAAGGTCGGCTCGTGGCTGCTGGAAACGGCCTCGGAAACCGTCCAGGTGCTGCTGTGAAATACTGTCACCGGGAGCGATTTCAACTACTCCAATCGAATGCCCATTGCGTAGGAGGAATCGGAGCTAGATGGGTGTGGACCAAGACCAAATGTATCGATAGCATCAGGATTCAAAAATTCCAGACCTTTGCCCGGAGTAAGGTGAGCTTCTGCAATCCCGACCAGGACTGGGAGGAAATGGGGAGCACAAGCCCAGCCATCTGAACTGCGCCCGTAGTTTTCAAATGCTGTTCGAAGCCGACCCGAAGGCAACAGGAAGAGTCTACGATGCAGCGGTGGACTTCCTGGCCACCGTCTCGTGAAAAAACTACCGGTGCAGAAGCCTCCGACGCTCACGCACTAGCTCCGGCACAAAGCTGTTCTTGGATTTAGAGTCGCCGATTCCCAGCAACTCATAGACGCTACCGCCCACGCCGGGAATCACCTCACCATTTTCCTTGCTCTGATCATCCTCGGCAAACCATACGTACTTGAAACGGCCGGCGATGCCGGGCTCAAACTCGCTCTCCAACCTGTCCTGAGCACCCTTCAGGACCACCGGAGCCAGCACAAAAATGTCCTGAGGATTCAGGTCGTAGACCAGTTCACTGATGTTGGTGCGCACCACGCAAGAACTGGAGATGATGGATTTCACAACCAGGAAAGTGCGCGCGGCTGTCGCCTGTTCCACATAGCGCCTGACAATCGGCGCCCGATCGTCGCCAACACCAAGAGACACCCGGTCATTCCAAAAACAAACAAGCGAGGGCTCG
>JALHOV010000120.1 GCA_022842865.1 Vulcanimicrobiota bacterium | reverse complement strand
CCTCCAGCCCACCAAAACGGCCAAGATCCCCACCCCAACGCGGATCATCCGCAGCCAACCGCGGATCTCCGCCCTCCAGCCCACCAAAACGGCCAAGATCCCCACCCCAACGCGGATCATCCGCAACCAACCGCGGATCTCCGCCCTCCAGCCCACCAAAAAGCCCAAGATCCCCTCCCTGGTGCGGATCATCCGCAGCCAACCGCGGATCTCCGGCCTCCAGCCCACCAAAACGGCCAAGATCCCCACCCCGATGCGGATCATCCGCAACCAACCGCGGATCCAACCTTTCGTCCTGAACTCCGGCGCCAGGATGCAATTCAAGACAGAACGCCAGCACGGCGCTGCAGAGGCCGGCGCCCCCCTCCAAAACACCTGAAACGGATGGTCGCCGGCCAACGCGGGCCCAAACAGTCGGGCGAGCCCACCAGCGAAAGCAATCGTTACTTTAGCCTGCAACGCGCAAGTCACACAACAATGACTCAGACAACGGATGGTATCGGCGGCACTCCCGAAACCCCGCACAGGAGCATTCAGGCACTCGTATGCAGCGGTAGTGCAAATCTGGCGAATCACACTACGCCTTGACCCCAGCATCGTGAGAACCACGACACCTTGCTGTCACCCAAAACCCCTAGACTCAGAGAATGGTAGGAAAAAGAGAACTTATCGGATTGCTGGCCCTGACTGCCCTCTGGGCGGTACAGGGGAAACCGCCGGAGCGGCAATGGGTCGATCCGCTGCCGGCGGGAGAAAGCGCGGCATGCCAAGGCTCAGGAATCGGAGGAGTCCGTTGGACACTGAGCAGAGGATGCGATTGCGCCGGAACCTACCGGACGCTCACTCTGCACTCGACCAGGACCGACGTCACCGCCCGAGTCCTCGACGGCCAGATTCTGCTGGACCCCGCCAGCAATCCGCCCCGGTTCCTGGTGGTCCAGCCCATCCTGAGCTGGGACTGCCAGGCAAAATACCCGCACGGCACGCCAGGCCGTTGGACCATCGAGGAAACTACCCAAGGCTATCGCTGGAAATGAAAAAACCACTCGATTGCTCGAGTGGTTTTTCTCGTCTGGATACCGTCCCACCTATGCCAGACACCCAAAACTCGATTCCTCAGGCTCTGCGCCGATTTCCACCCGGTGAAGGGTTTCCCGAGGCGAGATTTTGCTACCTCGCGGTTCCTGAAGCCGATTTTGGCCTCTCTCATGCGTCCCGTAGAAGCCGGGCCGTTTTTCTGCCTGATGAGTGGCTTACGCTGGTTGAGCTCAGCGACTTGCTATGGTCTGCAAGCTACCCCTGATGTATCCGGGCTATATCAGAACCCCCTGGCTGCCATCCCCTTGCCAGGCTCCCACGTCCATCGAAAGTGCGTAACCTTCTTTATGGTCGCATTGGCTTTTTGCGTCTTTCCTCGACTTTCGCCGATTCCCGCCGCATCATTTTCACCCTTTCAGGTCCAACACGATGACGTGAGCCTCATGACACTGCTTTCGATTCACTCAAGTCGATGTCACCCGACTGCTTACTCTGGTCTGCAAGCTACCCCTATCTCTTCGGACGAGATAGAATCCCCTGGTCTCCCTACCCGAACCAGGCTCCTAATTTGGTCTCATTCTTCCGAAGAAGAATGCCTTTTCACCTGAGTGCCGCGAATTTTCCCCGGTGCGTTTCCGGTTTCCATTCGCGGGCTTTCACCTCGCGGTTCTCAGGACCAATCTAGGCCCAGAAGCAAAGATTTCGCTGCTTCGTGCGCTGCAATCTCAGGTTAATTGCACCCCTGACGATATGGTCCGTCAGAACCTCCCGAATGCCTACCGCCCAAATCGGGTTCCTCGAAGTTCGTAGCCTGACACGGGATAAATTTGCCGTCGCCTATCAGTCTTCTTGCGAAGACTGCCTGACGCCGCCTGCGTCCTCACGGACACCCGGGCTACCTCGAGCCTCGTTTCTTTTTTTACAGAGCTGAAACTCTCTGGCCTTCTTGGTTTGCAGGCTACCCCTGATTCTTTCGCTCATCAGTGCGCCGTTTCTTACGCTCCGCGGTGCGCTCGCTGCCGTCGTTACTGGCTTCGAGGTCCACAATGTATACCGGGCCAGGTCATCCGTCAAGCACATGTCGCGACGTTAACAGTCTGTTAACAATTTGTAACCGTTTTGTAACTTTCATGGATGTTTCCGGCCTTCTGTCTACACTTCAGAGCGATGAGAATCCATCAATACCCCACTCCGCCGGGCTCTCCGAAGCCCAAGAACAGGCCCATTGAACAGGCCGGCAACGCCATTGGACTGCAAACCTTGGAAGTGGACCAGCTTCATCGGGAGGGGCTCACCGGCCAGGGCGTGTGCGTGGCCGTTCTCGATTCAGGCGCCGCCCACCCGGACTTGCAAGACCGGGTGGTGGTGTTCAAGGACTTCTACAACGGCAAAGACGGCCAGAGCTACGACGACTTCTTCCACGGCACCGCCATCGCCACGGCCGCCGCCGGCAGTGGCGGACCCGTGCCCGGCGTCGCTCCCCGCGCCAAGCTGGCCGTGCTCAAAGTCACCGATGAACAGGGCGGGGTCGAATCCTTTGAAGTCAAGAAAGCGCTGGCCTGGGCCAAAGAAAATCGAGAGCGCTACAACATTCAGGTCATCAACATGTCTTTCGGACTCATGGATGGGCAGCCCAAAGTGGCCGAACAAGTCAAAGAACTCAGCGAAATGGGCGTTCTGGTGTGCACCTCGGTTGGCAACGGCGGCCCCACGCCGCGCAAACTCGACGCACTGAAAGCCAGCCCGTATCTCTTAACGGTGGCCAACTGCGATCTGCACGGCAGCGTCGACGGCGACGACGATACTCTGGTCCCTCAGTCCAGCCGCCCTCCAGAAGGAGATCCGGATGGCGCCGACATCAGCGCTCCCGGAGCCGACATCATCGCCGGACGCCCTGACGGAGACTACTACCGCTTCGCAGACGGCGGCAGCTCGCTGGCAACCGCCCTGACCAGCGGTGTGCTCGCTCTATGGAAAGAGGCCCTTCCCGGTATCACCATGGACCAGGTCAAAGAGGCCCTGGCCCACAGCGCCGTTCCCATGGCCAACGTGCCCGGCAACGCCCAGGGCTTCGGTGTGCTGCGAGCCAAGGCCGGACTCGACTACCTGCGCAACAAGAAATAAAACCCGCCGGCCCGCGACCGCCCCCCAATGCGTAAAACACTCCTGCTTCTACTCCTCAGCACTGGCCTGAGCGCCCAGCCCGAGATGGCCCGTCTGACGGTCGTGCCCACCCGTCCCAGCGGCCCTCCCGTCCATCTCACCTCTTCGGACGGAGTCGGCCTGCGCCTCACCCAGTACAAAGCCAAAGTGGCCGTGCAAGGACCGCTGGCCTTCACCGAACTGCACCTCAAGTTCCACAATCCGCAGGACCGAATTCTGGAAGGCCGCTTCGAAATCACCCTGCCCGAAGGAGCCGCTCTCAGCCGTCTGGCCATGAAGAACGACAAAGGCTGGCAGGAAGCCGAAGTCGTCGAGCTGCAACAAGCTCGCCAGGCCTACGAAGACTTCCTACACAAACGCCAGGACCCGGCCCTTCTGGAAAAGCAGGCGGGCAACCAGTTCCAGGCCCGCATCTTCCCCATCCCCAGCGGTGGCGACAAAGAAATCATCCTCTCCTACTCGCAAGAAAGCCTGGGAGACTACCGTCTGCACGTCAGCGGACTGCCCAAAGTGGATGATCTCTCGGTCGAAGCCACCGTCTGGAACGGCCAGACCCACGAAAAACTCAACTACAGCCTGCGATCCGAAGCCCCCAAAGGCGACTTTCAAATCCATCAGCCCAAGAACGTCTCCAAGGGCCTGGTCAACGGCCAGGACGTTCTGCTGGTGGTCAAGCCTCAGCTCAGCGCCACCGTCATCAATAAGCAAGAAAAAGTGCTCATGCTTATCGACACCAGCGCCTCCCGAGCGGCGGGTTATGGAAAACAGGTCCAGCTCGTCAAAACCCTCCAGACGCAATGGAAAAACGCCCGAATGGACCTGGCCGCCTTCGATCAAGAGGTCACCCCCATCAAAATCGAACAACTGCCTCAGCGCCGTCCCCTGGGCGCCACGGACCTCAACAAAGCTCTGAACTGGGCCTCCCAGCAGAAAGGCTATGACCGTCTGGTCATCGTCAGTGACGGGGTCAACACCGTCAGCCAGGCTCACCCCGCTCTCAAAAACTTCGCAAGAATGGACGTCATCATGGTAGGCGGCATCCGCGACTCCCAGACGCTCCAGCCCATGACTTATCAAAACCACGGCTATGTCCTGGATGGAGAAAAGCCCGTATCCGAAATCCTCAACCGCTTGCAAAGCACGCCGGCTTCCGCCATCAAAGTGGCCGTCAAAGGCGCCGACTGGGTCTGGCCCAACCGCCTCGACGGGGTCGCCCCGGGTGAAGAACGCGTGGTTTACGCCCATTTCAAACAGCCCACCCAACAAGCCGAAGTGAGCCTGGGCGGCCAAAACTATCAGCAAGCCCTGGCCACCACCCCTCAGCCCCTGCTCCATCGCTCAGCCGTAGCCGCCAATCTCAACCGCCTCAACCTGCAATACCGCCAGGCCAAGGGCAGCCAAAAAGAGCAGATCGCCAACCACATGGTGGAACTCTCCACCGGCAACCGCGTCGTCTGTGACCTGACCGGCCTGCTGGTGCTGGAAACCGAGGACGACTACAAACGCTTCAAAATCGACCGGCGCGCCCTCAGCGACATCCTGGTGGCCAGCGACCAGGGCGTGCAGGTAGAGAAGCGCAGCGAGATCGCCCTCCAGGAGGGCCGACGCGATCCGGTGGTTCTAAAACAGAGCCAGAGCAAAGACGTCGAACGCGACGAAAGCAAGCGCGAAAGCCGGCCCGAAGGCGTTATCGGCGCCCCAGTCGCCGGTGGCTCCGTGACCCAGAGTGGTCCTTTCGACGCCATTGGCAATCGGACCAGTGGAATCGGAACCTTCCAGGGCGCTCAGGCCCCCGAACGCAAGGTCCCGGCCGACGCCCCACCCGCTCCCGTCTCAGCCTACAAAGCCGCCGCCGAGCCCGCTGCCGAAAGCGTCTCCTCCCGAAGCGATGACGGACGCGCCGCGGGAGCACCGATCCCACGCCCCAGCCAGCCTTCCCACGCTGCACCCATCAGTCAGGCCCCCGCTTCCGGCGAGCGGCGCAACCGCGTGGCCGAAAGCCGCCCCCAACCCGAACCGATCCGGCAAGCGGAACGCGATGAATCCGAGGAAGAAGGCGTAGCCCCCCTCAACGGCACCTTCGCCAAAATCGACCGCCTCATCAAAAAACACCGCGCTCAGGAAGCCCTGCAACTGGCCCGCCAGTGGCAGGCCAAAGAGCCCGGGGACGTGCTCGCACTGGTGGCCCTCGGCCGTAGCCTGCAGGCCGCCGGCCAGCTTAAGGAAGCGGCCCGGGCTTACGGCTCCATCATCGACCTCTACCCGGGCCGAGCGGACCTGCGCAGGTATGCTGGCGCGCTGCTTGAGACCCTGAACAAGAGCAGTGTCCTGGCCATCGACAGCTTCAGCCAGGCCGTCCAGCAACGCCCCGACCACCCCTCCGGGGCGCGCATGCTGGCCTACAGCCTGGTCAAAGCGGGCCGCCTCGAAGAAGCCTTCCAGGTATTGGAAAAAGCCCTCCACCGCAAATACCCGGACGGACGCTTCGCCGACGTCCAGGAAATTCTCCAGGACGACCTGGGCATGGTGGCCGCCGCCCTCATCGCCAAAGACCCCGACCAGGCGCCCCGCCTCATCAAAAAGCTCCACCAGATGGGCGCCAAACTGGCCAGCAAACCCAGCATGCGCTTCGTGCTCAGCTGGGAAACCGATGCCAATGACGTCGACTTTCACATCAAAGACGCCAAAGGCGGACACGCTTACTACTCAGAGCCGAACCTCCCCTCAGGCGGACGTCTCTACGCCGACGTCACCACTGGCTACGGACCAGAATGCTTCAACATCCCCGGTGGCGGCCAGGCGGGGCCCTACAATATCTCGATCCACTACTATTCGAGAGGTCCGATGGGCTACGGCATGGGTAAGGTGCAGATCTTGAGACACGATGGGAAAGGAAAATTCCGCTTTGAAGATCGGCCTTTTGTGGTAATGAACGATCAGGCCTATGTGAACTTAGGCCCGGTCAAACCTTGAAAGGAAAGACAGTTTATGCGAACACTCCTGTTGGTGCTGCTCCTGAGCAGCCTGGGATGGGCCAAACCCGAGATGAAGACTCACAGTTCTTCCGCTCCCAAGGCGCCCCTCACCGTGGTCCACTTCGGCGCCCCCTGGTGAGGAGCGTGTGTGGCCATGGAGCCCGCCTGGACTCAGTTTGAGTCCGCCTACAAAAAGAAAATAAATCTCGTCATGATCAACACCGACGAGACCGGCACTCCCGAGTATAAAAAATACTCCAAAATGGGGGATACCGTGGAAGGCATTCCCTCGACCTTCTGGCTGGATGCCAAAGGGAAAGTCCTGAAGAGCAAACTGGGCGGCATGAATGCCAAGCAACTCTCTTCCGAGACCGACGCCGTCAGCAAAAAGGCGAAGTAAAGAGTGGGGGGTGCAAGCGCGCCCCCCACTTCAGCAAAATTTGAGTCCCCTGGCCTAGACTGAAGCCTCATGAAAATTCAGCGCAGCCTGCCTCCCTCGCCTCCGAGCCGGAGTCTACCGCCGGCCAGCCCGCAGCCCCGGTCAGACGATTTCGTCTCGCTTTCTCGGCCCAGCCAGACCTCGCCGGTGCTACGCCACGCCCTCCTCGGCGGAGCGGTGGCTGTCACTGGCACGGCCGCACTGGTGGCCTCGGGCCAGAGCCTGCAAGCAGCCCTGCATACGGTCGGGCCGCTGGTCGGACTGGCCGCCATGGGCTATCTGCTCTACCGAACCATGGAACCCGACGTGCCGCTCCAACCAGAGGTTCTGGACAGCCTCCTGACCGGACGCTTCAGCGACAATGACAAACAGGCGGTGCAGAAAGCCCTCAACGCTCTCGGCCCGGACAACGTGCGACGCCTGCAACAAGGCGGCGTCAAGCTGGTGGTCGACAGCGACCGCGTGCCCGCCAAGGCCGGCGCCTGCTACTATCCCGGACAAAAACTGGCCTGTTTCCGGCGTGGGTCGGTGGAAAAGCACTACGTCATCCACGAACTCGGCCACGCCCTGGACAACCTGGCCGCCTCTCAGCCGCACTATCGCAGCCAGCACGATTCGAAATTGCAGACCAATTACCAAAACTACCTGGAAAAGGTGGACTCTCCTCAACCGCGGCGCCACACCCAGTGGAGCGAGTATGCCCAGACCAACCACCAGGAGTATCTGGCCGAAGGCGTGACCTACTATTTGGATTCTGACCAGAAAAAAGCGGAACTGCAGCGCAAAGACCCACAGCACTACACTTACATCGAGAGTTTTCTGCAAGATCCGTCCCGGTGATCGTCCCTCTAGGTGACGCCCCTCCCGAGGCCGGCGGCAAAGCCTACCAACTGGGCCGCTTGCTGCGCGCGGGCGAAAAAGTGCCGGACGGATTCTGCCTGTTGGATGACCAGCCTGAGGACGGAGTGGCCGCCTGGCGGCAATTGCTGGCCGGCCAACCGGTGGCGGTGCGATCCTCGGCATCTCGAGAAGACGGCGCCGTAGAGAGTTTCGCCGGCCACTTCTGCACCCGCCTGGGAATCCGCGATGAGCCGGCTCTGCGAGCTGCCCTTACGGCGGTGCGGGCCTCGATTGGCAGCGGCTCGGTGCTGGTGCAACCCATGCTGCCGGCTCGAGTGGCGGGAGTCTATTTTACGGCCGATCCCACCTGCACGGAGGGCTCGGCCGCCCGCGTGGAGGCCACCCCGGGCCTGGGAGAACAACTGGTGAGCGGGCATATTCGCCCCAGCGCCTGGCGCCTCGAAGCCCAAACCATCACCTTGCTGGACGGCTCCGCCTGCCTGAGCAACGAAGAGATTCTACGGTTGCGATCGGCGGCCCAGCGCGCTCAGGCAATCCTGGGCGGCGAGTTGGATTTGGAATTTGCTTTTACCGAAGACTGCGAACCCTGGATCCTGCAGGCCCGCCCGATCACCGCCCAGGCACTCTCCAGTCAGGAATTGTGCCGCCAGCAACGCGAGCTACTGAAGCACCGGTCCGATCCGAAGGGCACGGTTTGGAGCCGCTACAGCGTGGCCGAAACGCTGGCTCATCCCACCCCGATGACCTGGGCCATCGTCGACCGCATGCTCAGCCTGCGGGGCGCCTATGGCAAGCTCTATCGCGACCTGGGCTACGACCCGGACCCGGCCCTGGGCAGCCAGGGAGTGGCCGACCTGATCTGCGGGCGACCCTACATCAACCTGAGTCGCGAGCCGAGGCTCTATTTCAAGGACTTTCCCTTCGCCTATTCGATGGCCAAACTGAAAGCCGACCCGCGCCTGGCCATCTATCCCACGCCCGAAGTGGATCTAAGTCGGGCCCAACCGGGCTTTTGGACTCGCTTACCGAGCACGTTCTGGAAGATGTTTCAGGTCCAGACCCGTCTCGGCCAATTGCGCCGCGATTTCGCCAAGCAACTGCGCCAGCGCATCGCCCCGGATTTTTTGCACAAGGTGGAGCAGAAGGCCGCGCAAGACCTGGGGAAACTTTCCCCGACCCAACTGCGCGAGCGACTCGAGGATCTGCAAAAACTGGTGGTGGACGATTTCGCAGGCGATACCCTGAAGGCATCGGCCTTTGCTCACATGGTCAGCCGCAACCCGGTCTTTTTTCGACTGGATCCGCAAACCGACCTGGCCCATCTGATGCGAGAAACCGCTGGGGGGCGGTTGTCGCTCGAGCAACTCGTGCAGCGGATGGGCCACCGGGGCAACGGCGAAATGGAGCTGGCCAATCCGCGCTGGCGCGAAGATCCCGAAAAATTGCTGGCGGAAGCCCGGGGGCTCGGGCCCGCCACAGCCACCCCGCGCACAGCGGACCATCCCGACCACGAGTGGCTGCGCCTGCGCGAGTTGGGCCGGCACTGGTTGATGATCGGTTGGGCTGAGATCCGCCGCACGCTGCTGGCCCTGGATCAAGCGTTGCAACTGGACGGCAAGATCTTCTGGCTCACCCCGGAGGAACTGGCTGCACCGGATCTGGACTTAATGGCCCGACGCCGACGTCAACACCGCCTGTTCCAGTCCATTCCCTGCCCGGCTGTGCTTTTCAGTGACGACCTGGAGGCCATCGGCCGGCCTTTGCCGGCCCGGGCCGACGCCGGCGAACAAAGGCAAGGGACAGCGCTTTCCTGGGGTATGGCCGAAGGAGTGGCTCTGGTCGTCGATCACCCAGACCAGGTAGGCGACCAGAGCGGCTACGTGCTGGTTTGTCCCAGCACCGACCCGGCCTACACGGCGGCTATGAGCCGGGCCTGCGCGCTGGTGGTGGAGACTGGCGGCGTGCTCTCACACGGCGCCATTGTGGCCCGCGAACTGGGCCTACCCGCTCTGGCCAACGTTCCCATCGGCCTGATTCGCACCGGCCAACGCCTGCGCGTGGACGGACAACAGGGAGTTCTCACCTGGCTGGGCGAACAGGCCACCTCACCATAGGAGGATGATATGAACCGTAGACTCTTCTTGCCCTTGCTCGGCGTGGCCCTTCTGGGAGGCTTGCTGGCTCAAGCCCAGCCGACTCCGCGTGCCAACCTTTTCATCACGGCTTCTGCCTCAACGCCCAAGGACGCCCCCTACTCGATTTCCGTCGAGGTTACGGTGGAAAACCGCGGCCAGGCCGATTCCCCCGCTGGTAATCTGGAGCTGGTGCTCAAGCCGGCCGGCTCCTCGGCCGGCAAGCCCAAAAGCGACGTGCCTACCATGACGGACCCGGTCAGTCAGGCCCAGCCGCTGCCCCCCCTCAAGCCGGGCGAAAAAAAGATGTTCAGCTTCGGCACCCCCTACTCGGCCAGCAGCTCCTTCCGCAATCGCACCGGTTCCTTCAAGGCCAACAACATCGGCCCGACCGGAAGCGACACCACCGTCACCATGACGGTCACCGCTCGTTAGACTGGATCAACATCCGCGCCTGGTAACGTTTCTGAAAGTCCTCCAAGCTCATGGTGATGCGACCCTGCTTGTCCAGCACCGTGCGCTCGGGAGTGCCTTCTCCCAGACCATCCTCCGCATCCCCCCAGGGGTTGCGCAGATACACCTTGCCATTCTCGATCTTTTCGACAGCTAACGCATGTCGGCTGTTGCTCCCTTTGGGGTCCTTGTCCCAGGAAACGGCCACGTAGACCGTCTCGCCCTTTTCCAAGCTGGCGTTGAGGTCATTGGCCAGCTGGCGCTGCTTCATCGAATCCGGAACCAGAAGGTCGTCGATCCACTGGCTCCCGCTGACCGTCTTCTTTCCTTCGATCAGGGTTTCTTTTCCGCTGATGGCGTTCATGGCTTTCTGGGCCTGCTCATCGGTAAATCCCCCGTGCTGGGGCTCATCAATACTGCGGGTGTAAACCGTGCGCGTCTTGCCGTCGATGACCAGAGTGGTGGTGGGCTCACCGGTAGGATGAGCAGGGTCGACGTCCTTCAGCTTGTCGGCGTAGCAATTCAGCGGCTCCCCATTAAGAGTCGTGCTGGCAATCCTCTCGCCGGAGCGCCCGTGAAATTGACTGCCGTTATCGTAACCAATAGTGTGACCGTTGGCATAGTCGGACAACGACGCCTGATAGACGATACTGTGTGAGCCACGATTGCTGCCGTCGTTCACCAGGCCGGTAGGATTCAAAGGCATGGTCTCACCGTTGGCCATAACCGTTTTGCCCTGGGTTAGCAGTTCCACATTGTTGCGCACGTAGTCGGCCGGATGATCTTTAGCCGCGATGTATTCCACGGCGGTCTGGGCGCAGGCACTCCGATTGTCGCCCTGCCGGATGGTGCCGGGGTCGGCCACAGCCGTGACCAGGTCTCGAAGGCCCTTCTCTTTGTCAAAACCATCCGGGACTTTCGATTCCTGGTACTTCTGCAGGTGATCCACGATGGTCTTGCCCGCTTTGTCTTTCGCGTCCACCTTGCCCGAGTTCACCAGTTTCAGCAAAGCTTCCTGAGCTCCCGGAGAGTTGGCCGCCAGTTTGTCGAGCTGGGCTCGCTTCTCGGGCGCCAAGTCGGAATAGCGCACATTGCATTCCACTCGCTTCTTCCACTCACTCTGAGACTTCTGTTGCCTGGCGGAAGCAGCCAGCAAAGCCGGATCGGGTTTGTAGATTCCGCTGGAGGTAGGACTGGCTCCCTCATATCGATCCTTCGTTTCCGGGGTCTTGCCCGGTTTTACCGGCTCGAGCCTGGTTGTACTACGGACCTGGTTGGTCTGAGATTGGCGCTGAATCTTCACAGCGCAGCCTGAATTCTCTGGGCGATCTGAGCGATAGCATCCGCCTTGTCGGTGCCATTTACCACTCTCCTGGCGTTGTGGAAGTCCTGGCGGCCGCCTCCCACAAAATCCCCCAGGCGTTTCCCGGTGAAGGTGCCTTCCTTCATTCCCTCCACCAGGATCCGGGCTGCGATAGCCGGGTCTTTGGCTGCGGCTGGATTGCCCACCAAATCCACTCCCAGACGACGCGACCAGTCCTGGTAATTGCGCCGACCGGTGACCTGGACGTATCCTCTACCCTTATATCGGGAGCCGTCACCGACCTGAGTGTTTCCCAGAGAACGTCGTCCCTCATAGGCTTTGCCGGAGGCGAACTCTTCCATATGCGCACCCGCGCCCGATTCGTGAACGGCCGTAGCCAGGATGTAAGCAACCTGACCCTTATCGGTAACTCCCTGGCGTTCGCACTCGGAGCCAAGGATGGGAAAGTGCCGTTGGGCCGCCGCACGGTTCGCGTTGGGCACAGCTGCGATGGCAGCCTGAATATTCAATGCTCCAGAGCTGACCGCTGGTCCATAAGACGCATTCAGATCGGGAACGCCGTTCGATGGGGCCAGACCGCCTCTATCCAGGCCCTGGAGACCCAGACTGCGAGCCATTCCGTTTCCCCGACCCAGCATGGTCGACATCATCTCCAGCATCAGCTCCATCACGCTGAGAGCCTGCAAAGACTGCATCGTCGATGACATCAACAGACTCGGATCGCTCGCAACGAATGCGGGCAAGGCGCTAGTGCCGGCTGCGGAGCGACCTGGGAACGCATAGGGGACTGAGGGCTGCAAGTTAAGAGCGGAAATCATAGTGGCCTCCTGTTTCGGGAGCTCTGGGCTCGCTATCTGAGGAGAGCTTAACCCGGGTCATTCCGCTTCTTTTCCGGGAATGCGAGCGGAAATAACGGACTCGTTAACATCGAGCGCAGGTAGGGGAAAGGGTTGCACAATGCAACTAAGAATTCCATCGCCGTGAGCACGGAAGAAGAAGCGACCCTTGCGGTTTCCAATCTCGACCTTGGAGTCGCCAATCCTTACCTGGAACTACATCTCCTGCTTGCCGACGGCAGCGAGGCCTGGCTCAGCTTCAGTCAGAAAACCATCTGCCTGAGGGACGCCTTCCCCGAGGGCAAGGGCTGGGAGGCTCAGGTCGCCGACGAGACGGTCCGTTTTGTAGCCGAGGCCACCAGTCAGACCGGTAGCTGGCAAGGTCACCCATTGCGCGAAGTGGTTCTCAATCCCGGAGAATGTCTCGAGATCGGCGCCACTCGCATCTGGTTGGTGGACGCGCGCCGGCCGGAGATGGCCAGTCTCGATTCCCACGAGGGGTTGGAGACGCCTCGTCATTGGCCGCTGCGACCGCAGGCCTACCGTATCGGCCGACGCACTAACAGCCGCCACAATCACGTCGAGATCCCTCACCCGACTGTGTCCCGGGCCCATGCCACCCTTCTGCCCGCGGAAAACGGGCGCTTTGCCCTGCTGGCCGAATCGGGGACCAACCCCACCGCCGTCAACGGCCGCAAGCTGGAAGCCAATGAAGTCGTCCTGCTCCACCATGGCGACCTGCTCAAACTCGGCGACGTATCCTTGCGCTTTCGCCAGACCGGAAACGAAGCGGCCGGCAAAAAGGTCTTGAGCGTCAAGTCCATGGGTGGGTTTCAGCTGCAGTGGGGCGAGCTGGTGCTCACCGAGACCGCCTGGAAAGTTGAGAAATCGCGCTGGTTATTGGCGAGGCTGGCCTGGGCCTGGGGCCAACCGGTATCGGCCGACTTGATCATGGAAATGCTCTGGCCCGAACTACCGGCCTTACGAGGCCGAAAGAACCTGAGCCAGTGCCTGATCAGTCTGAAGCAAACCCTGCAGTTGGATGACGACGAAGAAGAGCTGATTTTGCGCTCGCCTTCGAGCCTTCAACTGAACCCCAGCATGCTGGCCGACCATGACGCCTACCTCGTGGCCAAATTGGCGGAAGGAAGCGAACCTGCGGGCTGGAGCAAGGCCCTGGACCTGTATCAGGGGCCTTACTTGCCCGGCAACTTCGAAGAATGGGCGGAAGTCGTCCGCCAGACTCTGCACGCGCTGGCCCTGGATTGCGCTGTAAAACTGGCCGGTCACCACAGCAAACAGGCCAACTGGGAAGCGGCTCTGCAGGCCGCCCAAAAGGGACTAAAACTGGACCCATGTCACGAAGGGCTGGCCATGCTGCTGATGGAAACCGCGCTGCAGGCCTCCCGCTATGACCTGGCCGTGCGCTGCTACGAGTCCGTTCGCAAGCACTTGCAATCGGAGCTGTCGGTCGAGCCCAACACCGACCTTTTACGACTGTATCATCGAGCCAAGCTGGAAATTTAGAATCAAGAAGGCCTGTAGTCGTCGAGATACTCGGCCTCGACCACCTGCTCAGATTCCCCTTCGGATTCGCCCTGCCATTCCGGCAGATAGCGGAGCCAGGTCATGGTGCAGCCCAAGGTCGGGTCGTCATATTGGTGACTGGCGACGGCGGAGTATCCCAATTCGACCAATTCGTCTTCATGCTGGGCGATCAACTCCAGTCCGTCGGGATTTACCACCGTTTCGATGGCGTAGTCTTCCAATCCATCTCGCTGTAAAGCGGTTACAATGCACTCGATTAGATGCAGTAAATAGCCGTCGAAGTCAGGATCTAAACAACAGTCCTCAATCAGCAGGACCGGCCCGGGCCGGTCCTGCAGGAGCGAGCGCTGCACCCAGGCCAAAAGATAACCGCGTAGCCGACCGCGATCGTCGTAGAGGCCGATGGAATAGTTGTCACCGCGGCTCTGGGCTCGTTCCAGGTTGTAGGCCAGGTCGGCGACCGGACTGCGAAAAGGCTCCCCATAGATCCGATCACTCAGTTGAGCGATAGCATCGGCCGCTTCCGCATCCAGGGCTGCAACCTTCATTCCGTGGGTAAAGCCAACCGGAGCAGGCAGAGACTCTCTTCGATGCACTCGATGGCTTCAGCTAACTTCTTGGGGTCTCCCTCGCTCAGATAGCCCTCCAGCCGGGTCATTCCCTCGGAAACCCTTTCCATGGCCTCCGGAACGCTACTCGGAGGCACAAAGGCCGTGACAACGGTTACCTCGGCCAGCAAGTTCTCCAATTCCAGCAGCGAGGTCTGCACCCGGGACTCGAACAGCTCGACATGCGGAAGCAACTCCTGGCACTCTTGAAACGATTGAGCCGCAAAGAAGGTAGAGCCGACCTCTTCCAAAGCGTCGTTCAAGTCTGCTTCGGCCTGGTCAATGGTGGCCAGCGCACTCTCCTCATCCAAACCCTCGCGGGCTTCCTGCAGCTTCTCTCGGCAGAGTTTGCGCACCGCCTCGAGCGTGTCCGCGAAGGCGCCCTGAAAGTGCGAATAATACTCCTGCAGGCGCGCCGCGGTGAAAGGCACCTCCTGGTCGACAATCCGTTGGGTGGTGTCGTGCAAAATGGCCAGCGGGTGAAACAAGTCCAGGTTCGGAACGTCAGGGGTTTCCATTAGCGCCTGCCTTTGTCGTCCTCGGGAATCAGCTGTAGCTGGCGTTGAGGCTGGAAGGGCGAGTCGGTCAGGGCCTTGCGCACCTTGGCCGCGACCGCGGGGCCGATGGCCACCTTACGGTCGGCAAGCTGGTCCAAGAACTGGCAAAGGGCCTGCTGCTTTTCGAGCAGGCGTGTCGGGTCCTGACGCATGAATCGCAAGGCCTCCACTTCGATGCAACGCTGCTGAAGCTGCATTTCGGCCTGGGCCCGCGCCATCGGCTCGAACCGGCTTCCCAGAGCAGACTCGGCACCCTTTCCCTGCAATTCCTGCAGCCGTTTCTTGATCTTTTGCTGGTCGCCGAGGTTGAGGCCTACCGCGTTCTGCAGCTGCTTACGCTGGTTGACCAGTTCCTGCAGGCGCTTGAGTCCCAGTTTCTGCGAAGCCTGGTTAGCAACTTTTTTCACCTGGGCCTGGACCTTCTGCACTTTTGTCATCTGAGCCGAAACCTTCTGGACTACCCCGTTGGCCTTCATGGTTTTGCTCAAAACCTGCATCTGCTTGCCGACCATTTGCAAGGCTCGGGCCACCACGCGCAGCGCGCTGGCGGCTACGCGCAGAGCGGCGGCGATAACCGGCCCAACGAAGGGTATGGCGGCGCAGGCGGCTGCGGCAGCGTCAATGCTGGTCGCGGCTCCGGTGATGGCGGCGGAGGCGGTGACCAGCGAGGTCGCTACCTGATCGAACTTGGCGGCCAGACGATTGAACTGGTCAAATTTCTTCATGAAAGCCGCCTCCTTGCCGGCGAACTTCTGCTCCATACTGGAGAACTTCTGCACCAGACCGCCAATTTTTGTATTTTGCACCATTTGCCCGGCGTGCTGCTGACCGACATTCTGGAGTCCGGCCCTCAGACCCAACCCATCTTGCTGGGATCTGGCCAGCAGGTCTGTCAACGAAGACACATCGCCATTCTGGGGCACGTCACCCAGCGGGCTTTGGGGTAGGGGCGGCAACAAGAACGATTGGGCGACCTGAAGGATGTCGGCAGGGGCCTGACCGCCCTCGGTCAGGTTGCTGCCCATCAGTCGACTGGCCAGGGAGAGATGCTCTGTAGCGCCACCGGCATCGCTCTGAACCTGCTGATGGCTCTGCAGACCGGACTGGGTGGCCGAGGTGGAATTGACACGGCCGGTCTGGACGGCATCGAAGTCTTCCTGGCGGATGCGCTTACGCGCCTTACGGTTGCGGTAAGCGCCGCGCAGACGCGTATCCGCGTCGGCGAAGCTCGAATCCACGCTGGAAGCAATGCTGTTGTCGACGGGGGGCAAATTACAGTCCATCGCTGGTTACTCTCTTCCTGATGGTAAGTTCTCAAAGGGTCGGGCAGTTTCCCTGTCCCGGTCCACAAAAAAACTGGCGACGACTTCTAGCTGGCCATCGACTGGAGAAACTCCCGGCTGGGGACCAGCAGAGGCTGCCCCACGCGGAGGACTTCGCTGGTTTCCATTCCGTTAAGCTGCGCGGTGACTTCGACCAGGTTGTTGTGGGTGATTTCGCGGGGTTTAAATCCCTGGCGGCCGAGCACTCCGAACAGCGTATCACCGGGCATTGCGCTGATCTGGCGCAAGCCGGGGTAGAACGTTTCGTGCTTGCCGAAGTGAAAATTGTGCCGGTAGGTCGGCAGAATCTCGGGGGATTCTTCGAACCGGTCTTCTTCCGGGATGGCCCGGGCAACCGGAGCGGGGCGCCGGCAAACGGAGCCCAGTCGAAGTGCGTTGATGTCGATTTTCTCTGCCATTGGTTCCGTCCTGCTCTCGTTCGTCTCTCTGTAGACTGAGGATACGAAACCGCTATCCGGATTTCGTCCGGTGCTGGCTGACCTTGTGAACAGTTTGTAAAACAAAAAGAACCCGAGTCCTGAGAAACCGGGTTCTTCTTTGATTGTAGAGCGACTGGGTCAGCGCAGGATTAGAAACTGCACTCCTCAGGCTTACGTTCGGGATAGAGGGTATAGTAGACCGCCGCGTAACCCTCGCCCGCGTCCTCGGCCACCGCAGGGTCAGGGAGCTTGTCCTTCAGCTTCTGCTTCATGGCCTTCTCTTCGTCGTGAGTCAGGGGGACGATAGGGCCACTGCCCGCCTGATAATAGAGGCGTCCACTTTTCGGGTCGGCAACCAGTTCCATAGAACCGCCGCTGCCTCCA
>JALHOV010000119.1 GCA_022842865.1 Vulcanimicrobiota bacterium | reverse complement strand
GCGACCGCCCCGAGCGGGCCCTACAACTTCAAACTGGGCCTGCTGCTAGTGCTCTACACCTACAGCGGATTTGAAGAAATCGTGCTGGCCGCGGGGGAAGCCAAAAACCCCGAAAAAACCGTGCCTCGGGCGACCATCATCGTTCTGGTCAGCAGTGCCCTTGTCTACACGCTTTTGCAAGGCGTAGCCGGCTCTGCCGTCGCCGATCACCCTCTCGAAGCGGCCCTACCCTGGCTCGCGCCAGCCCTGGTCTGGGCCGCACTGGCCAGCCTGGCCAGCGTGAACGCCAGCATCGCCTTCACCACTCCCCGCAGCCTCTGGACCCTGGCCCAACAAGGCTGGATGCCTTCCAGACTGCTAAAGTTACACCACGGCGCTCCCACCCTATCGATTCTGATCAGCAGCGGACTGACCATGAGCTTGATCCTCTCGAAAAATCTCCAGGCACTTATCGCACTGTCTGTGCTGGCGGCACTGCTTCAGCATCTAGCCGCCAGCCTGGCCTGTTGGCAACTGGGACTGAGCCGCCTGGTCCCGGCCCTGGCTATCGGCACCTGTTTGCTGTTGCTTTGTACCAGCGAACCGGACCACCTGATGGGAATGGGAGCCTCACTGCTGGTCGGGACCGTTATCAGTGCGCTGGTTCGTCCGAAGAAAACTGACCCGCCCGGTGGCATCGGGCTTTCTTCTGAAGATTGACGGGCCGCCCCGGGCATGATAGATTCATCCACCTACCAGCCCAGATGGCGGAATTGGCAGACGCGCGGGACTCAAAATTCCGTTCCTGCAAGGGAGTGCCGGTTCGACCCCGGCTCTGGGCACCAACCAGCGAGAGCCTTCAAAGCTCTCGTTTTTTTTTATTGGAATTTATGGCCAGAATTTTTCTCTTCGACTCGATGTTCCAGATCTACCGGGCCTTCCACGCCCTGCCCCCACTGAGCGGCCCTGGCGGCATTCCTACCAACGCCGTGCACGGCGTGCTGGGGATCCTATCCAATCTGTGGCGCGGCGAGAAAATCCGCCATATGGCCTGGGTCTTTGAATCCAAGTCCAAGAGCTTCCGCTATCAGCTTGATCCCGCTTACAAGGCCACCCGCTCGACCGCCAAAGAGGATATGACCGTGCAGGTCCCGCTGGTGGAAGAAGCACTCGAGGCTCTCGGGGTGACCGTCTACCGCCATGACACCTACGAGGCAGACGACGTGCTAGCGACCCTGGCCGCCAAAGGGGCCGCCGCCGGCCACGAGGTGGTGGTCGTCTCCAATGACAAAGACCTGGCTCAAACCTGTATCCACCCCCGGGTCAGCCTGCTGCGCATTAAAGGCTCGGGCAAGAACACCAACCTGGAATATATCGATGGCTCTCGAGTGGAAGAGCTCTTTGGCGTGCCCGCTTCCCAGATCGCCTCCTACCTGGCCCTGAACGGCGATGAAGTCGACAACATCCCCGGCATTCCAGGAATTGGCCCCAAAACCGCCGTCAAGCTTCTCAAGCAGTACGGTCCCCTGCCAGGCCTGCTCGATCACGCACTGCAGGAACACCGAGAGCGATTGGAGCTCAACTTGCAACTCACCCGGCTTCACGACGATTTACCCATCGACTTCTCGCTGCAAGAGGTAACCCCGGGAAACTTCCGCAACCTCGAAGCCTTTTATCAGAAGATGGGCATGAAAAAACAGCTGGCCGCACTCGACGGCGGCCTCTTCGACCCACCCAACTCCCTGATGGAGCTCTGGAGTTAGGAATCGCCGCACCAGATGATGAAGTAGGTCAGGTGTTAGAACCAGATCCGGTTATTGAAGTCTACAAACGAGACGTAGACACGACCCTGGTGCGAGCAAGCTTGCGCTTGACAGTACAGCAACGAGTCGACCGCCTGCTGGCTCTGCAGAAAGCCGCGCACGAATTCCGGGAAGCGGGCAAGCGTCTACGCGCCAAGAGCAAGTGACCGATTTTGAGAACCTGATTCGCCTGGACGACTGGCCGAGGAAGACTAGCGGGGTCCACGAATCCGCCACGATGTCAATTCGCGAAGAAAAACTAGAACCCAGGCTGCGCACTCTGCTGGCCGACCCGGGCGTGCCCGACCAGTTGCCGGTCATCGTGCAGACTTTTCATGGGGTCAACCCTCAGGTGATGGACCTCCTGAAGATGTTCAAGGGCACCTATAAGGACGAACTCAAGATCATCAAGGGCTTTACCGCCGATCTCACTCCCAAAGCGATTGAGGCGCTCATCCTCTCGGATTTGATCAAAGCCATCAGCTACGATGCCCAGATGAGCGGCTTCGGGGCTTAAAAAGGGCTAAGGGGAGGAATACTCCTCGCATGAAGGGTAAAAGCCCGGGTGGAGCCTGCTAACGGGCTGCAATTCTCTCTCTCCTTATTCTACACAGCAAAGGTAATACAAGCGTGACGGATACTCTTACTCAAGACTGGAAATCCAAGTTAACCAACGGCAAAGCCGTTTACCTCTTCGAAGAGGGCGACGCCAAGATGCGCGACATCCTGGGCGGCAAAGGCGCCAACCTGGCCGAAATGACCCGCCTGGGCTTCCCGGTTCCTCCCGGCTTCACGGTCACCACCGAGGTCTGCAACGTATACCTCAACGCCGGCAACAAATTCCCGGCCTCCATGCAGGACGAGCTCAAGACGGCCGTAGCCGCCATCGAGAAGAAGATGAACAAAGGCTTCGGCGACCGCAAGAACCCCCTGCTCGTCTCGGTGCGTTCTGGCGCCAAGTTCTCCATGCCCGGCATGATGGACACCGTCCTCAACCTGGGCCTAAACGATGAAACCGTCCAGGGTCTCATCGAAATTTCCAAGGACGAGCGCTTCGCCTACGACGCCTATCGTCGCTTTATCATGATGTTCTCGGACGTGGTCATGGGCCTGTCCAAGCACGAGTTCGACAAGCTTCTGCAGAAGAAAAAGAAAGAGCTGAACATCACCGAGGACAGCCTCATCCCGGCCTCGGCCCTCAAGGACCTCGTTCAGGAGTTCAAGGCCAAGTTCAAGGCCGAAGCCAATCGTGAGTTCCCCAACGACGTCTACGAACAGCTTAGCCTGTCGGTGGAAGCCGTCTTCCGCAGCTGGCGCAACCCGCGCGCCATGGTCTACCGCGACAAGGAGAAAATTGCCCACGACCTGGGCACGGCCGTCACCGTGCAGTCGATGGTCTTCGGCAATATGGGCGATGATTGCGGCACCGGCGTAGCCTTCACCCGCGACTACAACACCGGCGCCAAAGTGCCGGTTGGCGACTACCTGACCAACGCCCAGGGCGAGGATGTGGTGGCCGGTATCCGCACTCCCAAGCCGCTCGACGCGCTTTCCCAAGAAGCTCCCGAGATGTGGAAGCAGTTGCTGGAAGTCTCCGGCAACCTGGAAACCCATTTCAAAGAGATGCAAGACATGGAGTTCACCATTGAAAAGGGCAAGCTCTGGATGCTGCAGACCCGCACTGGCAAACGCACCGCCGCGGCCGCCATCAAGATCGCCTCGGACATGGTGACGGAGAAGCTAATCAGCCGGGAAGACGCAGTCCTGCGCGTCGCCCCCTCGCAACTCGACCAGTTGCTCCACCCCTCGATTCCGATCGAAGCCAAGAAGGCCGCCCACGCCGCCGGCCGTTACCTGGCCAAGGGCACCGGCGCCGCTCCTGGGGCGGCCTGCGGCAAGGTGGTCTTCGAAGCCAATGACGCGGTGGAAGAAGCCGCCAAGGGTCACCCGGTCATCCTGGTGCGCCCCGAAACCACTCCCGACGACGCTCATGGTATGGCCGTGGCCAAGGGCATCCTGACCTCGACCGGTGGACCTTCCTCGCACGCCGCCCTGGTGGCGCGCGGCTGGGGCATTCCCTGCATCGTGGGTTGCGAAGCCCTGCGCATCGACCTGGACAAGAAAAGGGTCACCGTCAATGACCAGACCTTCGGCGAAGGCGAGTGGCTGACGTTTGACGGCGGCACCGGCGAAGTCTACCTGGGCCACACCGAGCTTCAGGAAGCCTCCGAGCTCACAGAAGAAACCAAGCTTCTGCTCGGCTGGGCCGACGAGTTCCGCAAACTGGGAGTCTACGCCAACGCCGACACCCCCAAAGACGCCCAGCGCGCCCGTAACTTCGGCGCCACCGGCGTGGGCCTGTGCCGCACCGAGCACATGTTCATGGAACGCGACCGCCTGCCCATCGTTCAGGAGATGATCCTGAGCGCCGCCAAGGCGGAAGGGCTGCACCGCGAAGAGTTCCGCGCCCAGCGCGAACTGAGCGAACAGGTGGAAGGCAATCGCCGTCACACCGAAGCCCAGGCCGCTCTAGCCGCGGTCACCGCCAAAAAGGCGGGTCCCTGGAAAATCTACACCGACTGTCTGGACAAGTTGTTGCCCATTCAGCGTAAGGACTTCCACGGAATCCTCCAGGCCATGGCCGGCCACTGGGTCATCATCCGCTTACTCGATCCGCCCCTGCACGAGTTCTTGCCGGCCCACTCCGAGTTGCTGGTCGACGTGGCCCGACTGCGCACCGTGCGCGACCACGCACCCGACGCCTACAACAAGGTGCTGGACGAAATTCGCCAGCGCCGCGAAGACCACCACGCGACCCTGGATTCCATCGAGGAAATGCTTGCCCGGGTCGAGTCGATGAAGGAATTCAACCCGATGCTCGGTCTTCGCGTCTGCCGGCTGGGCATCGTCTATCCGGAAATCTACAAGATGCAGGTCAAGGCGATTCTCGAAGCGGCCTGCGACCTGGTCAAAGACGGCGTCGATGCGCGCCCCGAAATCATGATTCCCGGTGTCGGAACCGTCGAGGAGATGCGCTTCACGCGTAACCTGGTAGAGACCGCCGCCAAGGAAGTTCAGGAGCGCCGGGGCGTTCAAGTCAAATACAAGATCGGCACAATGATCGAGCTTCCCCGCGCCACCGTAGTGGCCGGAGAGCTGGCCAAGAACGCGGATTTCTTCAGCTTCGGCACCAACGACCTGACCCAGACCACCTTTGGCTACTCCCGTGACGACGCGGCCGGAACGTTCATCCCGGTCTACCTGGAAGAGAAGATTCTCAAAAACGATCCCTTCCAGGTGGTCGACACGGTTGGCGTGGGCCGACTGATGAGAATGGCCGTGGAAGAAGGACGGGCCTCGAACCCCAACCTGGAAATCGGCATTTGCGGTGAACACGGTGGCGAACCCGAGAGCGTGGCTTTCTGCCACACCCTCGGCCTCAACTACGTCAGCTGCTCGCCCTTCCGCGTGCCCATCGCCCGCCTGGCCGCCGCACACGCGGCTCTGGCCAGCAAGGCGACCTTCAAAGACAAGTAAGCCCCACAAAAAGGCCCCGTCCTCCAGGGCGGGGCCTTTTTGCTGGCTGGGGCCAATTTAGGCCTAGAATCTGCTGAAGCCCGGTTCGGCCTCGGCCGTGGCCGGACCAGGGACCTTGACTCGCAGAGGGATGGCCAGAGCCGCCCAATGGCAGGCCAGGGGCAAAACCCAGAGGGCGATTCCCCAACCTCTCACTGACTCCAACCAACAAGTATAGCTGAAAGAGCCCCAGGTCAGCAGTCCGACTCCAAAACAGACAGCCGCTGCGACCCGTACTCCGGAGGCTGCCTGGGGCGAAGTCTTGTCCCGATAACAGGCCAGGGTCAGGTGCAGGACCAACCGGGTCAGACCATAAGGCACCAGCAAAAAGACGAGGGCCAAGAGGCCTAAGACGAAAAGCAACCCCATACTTCAACCTACCTACGTCAGTCAGAGGATGTCAAGCCAGCGTAGAGGGCGCCGATGGGGAGCGTCGCATCCCGAAGTCGTTCGCGGTCGGGGCAATCGACACCCGCACCGGGGTGGCAATGGCCACCAGCACCTGGACCAGGGCCAGCACCGGGAGAAAACAGCTCAGTCCCCAGAGTTCCGCCCCAAAATCCAGCCAGGGTCCGCGCACATAGTTGACGGCCTGGTAATAACACCAGCTAGAGAAGGCAAGGCCGCCCACAATCGTCAATGACAGACAGGTCCAGGCGGCGCGGCGCACCGCCCGGGCCGCCTCTGGCAAACGCGGGTCCGGAAAACGATGGGCGACCCAGAGCAAACACTTGCCGGTCAGAAAGTACGGAGCCGGCAATAGCAAGCCGAACGCAATCACCATACCTACCAGGTAGAAGATTTCCACACACACAACTTAACACCGTTAAGTTATTTTGTCAACGCTCGTGCTCGGGGGGCTGGAGTTTACAAGAAGTTCCCGCACAGGAATTCAAGATTGGCCACCCAATAGCCGTTTCGTGGCCAATCTCCTCGAGCACGAAGCCATTTTTTACCTACGCGAGGCTGTGGCCCAACTGGAACGCCCCGCGCTGCTTTTCTCGGGGGGCAAGGACTCGATCGTGCTGGCCCACCTCTGCCGCCAGGCCTTTCTGCACATTCCCTGTCCGCTGTTACACGTGGATACCGGACACAATTTTCCGGAAACGCTGGAGTTTCGAGACCGCTTCGTGCAAGAATTCCAGGCCCATTTGATCATCGCTCGAGTGCAGGACTCGATCGACCGGGGAACCGTGGTCGAAGAGACAGGACCGAAGCCCAGTCGTAACGCCGCCCAGAGCGTAACCCTGCTGGAAGCTGTGGCCCAACATCGCCTGGACGGGCTACTGGGGGGCGCCCGTCGTGATGAGGAAAAAGCGCGCGCCAAGGAACGCTTCTTTTCGCACCGGGATGCGCACGGCCAATGGCGTCCCAAAGAGCAACGTCCGGAATTCTGGAATCTGGTCAACGCATTTCATCATCCTAACGAACACTTTCGCATCTTCCCGCTCAGCAACTGGACCGAACTGGACATCTGGAGATACATCCAGCGCTACCGACTCGAAGTTCCTTCGCTCTACTTTGCTCGGCGCCGGCGCGTCAATTCGCAGTTGCTGCCAGATGACCAGGGTTTTGAAGAACTGGTTCGCTTTCGCACTATCGGCGACATGACGTGCACCGGAGCCATGCGCTCACAGGCGCAAACCGTGGCAGACATCCTGACCGAGCTGGAAACTACTCGCGAGAGCGAACGCGGCACCCGCGCCGACGACCAACGTAGTCAGGCCGCCATGGAAGATCGCAAGCGATTGGGCTATTTCTGATGCTACGCTTGGTGACCGCCGGCAGCGTCGACGATGGCAAAAGCACCCTGATCGGTCGACTCTTGCGCGACAAAGATCTGATTCCCAGCGACGTGCTCCAGGGCCTGACCGATCTCGCCTACCTGACCGATGGCTTGCGTGACGAGCGCGAGCAAAAGATCACTATCGACGTCGCCTATCGCTACTTTGAAATTCAGGGCCGCCAATTCATCCTGGCCGACACCCCCGGGCACGAGCAGTACACCCGCAACATGCTCACCGGCGCCAGCACCGCCGACCTGGCCGTGATCCTGGTCGACGCGCGCAAAGGAATCACCACCCAAACCCGCCGCCACACGCTGCTTTGCTCGCTGTTGGGAGTGCCCCAGATCGTGCTGGCCGTCAACAAGATGGACGCGGTCGGTTTCCAACACAGCGTATTCAGTAGAATTGAGCAAGAGTTTTATGACTACGCCGACCGGCTCAAAATCGCCAGTATCGTAACCATCCCCGTCAGCGCCCTGGAGGGCGACAATGTGGTCCACAAAAGTGCCCCTATGACATGGTATGAGGGACCCACCTTGCTGCAGCACCTGCAGCACGTCCACCTGGGCAGTCTGCTCAACCAGGTGGATTTTCGCCTGGCGGTGCAGTGCGTGGTCCGACCCCATCAGGATTTCCGGGGTCTGGCAGGGCGCATCCTTTCCGGACGGGTGCGCGCGGGTCAACAAGTCACTTTACTGCCCTCCGAGACCACCTCCACCATCCGCGCCATCCTGGGGCCGGAAGGCGAAATAGAAGAGGGGGTTGCCGGCCAATCGGTCATTCTCACTCTGCATGACGAAAGAGAGGCCGGGCGGGGCACCATGGTCGCGCGCACCGCCAACCAGCCCGAACGGGCCACCCGACTGGACGTCAACTTGTGCTGGACCGACGCGCGCCCTCTGCAGGTTCAGGCGCCCTACTGGCTGCTGCACACTTCGCGCAAAATCCGCTGCCAGGTGGAACACGTGCATTATCAGTTGGATGTAGACAGTCTGCATCGCCAACCGGCCCAAACGCTCGAGCTCAACCAGATCGGACGGGTGCGACTGGTGTGTAGTGAAGCCGTCTTTTTTGACCCTTACGACCGAAATCGGGAAACCGGAAGCCTGGCCCTGGTGGACCCGCACTCCCACCAGACCGTGGCCGCCGGCATGATTCGAGGTGCCGCCCCCGACCCGGAAAAAGACCAGCGCATTTACCCGTACCGAGCAACCGTCGCCCGCAGCCAGCGCGAAGAACGGCAAGGGCACCTGGCCTGCGTGCTCTGGTTCACCGGCCTCTCTGGTTCGGGCAAGTCCACCCTGGCCCAGGCTTTAGAAAGAGCGCTCTTCGCGCAGGGATGCAACACCTTCAGTCTGGACGGTGACAACCTGCGTCACGGCCTGAACTCTGACTTGCCCTTCAGCGCGGCCGCCCGCAAAGAAAACGTGCGTCGAGCGGCCGAAGTCACCCGCCTGGCGTTTGAGCACGGCAACATCGTTTTGGCCAGTTTCATCTCTCCCTTTGCCGAAGATCGCGAGCAAGCGCGCCAAAGGGTAGAGCCGGGCCGCTTCCTGGAGATTTTTGTCGATTGCCCCCTGGAGGAGTGCCTGCGCCGCGATCCCAAAGGCCTTTACGCCCGCGCTCAGCGCGGCGAAATCCCCGAATTCACCGGCGTATCCTCACCCTACGAACGACCCCAGCACCCGGAACTTCGCCTGCCGCTGCAACCGCTGGAGAACTCCGTGGAACAACTCCTGGATCTTCTCAAAACAAGGGGTATCCTTCGGCCGTCGAACTCGGCCTGATGCGCGTTCGGGAATGGTGCCGTCGCACCGTGGGACACTTGTGGTTTGAGCTTCCTATCTTTCTGCTCATCCTGGTCTCGGTGGTGCTGCTGGGCGAAGAAGTGCTGGTACGACCCGACTCGGCTCAGTATCGCCAGGTCATCGCCGCTCAGATGGTTATCACAGCCCTGTTTGTGATCGAACTGACCATTCGATACCTGGCTTCCGATGAGTTTCGTACCTTTTTCAAGGATTGCTGGTTGGATATTCTGGCCATCTTGCCCGGTCTCCAGGTTTTCCGCCTGACAGCGGGCCTTCGAGTCGTGCGCCTGTTAAGGTTGTTGCGTCTGGTCCGGCTGGTCAAACTCTACTCGCTGCCCGCCGGCACGCGCACGGTGCAGTCGCTGGGCGTCATCGTGCTGTTGGCTGCGGCCGTGCTGGTAGGGACGCTCGGCCTGACAGCGACCTACGGCTTTACCCTCCAGGGCCTCGTGACTTCGTTCTGGAGCGCCATCTTCAGTTTTCTCTCGAACCAGTGGGTCGACCAGTTCCCACCCACTATCGGCGGCAAGCTCACGGCCTTGATGCTGATTTTTTCCGGGGTGGCTTTTTTCTCCATCCTGACCGGCTCCGTTTCGGCGGTGGTCACGGAACGCATGAAACGAGGAGGCAATTTCTTGGAAGGCCTGTTACTCAACGAACTCTCAGAACACGTCTTGATCTGCGGCTGGAATTCCGGAGTGGCGGTCACCCTGAAAGAACTCCAGGCCAGCCCCAAGTTCAAGCACAAAGACTTCGTCATTATCAGCGAGTTGGACAACCCTCCCAATCTCTCGTTCTTGCCCTTCCCCCGGCGAGTGCGCTTCGTTCGCGACGACTTTACCCGCATCGCCGCCCTGGAACGAGCTGGTCTGGCCAAAGCTCAGGTAGCGCTTATCATGTCCGATCGAAGCGGCGGTCGCAGTCCCCAGGACGCCGACGCCCGCACCGTGCTGGCCGCTCTGACCATCGAAAAATTGCATCCCAGCATCTTATCTTGCGCCGAACTTTCCAGTTCCGAGTCGGAGCCCCACTTGCGCCTTGGGGGCATCAACGAGGTCGTGTTGTCGGGCGAACTCTCAGGCAGCCTGTTGGCCCAGGCCGCTATCGACGCCGGCCAGGCGCGCATCTTTCAGAACTTACTCCACCCCAGCAGCGGCTCTCACATCGTGACTCTGAAGCTCGATGAGAGCTGGATCGGAAAACCTTTCCCTGCCATTCTCAAGGAAGCGCGCGAAAACAACGGCGTCATCCCCATCGCCGTGCGCCGAGGCGAAGGCAAGATCCTCATCAACCCCAAGGATCATACCTTTCAGGCCGGCGACATGCTCTTCGGCATCGAGGGCTACTCCGAGTGTTGATATCCCCTCGATGGAAACCGCGCCAGAGCGGCCGTGTACTCATCGGAGCCATCCAGGGGCTCGCGAAACTCGCGCAAGACCGCCTGGGCCTGGGCGAACGGCAGGTCGCGAGCGGCCCGAAGTCCCGCCTTTAAAGCCCGCACGGCCGCGTTGGAGTTGCCCGCCACCTGCTCGGCCCACTCCAGCGCGTCCCCGGGATCGGCCAACCCCAGGGCGGCCGCCTCGACAGCACCGAAGCGCAGGCCCGAGTAGAGCAGACGCGCCGCTCGACCTGGCCCGAGCAAGCGAGTCAGACGCAACGGACCATCGGCACCGGGAAAAATGCCCAGCTTCACTTCGGGAAATCCGAACACCGCCGACTCCGAGGCAAAGCGCAGGTCACAGGCTAAGGCCAGTTCCAGCCCTCCGGCCAAACAGTAACCCTCCACCGCAGCCGCCACCGGCATGGGCAGACACTCGATCCTAGCGCACAGGGCCGCGATGCGCCGGGTATGCTGCGTTCTTTGCTCGGCGTTCATGGTCTGGCGCTCGCGCAGGTCCGCTCCGGCGCTGAAGACGCCTCCCGCGCCCCGCAAAACCACACAATGCGCCTCCCCCACCTCGCCCAGGCGCATTTCCAGAGCTGACAGCAGCTCCCAGTTCAATGCATTGCGCGCCTCCGGCCGGTTTAACTCCAGGATGGCCACACTTCCACGCCAGGTTAACTCTACCACGGCTCAGCCTTCGCTCCCCCCGGACGGGATCTTGCCCACGACCGGGGGCCACCCCCACGGGTAAGCACTGCACACCTCTACGGGTGGCCCCTAAGCCGGAACGGGTCCACGACCCGGAGGCCACCTCCACGGGAAAGCACTGTGCACCTCTGCGGGTGGGCCCCGAGCCGGAACGGGTCCACGAGCCGGAACGGGTCCACGACCCGGAACGGGTCCACGACCCGGAGGCCACCTCCACGGGTAAGCACTGCACACCTCTACGGGTGGCCCCTAAGCCGGAACGGGTCCACGACCCGGAGGCCACCTCCACGGGTAAGCACTGCACACCTATACGGGTGGCCCCTAAGCCGGAACGGGTCCACGACCCGGGGCCACCTCCACGGGAAAGCACTGCACACCTCCACGGGGGCCTGGAGAACGAGAAACGGCCGCGGAGTAAGCCCCACGGCCGTTTCTCAGGGTCTATGAAATCGCTCAGCGGCCGAAGCCGGGGAAACCTCCACCGGGGAAACCTCCGCCCCACACGTTGCCACGGTGGTTGACGCCCGTAAAGTTATGGAAAGGGTCGATGGTGCCCACCGAGCCGCGGCCGAAACCGGGGGTGGGGAAGTTGTAGGGGCTATGCTGTTCCCAGGGCTGGAACTGGCCGTCCCGGTTCTGGTCCATCATCACCCGTCCACCCGACTGAGCAAACTCCCACTGGGACATACGACCATCGCCGTCCTGGTCACGGGCGCGCATCTCGCGACCGAAGGCGCCGCCTTGCAAACGCTCGAGCAGCCCCACCCGGCCGTCACCATTAAAATCGTAATTGCCGCCCATCGACATCAAGCGCCGGCGGCTGCCTTCGATCTCGCCACGGTCGATCTTTCCATCCCGATTCAGGTCCATCGCCAGCACGCCATCCTGGCCGGCGTCATAGCGGCCATTGCCGTTGAGGTCGGTGGCGTAGCCGCCGCGCTGCTGCAATCCAAGGAAACCACCGTCTCCAACCTGAGCGTAGGGCAGATTGCCATGTCCCTGCTGCCACTGCGGAGGCTGCTGAGGAAAACCCGGTCCCTGGCAGCCGCCCATCATCTGGGCGCGGCGCATGGAGTTGATCATCATCTGCTGATCCATTGCCTGCTGATTGAAGTTCGTGATGTTTCCGATTGCCATAGTGTCTTGTTACCTCCCGGCTTTGATTCAGGGTATCGTGTGCGAGATAGCTATCGCTCGAAAAGTCGGGGTGTATAAAGACGGCAAGTAAAGTGTTTGTAAACTTACTGTTAAATCTTCCCAGCCTGAATTCAGACCCTTTTCAGGCTCAATCCGTATCTTCATCGGGTGAAGATCCATCCGCAGGGAGTTTCCGCTCCTTTCACCGGGCCGCAACGCTATCAGGCTCAAGTGTCCGACCTGCCGAAAGATACGGTAGACATTCAAGCGGGGCCCGCGCTTTCTCCCCTGAACCGCCCCAACAGCGGGCTGGTCGACAGCCAGAACTACAGCCTTCAAACGATGGGCGGCCAACCAGCGGCCCGCCAGAGCCTGCAGACCCTGGTGAAAGCCCTGGAGCAGAACCACAAGGGCTGGCCCGTGCTCCTTTCCGGCAACTCAGGCGCGGGCAAGAGCACTCTGCTGCGCGGATTGGCCGGCGACCTCCAGAAAGCCGACATTTCCACTCTGGGAGTCGAAGCCGGCAACCTGACCTCTGACCATCTGCAAGGCTACTTCAGCCAGGCCACTCAGTTAGCCGGTGAGAGTCCCCGGGGCGTCAGCGTGTTGGCCCTGGAAGACCTGGACCTGGCCGCTCGCGTGCGCAGCACCGAAGCCAACGAAGTCGCTACTCGCCAGCACCAACTGCTGGCCTGCCTGTGCCGCAACCTGCGAGAAAATCCCAAGGTAGTGGTAGTGGCCACCACCAGCCGTCCCGAAATCGTCGATCGGGAAGCCAGTGAACTGTTTCAGAAAGTCGAAGTGAGGACTCCCTCCGGCCCGGAAGAACGCCTGGAGATCCTTCAAAGCATCTGCCGTCAGCACAACATTCAGGCGGACCCCCAGTCCCTGCAAGAAATGGCCGAGGCCACCCGGGGTGACCAGACCAGTCAACTGGTCGAACTGGTTCACAAAGCCGCTCCCCGTGGTGTCATCACCACGCAGTCCGGGCGTCAGGCGCGCCTGGAGAAGGTCTTTGGGACGGCCGGGCCGGTCACTCTGGATGACGCCAACTTCCGCGTGACGGTTTGCCACGAGCTCGGGCATGTGGTGGTTCGCCATCTCTTTGAGCAGTTAGCCGAGCGTACCGGTCATCCCGAACATCTGCCTCAGGCCATCGACAGCATCAGCTTTGCTCCCCGGGGCGGATCCAACGCGGCCGTCTTCCTGAAGAACTCCAGCAACCCGGTCTCCAGCTTTGAGTATTACTTTGCCGAGGTGGCCTCCAACCTGGCCGGGCGTGCCGCCGAGAATCAGTGCGGCGGCGGCCAACTTACGGCGGGCCCGGCCAACGACATTCTAAACGCCACCAGGCTGACTCAGGAAGCGGTGCGCTTGAAGGGAATGGGCCAGAACCTGGGCCCGATCAATCCAAACAACGCCATGTCCGAGAAAACTCTGCGCCTGGCCGAAGAGGATGAAGACCGTTTCACCAAAGCGGCCGATCGGGTGGCTGCCAGTATCGTCAACTACTACCGGCCCATGATTGAAAGCTATGCCGAGCGCATCGTACAGCAGCGAGACAACCCGGAAGCCCTGTGCGTGGGCGGAGCGGACCTGCTGCAGGAGATCCGCCAGTGGGAGCAAGAGCGACGGGAACCGGTGGAAAAGCTGCAGGGTTGGGTTTCTAGAGAAATGGAATCGCTTAAACCCAAGCCGCCCGCCATCTACGACCCGGTCAGCGATAAGATGGTGAGCTATTAAGCAGAAACTGGTGCTGGGAGTCTGTCTCCTGGTCGTTCTACTGTGGTGGCTGTGGCCGCGTCGCATCGACTTTCTGGCGCCTAAGTCCGGACCCATCGTGGTGCTCGGCGACAGCCTCTCCTATGGCCTGGGCGCCGAGAGCAACCACGGCTATGTTGGGGTCCTTCAAAAGCGCCTTGGAATGGAAATCGTCAACAAGGGGGTCAACGGGGACACCAGCAAAATGGCCCTGGATCGGCTGCAGACGGACGTTCTGGACCTCAAGCCCGCCCTGGTTGTGGTGGAACTGGGCGGCAACGACTTCATGCAAAAGGTCCCGATCGACGAAACCTTCGCCAATCTGGACCGGATTATCAGCCGAGTGCAGGCCCAGCAGACGCCGGTCTTGCTAATCGGGGTGCAAAACGGGCTCTTCGCCAACAAAGCCGCCGGGCGCTACCGACAGTTGGCCGACCGGCGCCATACCGGACTGGTGGCTAACGCCCTCGGCAACATTCTTACTCAGCCCGATCTCAAATCCGACGCCATTCACCCCAACGATAAGGGCTATGAAAAAATGGCCGATGAGGTCGAGCCGGAGCTGCGCCGCATGCTGAAAAAGATGGGTCGACTCTGACTCCTTTAGAGCCTTTCTCCCCACTCGGAAGGGCAGCCCAGGCCCCGGATGGAATCCTCCCCGACCAAACCGTTCCGCTGGAAGGAGCTCATTATGGCTCAGAAAGACCAAAAAGCGAAGAAAGAAACCAAAAAGCCCAAGGCCGATCCCAAACTGAAGAAGGAAAAGAAATCCAAGAAGAACTACGAATAAACTTTCGCAAGGGATTTGGCCGAGGCACCCCACAGTCACCGGACGGAGGTGCCTATGCTCAAAAATCGCAGTCTGGTCTCCATTCGCGATTTAAGTAGAGCCGAGATCGAACTGGTTTTGGACACGGCTCACAAGCTCGAGAACCATCGAGGGCGCCACCTGGAACATCGACAGGTGGCGCTATTATTTTATGAAGCCAGTACGCGCACGCGCAACAGCTTTCTAACGGCCGTCCACCAATTGGGCGGCAGTGAAGCCGGCTTTTCCAGTGGGGAAGGCAGCTCGGTAGCCAAAGGCGAGAGCCTGCACGACACCATCAAAATGTTCTCGGCCTACTGCGATGCGATTGTTTTGCGCCATCCCCGCGACGGCGCCGCCCGCTGGGCGGCTGACGTCAGCGACGTGCCCGTCATCAACGCGGGGGACGGCAAAAACCAGCACCCCACTCAGACTTTGCTGGATCTCTACGCTATTCGAGCCACCCAGGGTCGCATCGAAAATCTCTCGATCGGAATTATGGGCGACCTCAAATACGGCCGCACCGTGCATAGCCTGGTGGACGCCCTATCCCTTTACCCGGGAGTACAATTGCACTGCATCAGTCCCGAAAGTCTGGCTCTGCCCAAATCCTATGGGCCCCATCAGATCCATGATCGGCTCGAAGACGTCATCCCCCAGGTTGACATTCTTTACTGCACACGCATTCAACGCGAGCGCCTGCCTGATGAAGCCGAATATGAAAAGGTCAAAGGCATCTATCGCCTCAATGCCGCCCACCTGCACAACGCCCGCCCTCACCTGCGGGTGCTTCACCCCTTACCGCGCGTCGACGAGATCCATCCCGAGGTGGATGCAACCACCTACGCGTATTACTTCCAGCAAGCGGCCGGCGGAGTAGCCGTGCGCAAGGCCTTACTTTACCTCCTCTTAGGTCTATCATGAGAGAATACAAAGTCTACCGCATCGAACACGGCACCGTGATCGACCACATCCCTCACTGGAACTCGCTCAAAGTCCTCGAGCTCTTAGGGCTGCGCCAGGGTTCCGACCTGGTGACCGTGGGAATCGGCCTGGATTCCAAGAATATGGGCCGCAAAGACCTGGTCAAGGTGGAGAACCGCGAGTTATCGCAAGAAGAAATGAACAAGCTGGCCCTGGTTGCGCCCCAGGCCACCATCAACCTGATCCGCAATTCCGAGCGCACCCAGAAACACAAAGTAGAAGTACCCGATCACATCCTGGGCCTGGTACGTTGTCCCAATGGGGGCTGCATTACCCGCCATGAAAGGGTCCCCACCCGGTTTGACGCCATATCCCGAACGCCGCTGGAGCTGCGTTGCTACTACTGCAACTACGGATTCCATAGCGAAGAATTGGAGCTGCTATGATCGTCGAAGGACGTCTGGTCGACGCCCATTTCGGTCCCCGCTGGGGCCAGGTGGAGATTCGTGAAGGCTACATCACGCGCGTGGGCAACCTTGGGATGCGTCCCGATCTGAAGCTGGGCGAAGGCCAGCTGATTTTTCCGGGATTTGTGGACGTGCATACCCACCTTCGCCAGGGCGACGAACACAAAGAAGACTTCACCACCGCCACCCAGGCCGCCCTCAATGGCGGGGTCACCTGCATGCTCGACATGCCCAACAACCCTGTTCCGCCGGTCTCCCAGGAAATGCTGGCCGCCAAAGAACAGGCAGTCGCCGACCTGCCCATCGATATCGGATTCTATCTAGGGGTGGGCCCCGGCACCCGGCCGTCCGGCCATCGCCACTACAAAGCCTTTATGGGTCCCAGTATCGGACCGCTCTTTTTTCACGACGACACCGACCTGGCCGAGGCGGTGCAACATTACCAGAATTGCCGGCTGACCATGCACTGCGAAGACCCGGAAATGCTGCGCCAACTGGCGGACGCCCCCAATCACGAAGCCTCGCGGCCCGAAAAGGCCGAGCAGCAGGCCATCAGCACCGCCCTGGGACTGGCCCGCCGCTATGGCTTTCGCCTTCACGTGGCCCATCTTTCCCAGGCCGACAGCTTGCCGGAACTGATGGCGGCCGAACGTCACTCCTGGCCGGACGCCGACGGGCTGCCCGGAGTCGTGTGGGAAGCCACTCCTCACCACCTCTTCTTCGACTGGGACAACCGCAAGCAGTACTCGCGCAACCCCTTCCTGAAAATGAATCCTCCGTTGCGTAGCGCCAGCACCCGCGCCCGCCTGCTGGACGCCTTCCTGGCTGGCGACATCCACTTTCTCTCTACCGACCACGCTCCCCATACCGTCGAGGAAAAGTCTGGCCCCAATCCGTCCGGAGTCCCTCTGCTGGACACCTACGGTTCCTTTGTCAGCTGGCTCATGGCCCAGGGCATGTCGGCCC
>JALHOV010000118.1 GCA_022842865.1 Vulcanimicrobiota bacterium | reverse complement strand
CGGCTGGTCAGCCGCCTGGTCGACCTTCTTGAGGGGCTGGAAGGCGTCCGAAAACGGGGAAGCATAGCCAACCGCCATGCCGAAAACGACCATCAAGGGGAGGATAAAGTTTCTCATAGCGCCCCCTTGTCGCGGACTCTCTGGACTTATTCTCTCATGCTTGGCGGTTTGCTCCAGGATGATCCGTAGAATGGAGGGCCTTGAATAAGAGTTGAGAAACTCCGACAGATGGCCCTGAACGCGCAGAACCTGCTGGAGAGTGCTCTCAGCCGTTCTCACAATACGCTCTTCTTGCGCTGCGATCAGGACGGACAGGTGGTCGCTTGCAGTCGCGCTATGAGCACGGCCTTGGAGCGGGAAGTCGAGCAAATTTTAGGGGAGAACTTTTACCATCTGCTGCCCAGCGAAGAAGCGGCGCGTATTCGCAAAGCGGTGGGCGTCCTGGATTTTGAGGCCAGCCTGTATCGCTTGCAGTTACCCGACCGGGAGGGACTGCTCTTTCAGTTAGTAGCGGACGCTCGAGGCTTTGTCCTTTTAGGCGAACCTTTAGACATGCAGGCCCTGGAGGCAGCCTCCAGCCGCCGCCTGAGCGAGGAATCCAATCGTCTCAAGAACGTCTTCGTGACCAACCTGAATCACGAAATTCGCGATCCTTTGAATGCGGTGGCGGGGATGTCTCATCTGTTGCAGTTGACTCCGCTGAACGAACAGCAGTGCCAGTACTTGCAGAGTATCCAGGCGGGCGTGAAGGGTCTGCTGGAGGTGGTGGACCGGTTGCTGGAGTTTACCTCCTCTGATCTGGCCACTCCGCGTCTCCAGATTCGGGAGTTTCAGCTGGACACCCTCACCCAGGCTCTACTGGGTCAGCTGGGGGCGCGCGCCTGTGACAAGGGCGTCGAGCTCAAGATTCGCCTGGACCCGGATGTTCCCACCCGTGTCCAGGGCGACCCCGTCTACCTCAATCAATTGCTTTTTGGCTTGTTGGAGAACGGAGTGAAGTTTTCCGCCGGTGGGAGAGTGTCTCTCACTGTTCATTTGCTCGAACAAGATCACCACCAGGTCGGTCTGGAATTCAAGGTTTTGGATAGCGGCATCGGGATGACCCAAGAGCAGCTGGCCGCTCTGTCAGACCCTTTCTCCGCCTTGCAGAACGAGCGCCTGGGACTGAGACGTTGTCAGCGATTGGCGGAAATGATGCAGGCGCGTCTGACCATTGACAGCCAGGCCGGGCAGGGAACGCTGGTGACCGTCAAGCTCTTTCTGACCACCGGCCAGGCCCAGGTCGCCACGGTTGCTCGGACCGGAGGCCCGGGCACCAAGGTGCTGCTGGTTGAGGATCAAGTGCCGAATCAACGCATCGTCTGCGAATTGCTGGAGAATGCCGGCGTGGTGGTGGAAGTGGCCTCCAATGGCCGGGAAGCACTTGAGAAGGTCAGGCAGTGCGGCCAGGAGAGCCCCTGGCGGCTGATCCTGATGGACCTGGAGATGCCGGAACTGGATGGAGTGGCAGCGGCCAGGCTGATCCGTCAGTTCCCTGAGTTTGATCAGGTTCCCATCATCGCCACCACCTCTCACGTTTTGGCCGAGCAGAGGCAACGCTGTCAGGATGCAGGCATGGACGCATTTCTGAGCAAGCCCATCGACCCTGACAGCTGGTTCGAACGCTTGCGCCAGTGGCTGCCCCTGGAAATGAAGGTGTCCGGCTCGGACTTTCCTATCCTGAGCGCGGTCAACAGCCAGCTCGGTCTAAAGATTTGCGGTGGCAATCCCAGTTTCTACCGCTCTCTGCTGCTAGATTTCGCAGAACGTTGTGAGCATACCGCGCAAGAGCTGGAACTGGCCTCCAGCCAGAGCAACCTGACCGGCCTCCAGTTTTGCGTTCACTCGCTACACGGATTGGCCGCCAATCTAGGTGCCGAGCGGTTGGCCCAGACCTGCCGCAATCTTGAGCAGTTGACCCGCACCGGAGAGACAGCCCGTGCTCTGGCCGCTGTGCCCGCGCTCGTTCAGGACCTGCGGGCTTCGGCCGCCAGCCTGACTCGAGAGTTGCCATCAGGCAGGGCGGTCAGGCCCGTTCCCGAGGGTTGGACCGGTGAGAATCTGCAGCAGACTTTCGCGGCGCTCCATCGTCTGAAACGGGATCTGGAAGGTGGGATGGGAGACTCACTGGATAGTGTGCAGGAATTGATCCATTGTTCCCCGCTCCTGGCCGGTCAGCTCGATCGATTGGAGAAACTTGTCCACCAATTTAATTTCTCGGCCGCCCTGATGGAACTCGAAGAGGTTCGAAAGCGGGTCTCATAGTTATACGAGGCGCAGCCCGCGTTCTTCTTCCGGCCAAATTCCGGCGCTGATAAAGAGAGCCCTCAAATACTCCCGATAGAGTCCAGGCCCATAGCTCTCATACAGAACTGCCCCCTGTTCCGCGCTGATCCATCCGCTCCGAAGCGCCACTTCCTCCAGGCAGGCAGCCTTGGACGTGGTCATTTCCTCCCAGGCCTCCGCCTGGCGCGCGGCATCCCAACTAGAATCCCAATCCTGCAGGTCGCACCACACGACATCGCCGCCCAGGCGCACGACCTCCAGCCGGTTCTCGTCGGCGTACTGGCGATTGAGCACTTCCAGGTCCAAACTGAGCGAGCCACGACTGGTGAGCTTGCTGGCGACTTCCAGCAGCCCTGGTGCATAAAACCCGAGGTCGGGCACCCTCCAGGGTAGGGAGTCGATCTCCAGCACCGAGTAGTGCTCGCGGCCAACTACCCGTTGCGCCAGAATTTTAGCTCCCTCACGCAGATTGGCCACCTCCGTCAGATCTGCCCCCCAAAAGAAATTGTGTGCCGACATCAGGCAAACCTGGTCGCTTTCAAGAAGCTTTGCGTACTTCTGAAGGGTGTGAAAAAGGTCAAATACCTGGGGCGGATCGATGTAGGAAACGCGTACACCATAGGCCGCTCCATCCCCCAAGATGGGCATCAGTTGGGCGCCGGGGCCGATCACCACGATGTCCTGAATTCCCCACTGCATGAGGTTGACAAAACAGTAACGCAAGGCGGGCTGATCATAGAGGGCTAGCTGGAACAGGCTCAGCCCCGCCAAACGCGGGTCCGAGCTGGCTGGCCCATTCTGTGCGAATAAGAGCGCTTTCACGGGCCGCGCCTTCGTCACGCCTCCCAGCGAGTCCCGGCTTGGTGCTCCGGGAAGTCGGAGTTTTTTTAAGACCGAACCTCAACAAGCCGAACCGAGTTGGCCTCACTGGCGCGACCGCACCTCTCGAACTCAGTGAGGTTTTCCAGGGTCGCGCTGGCGATATTTTGCAATGCTTCGGTTGTGAAAAATCCCTGGTGGGCGGTAATCAACACGTTGGGGAAGGTCAGCAGTCGTGCCAGCACATCGTCTTGTAACGGGCTGTCGGACAGGTCCCTGAAAAAAAGTGACTCTTCTTCTTCATAAACATCCAGGCCCAGAGCCCCCAGATGGCCGGATTTCAGGCTCGCGAGCAGGGCTCGGCTGTCGACCAGTCCACCGCGACCGGTGTTGATCAGCATAGAGCCTGGTTTCATTCGGGCTAACTGTTCAGCTCCTATCAGGTGATGGGTGGCGGGGCTGAGTGGACAGTGAAGCGTCACCACGTCACTTTGCTCGAGCAATCTTTCCAGGCTTACGGAATCCGGCAAAGCCGGATCGCAGACCAGCACCTGGCAGCCAAAGGCCCGCATAATTTGGGACACGACGGCGCCGATCTTTCCTGCTCCCACCACCCCGATGGTGCGCCCATGGAAATCAAAACCCAACAAACCGTCCAACAGAAAATTGTGCTCCCGAGTGCGAGCGTGGGCTCGGTGCAGTTTTCGGTTCAGGCAAAGCATCAAGGCGATTGTATGTTCGGCCACGGAGTGGGGGGAGTAGGCGGGCACACGCGCCACCTCGAAACCCAAATCCCGGGCGGCTTTCAGGTCCACATGATTGAAGCCGGCCGAACGGAGAGCCAAAAAGCGCGTCCCCCCGGCCTGTAAAGCTCGGAGCACCGCCTCATCCAACTTGTCGTTGACGAACACGCACACTGCCGGGTAGCCGGCGGCCAGGGAAGTCGTGCTTGAATTCAAAGAGGTTTCGAAGAAGACGATTTCGTGGTTTGAGCCTGCGAAAACTTCGCGCTCCCACTTGTGTGTGCTAAAAAATGCGGTTTTCATTCTAGAACTATGCGTGCTGGGGTCGTTGGTAGGTATGATCTGGATCACTCCAGCGTGAAGAAAACGGTGGCGCCGTGGTCCAGCGCGGCCTCCGCCCAGATTCTCCCCCCGTGGCGGCTGACGATGCGAGCCGCGGCGGCCAGCCCGATTCCCAGTCCCTCGAACTCAGACCCGTGCAAGCGCTGGAAGGGCGCGAAGAGCTTTTCTGCATAGCGCATTTCATAGCCGACGCCATTGTCTCTCACAAAGAACGCTCCCTGTTTTTTTCTTACCTCGATGCGTGCGACCGCCTTCGGAGCCGTGAACTTCCAGGCGTTTCCCAGCAGATGCTGGTAAAGAGTTTTGACCAGACGGGCGTCGGCGAAGACGGATAACCCTTCGGCCACAACCACCTGGACCGACCGTTCGGGCTCGCGGTAGCCGAGTTGCTCAAACAAGCTCGAGACCATCGCTCTGAGGTCAATTCGGCCTGGCTGTAAGGGCTCGTGGAAAAGCCGGGAGAGTTGCAGCAGTCCCTCCAGCATTTCCGACATGCGCTGCGAGTTGGCGCACATCCGCTCCAGCAGGCGCTTTCCCTCGGGCGCTAGATTTTCCTGATATTTACTCAGCAATACTTCGCCGAAGCCGCTGACAGCGCGTAATGGGGCTTTCAGGTCGTGCGCCACAGCGTAAGTGAGGGCCTGCAGTTCATGAGTCTAAACCCGGATCTCATCTTATGTAGCGGCGTTGGCCTCCGGGCCGTCTGCAGCGGCTGGGAGCACTCAGCGAGACGGACCGTGCGATATTCACCGGCTGGAAAGCTGACCGACTCGGGGGAGATGCCCAGCAAAAGAATGAGTGGCCACTCCAGGCAATCTTCCGCCACTTTAGACTGACGATGAGCCCCGGGGGACTTCGTTGAGAAGGAGCCAGAATAATCCGAGGGTTTTTACCGCCTCGAGGAATTGAGCGAAATCTACGGGTTTGCGAACATAGCTGTTGGCTCCCAGCGAATAACTGTTCAGAATGTCTTCGTCTTCTCGGGAAGAGGTGAGGATCACCACCGGAAGGAAACGCGTCCGCTCATCGGCCCGAATTTTGCGCAGCACGTCGAGACCGTTCATCCTGGGTAAGTTCAAATCCAGCAAGACAACCTGGGGGAGAGAATGGTCTTTTTGATCCGCGTACTCGCCCGTAGCGAAGAGGTAGTCCACGGCGGTCTCCCCATTGCGAGCCACCACTACCTGATTGCCAATGTTATTTTTGCGGAGGGCCCGGAGCGTCAATTCCTCGTCGTCCGGGTTGTCCTCCACCAGTAGAATCACTTTACCGCGCATGGAAATTTAGCTCCTTCGACGAGAGAGTGAAGTAGAAGGTCGCTCCCTCGTTCTGGATGGCCTCCGCCCAGACCTTTCCTCCGTGTCGCCGCACGATCCGCTGCACGGTGGCCAGACCAATGCCTGTCCCTTCGAATTCCTGGATCGTGTGCAAGCGTCGAAAAGGAGCAAACAATTTCTCTACCAGGCTCATGTCAAACCCCACCCCATTGTCCTTGACGTAGTAGGTTTCCAGCCCTTCGTGAAGCATCTGTCCAATTTCGATCCGAGGCGAGCTGTTTTTGCTGGTGAATTTCCAGGCATTTCCCAGCAGATTTTCGAGAACGGCCTGCAGCAACTTGGCGTCTCCCTGCACCACCATATTCTCCGCTATCGACCATTCCACCGGTGCTCGCTTCGGATCCGCTGCCTCGAGTTGAGCGACCACCCTGCCTGCCATCACGCTTAGATTCGCTTCCTCCCGTTGCGGTTCCGTACGGGTTAGGCGGGCCAGGGCCAGCAACGCATCGATCAGATCCCCCATTCTGGCGGCGCCCGCGATGATTCGGTTGAGGTCTTTTCTGGCCGGCTCGTCAAAGTGCGGTCCCCAGTCTTCCAACAGAGCGGTACTGAACCCGTTAATGGCGCGAAGTGGGGCTCGCAGGTCGTGGGCCACGGAATAGCTGAAAGCCTCCAGTTCGCCGTTGGCCTCCTCAGCGGCTTCTTTGGCCCGGCGCAAGGCTTCCGCCTCGGCCGCCTGACGGCGATGAGTGATGTCACGAATGTATCCGGTAAATACGGGGTCTCCCTGGGAGCGAATGCGCACCACCGCGACCTCGGCCGGGAACTCGGTTCCATTTCTCCGGAGCGCCGGTACCTCGATACGCTGGCCGAGCACGTGCTCCACGCCGGTCGCGAGATAGCGCTGAAGGGTTGGGATCAGCAGTTCCGCCAGTTCTTGTCCCACCACCTGGTCGCGAGTGTAGCCGAAGATTTCCTCGGCGGCCGGATTAAATTCACGAATTCTTCCGTGGTGATCCATAATCACAATGGCATCGAGGGCGGCTTCCATGACGGCCGCTTTGAGTGCCTCGCTCTCGTGCAGGGCCTCCTGCGCCTGGGTCCGCTCTGCGATTTCTCGTGCCAGATCCTGGTTCTTTCGAGTCAACTCGGACGTTCGCTCGGCAACCCGCTCTTCCAGCGCCGTGTGCGCCCTGCTCAGTTCTTCATGGGCCTGTTGCCACTGATTGAGAGTCGGCATAGCCAGCGCCTTGGGTAGGAGTCGGATCAGCAGGATGGCCGTTGGCACGGAGGCAGCCGCCGTGATGGCTTTGATCCAACCCGCCAACCAGTAGGTTGGGATCCATAACGTCCAAACTTCCATCACATGGGTCGCACCGCAAGCGATAATGAACATGCCGAAACAGGCGAACATCCAGTTAAAAGGGATGTCTTTGCGCTTGCGAATAAAGGTTGCCAGGGTAAAGGGAATGGAGATGTAGGCCAGGGCGATCAGGGCATCCGAGATGACGTGCAGCCAGACCAGCCCGGGATCCCACAAGTAGCAGTGGCCGTGCGGCATAAACTGGCCGGAGGAGAGGATGCCGCACCATTCAGAATTATTCATGCCTACACACCCTCCCTCGAATTGAGCCTGTTCGGACTGGCAATAGTCTGGCCTTCAGATTTCGAGTCGCATTCCTGGAGGCCCGCGAGTCGGGGATGCCAAATCCTGGTTTTATGTCGCTCTTTGGAAAACTGTGGTGGAGTCTGGCGCTGGCCTTCGGAGCTCTGTCGGTGATCTTGGGTCTGGGGGAGTATTCTACTTTACGCCGGGAACTGCTGAGCGACATCGACCGCAATCTGGAGCTGCGCGCGCTCTGGTTGGCCCACCAGTTGCAGGTAGGAAGTCTGCCGGAAGGTTTAATGGAACCTCCTCACCACTCTCTGGAAGAGCTGGGCAAGGTGTTTGTGGAAATCCTGGACAGGCAGGGCCGATTGCTGCGCCGATCTTCCAATCTAGAAGGAGCCCTTCCTGGGCAGTGGCTGTCGGGAACCTATTTCCGCACCGTGCAGACGCCCGAAGGGAATCAGTTGCGCATCCACCAGTTGGAAGCAGCTGGCCAATTGGGGTTGATCCGGGTGGCCGAGTCGGTCGAACTGGCCGAGCGCAGCCTGGCCAATAGCGTGGTCAAAATCGTGGCTCTATGGGCTGTCACCTCGGTCCTGGCGGCTTTGATCTGCTATCAGATACTGCGGCGCATTTGCAGTCCGCTGGAAGCTCTCTCGGCCAAGGCTCGCTGGATTGCCGAGAGCGGAGGAGTCCACGAACGTGTGCCGGTGAACAATTCGGTCCGAGAGGTCGAGCAGGTCTCTGCCACCATCAACGGGTTGCTTGACCGCGTCGAGAAGCTGTTCCGAGCACAGGAACGGTTGCTCCAGGACACCTCCCACGAGCTGCGCAATCCGCTGACGGTTCTGCGCATCGACCTGGAGTTTCTGTCGCGCCCTGATTTGGACGAGGAGACTCGCGCGGAAGTGGGTTTGGAGGTCCAGGGGGAATTGACCCGCCTGATCGAGCTGGTGGAAGGATTGATGCAGATCTCCTGGGCTGAAACCAGCCCCCAGATCGAGCTCGAGAGCTTAGCCTTGGAGCCTTTCTTGAATCAGCTGGCGGCTCGCTATCAGCCGCTGCTCGGAGGGGATCGAATGGAACTGCGTGTGAGTCGTCAGGTGGCCCTGACCGACCCGCGCCGTCTGGAGCAGATTTTGCGCAACCTGCTGGACAACGCCTTGCGCTACGCCGGAGCGCAAGCCCGCATTCAGTTGTGGGTTGGCGACAATTCTCCCTGGATTCCGGCCGAGTATTTCCGTGGCGGAGACGATCTGTTTGTGGTGGTCGAGGACGATGGGCCGGGAATCGCCGCCCAATATTGGGAAAAGTTGTTTGAGCGCTATTTTCGATTGGAACCGGACCGCAGTCGGCAGGCCGGCGGTGTCGGCCTGGGGCTCCCGCTGGCCCGGGTGCTGGCCCGCGCGATGGGTGGCGAGTTGACGATTTACAGTCAGCCGGGACGTGGCTGCGCATTCTTGGTGCGGTTACGCAAGGCGCCCCTCGAGGTGGCCGAGCCATAGCCTGGGCTATGATGCAGGTCATAGTTCACGATACCCTGCCGGGTTAGGCTTTGGATATGTCTACTTGGGAATCTCGCGCCGTTTCGCCGGCTGAAGTCGTTCAATGCATTCAGAGCGGGCAACGCGCGTTTGTCCACGGGGCGGCCGCCACGCCCAAGGAGTTGCTTTCCGCTCTGTGTGCGCGCACCGACCTGCGCGACTTGCAACTTTATCATCTTCATCTTGACGGACCTAGCCCGTTCCAGGGAGTGGAATTTTTAGGGCGGATCTTCTCCAATTCCCTATTCGTTGGCCCCGGGCTCCGGGAGGCGGTGGCGGCGGGCAGGGCTGACTATGTCCCCACTTTTTTATCCGACATTCCTGCTCTCTTCAGTGGAGGCGCCGTGCCCCTGGATGCAGCCATCCTTCATCTTTCCCCGCCTGACGCCCACGGCAACTGCTCACTGGGCACTTCGGTGGACGCCGCGCTGTCGGCTGCGCAGAATGCCCGAACCACCCTGGCGCAGATCAACCGCCAGATGCCCCGCACCCACGGAAACGGCGTGATTCCATTGAAGAGCCTGGCTGCTTACACGATCGTTGACCGGCCTTTGCCGCAAACCACGCCGGCCCAGATCGGAGCCGTGGAACAAAGCATTGGCGAGCTGGTGGCCGAGCTGGTTCCCGACGGCGCCACCTTGCAGATGGGCATCGGAGCGATTCCGGACGCCGTGCTCCAGAGACTGGGAAACAAGCAAGACCTGGGGGTTCACACCGAGATGTTTTCCGATGGTCTGCTGCCGTTGTTGCGGGCCGGGGTGATCACGAACCGCTACAAAAGCGTCCACCCGAATCGGACGGTCACCAGCTTCGTCAGCGGCACTCAGGCTTTGTACGATTATGTCAATGACAACCCGCTGGTGGAGTTTCATCCCTGTGACCGCACCAACGACGTGTCCTTAATCCGTAAGAACCCTCGGGTTTGCGCCATCAACTCGGCCCTCGAGGTTGATTTGTCGGGCCAGGTATGCGCCGATTCTATCGGCTTTACGATCTTTTCGGGAATCGGCGGCCAGATGGATTTTATGCGCGGGGCTGTCCTGTCCACGGGAGGCTGCGCGGTGATTGCCTTGCCTTCCACCGCCGCGGGCGGGCGCCTCTCGCGCATCGTTTGCAGCTTAAAGCCGGGTGCCGGCGTGGTGACCACGCGCGGCCACGTGCAATGGGTGGTTACCGAATATGGACGCCTCAATCTGCACGGCTTGAACCTTCGTCAGCGAGCGGAGGGCCTGATCGAACTGGCCCATCCTGATTTTCGAGCCGCTCTCCGACGCGAAATTTCTCAGATACGCCATTTCGACCTCCATCCGTCATAACGGTCCGGGCTCGTCGAGGTGTTTTCTCTACGGGTTTCCGCTCACGGCGGAAAGCGTGTAACCCAAATAGGCCCCGAAGAGAGCCATAATTAGCGGGTTACACGTTAAGCCTCAGGTGGTTCCGTAGCTCTTTGATAGCGAGCTGAGGCCTAGCCCGAGCACTGCGCCGATCATGATTTTGAGGACCGTCCAGATTGTCATAGGTCTTCCTTTCCTTCAGCTTGATTGGCTGTGGGGGGTTTACAATCTTATGTAAATACAATTATATAGTATTGTCAATATGTCGATCGGCCAGACCCTGACCGAGAGTAGGAGAAACCCCGTGCCTAAATCCGTTTTACCTCAAGAACTACACCAGCGTCGCCAGGCTGGCGAACTTTTGCACGTTGTGGATGTACGCACCCCTCGAGAACACGCCGAGGTGCGTGTTGAGGGGGCCCGACTGATGCCGCTGGGCCAGATGGATCCACAGGTTCATCTGGCCGAGGCCAGGCAGCAACCGATTTACGTGCTGTGCCGTTCGGGCTCCAGGGCGGAACTGGCCTGCGCTCAACTGGAGAAAGCCGGCTTCGAACAGGTTTTTCTAGTGCAGGGGGGGATTCTGGCCTGGGAGCAGGCCGGGCTCCCGGTTACGCGCACCCTGGTCCAGGCGATTTCCTTGGAAAGGCAGGTTCGTATCGTTGTCGGTTCTCTGGTGCTTCTGGGCCTTGTGTTGGGCTGGCGGATCCATCCGGCCGGTTACCTCCTTTCCGGCTTTGTGGGAAGCGGTTTGATCTTTGCCGGGGTGACGGACTGGTGTGGTATGGCCTTGCTGCTGGCGAGAATGCCCTGGAATCGATGAGCCCCTCCCGATTTGAGGTCGGAACCTTTGGGCCTCTCGAATGCTTTAACCTTTGCAATGCTTAATTTCTTTCGTTCCGCGCCGGAATGGGTGCACTTCATCGACATTCGCGAAGGCAACATCTGCTTTCTCCTGCGCCAATCTAAGAAAGCAGGCTCCAAAATGCGGGTCCGCTTTCCTCTCACTTTACCCGCCCCTAAGGACAAGCTCGACGTATCGGTCACAGTTACCGCCTGCCGCCCTTCCCGGGGAGATGGCTACATCGGCGTGGCTCAGCCCAACCTGCCGCCCACCGAGCGGAACGAACTGGCAGAAACCCTGAGGAAGTATTGCCTGGTCCGAGCCCCCGAACAGTTAGCCGAAGTTCGCCAGACCGAGCGAACCCGGGTGAGCTTGCGCGTCATGGGTCGCAACCTTCCTTATTATCGCGCGGTCGCTCTCGATCTCACCCCGGGGGGAATGAAACTCGACTGCCAGGGACCGCTGCAGGTGGGCAGCGTGATGGAACTGCTTATCGATACCGACGTCACCAGTGTGGGTGAAATTGTGGTGAACGCTCGTGTGGCCTGGACACTGATCGCGCCGCAAACGGCAGACAGCGAAATCCGCTCGTGCGTTGCAGGAATGCAATTTCTCGCACCTAACCAGGGACAGATGGCTAAGGTAAATTCCTATCTCTCCGCAGTCGCTAAGCGCGCAGAGAACGAACAGGTCGGGGTTCAGTGACTTCCAAGCCGGTGCGCCCTACCCCCCGCGAAAAGGTCGTAGATTACGACGATGGTGATCCCTACTCTTGTATTGCCGCGGGGCGTCACGAAGAGGATCTGCAGAAGGCCCTGCAAGCTCAGGTGGAGGCGTGTTACGAGCAGCCTGACTCCCGGTTGGAGGTGCTGGTCAGTCAAGACCGGGCCAGCGTTAAAACGGCGCTATTTGATATCTGGGAACGCGAACGAAGGACACGGCAGCGCCCCCAGTTGGCCACCTGGGCAGCGGAGCAGATGGCTCAATTGGGCGATTCCAGTTTACGAGACTACGACCTGTCTTAGAGCTTGTAAGCACTCGCGACTCGCTGCCGCTCCTTCTGACGCGCGGGGGAATCTGTTGAAGCCAGGCTTTCATCTGCTCCCTTTGCTCCTCGGCCAGCGGGTGTTTGTAGGCCCGTTGCTCGAGAAGTCGCGAAGCATTCCAGGCCTCTCGATCGGAACCAGTGATCATTTTCTGCACGGTTTCCTGCATCGGGAAAGGCTCTGCTTTGGAAAGCTCGGATAGGTGTGCCTGACCCGGGCCTCCGGCCAGAAATCGAGTCATCAGGTAGTCTCGACGGGGAATGCTGTGAGCTTCGTATCCCCGCCATAAAGCGATGCCGACAAACAAGACCAGCCAGGACATGGCTGCTGCCCGCAGTGGGACCCCCTCTCCGCGAGCCAGGCACAGGATTACGCAGAAAGCGCAGTAGAGAAACCAGATCGGGAGTAGCAGACCCGCGAGAAGGGCGACCGCCGCCAACCCACCCACAGCGATGGCAAGTAGTTGCCTGAGTAAGCTACGGCCCAGTTCGCCTTGCTGGTAATCGTACCAACTGCCCAACACCAGAGCCACCAGGCTGAGCCAGAACCATTCGTCCAGCCAGGGAAGCGAAATGCTCAGGGCGGAAATCCCACAAGTACCACACGCGAAAGTCAACATAATGAACCCACTACGACAAATGCGCTGGCAGGTTCAATCTTCGTTTAGTAAGACCAGTTCGGGGGCGCCCAGCGCTCCGGGGCGCGGGAAAGTCGTCCCACCAGCAGCTCTCGCTCGTGTAGCAATTCTTTCGGGAGGCCTGCGTGCAAGCGTAGGAACAGCTCTTCGTGTGCGAGCGTCTCGCGCAAGCTGGCTTCCCGGTCGATGGCCATGAGTTGAGAAAAGCGTTCCTCGCTCATCTCCAGGCCGTTCCAATCGATATCGGAGTGGTGCGGCATCCAGCCGAGCGGGCTCATAACGGCGTTGCCGGCGCGACCGTGGACACGGTCGACAACCCACTTCAGGATACGCATATTTTCACCAAACCCGGGCCACAGAAAATTGCCCTCCTCGTCCTTCAGGAACCAGTTGACCCGGAAGATCCGGCACGGGTTGGGCAGGCGGGCGCCCATGTCGAGCCAGTGGTCGAAGTAGTGGCCCATGTGATAACCACAGAACGGCAGCATGGCCATGGGATCTCGGCGCATTTCGCCCAGCTGCCCGAAAGCAGCGGCCGTTTGCTCGGAGCCCATGGTCGCGGCCAGGTAGACGCCGTGAGACCAGCTGAAAGACTGGCAGATCAAGGGCATGTTGCGGCTTGCTCTGCCTCCGAAGAGAAAGGCGTGAATGGGTACGCCCTGGGGATCGTCCCAGTTGGCGGCGGCGCTCGGGCACTGTTCGAAGGGTGCGGTAAAGCGGGAGTTGGCGTGGGCGGCCTTGTGGGTGCAGGCCGGGGTCCATTCCTGTCCCTGCCAGTCGATCAGATGTGGAGGCGGAGTGGGGGTAAGCCCTTCCCACCAGACGTCGTGATCGGGGGTGAGAGCCACATTGGTAAACAAGGTGTTGCTGGCCATGGCGGCCATGGCATTCGGGTTGGAGGTTTCATTGGTGCCTGGAGCCACGCCGAAGAAGCCGGCCTCCGGATTGATGGCGTAGAGACGACCGTCAGAGCCCGGCTTGATCCAGGCGATGTCATCTCCTAAGGTCTCGACCTTCCAGCCGTCGAAAGCCTGCGGGGGAATCATCATGGCAAAGTTGGTCTTGCCGCAGGAACTGGGGAATGCGGCCGCCACGTAAGTTTTTTCCCCTTCGGGTGACTGCAGGCCCATAATGAGCATATGCTCGGCCAGCCAACCTTCTTCGCGCCCCATAACCGAGGCGATTCGTAAGGCCAGGCACTTCTTGCCGAGTAAGGCATTGCCACCATAGCCGCTGCCATAAGACCAGATCTCGCGGTCCTCGGGGAAGTGCACGATGTATTTCTCGCTGGGGTTGCAAGGCCAGGCGACGTCCTTTTGGCCGGGCTCCAGAGGGGCACCCACGGAATGCATGCAGGGCACATAGCGGCCCTCTCCCAGTTGCTCGAGGACTTTTTGCCCCATGCGAGTCATGATCCGCATGTGGACCACCACGTAGGGGCTGTCGGTAATCTGCACGCCGATCTGGGCCAGCGGTGAGCCCAGCGGTCCCATACAGAAGGGCACAATATACATGGTGCGACCACGCATCGACCCTTGGAAAACTTCGTTCATGCGAGCGCGCATTTCCTGAGGGGGAGCCCAATTGTTGGTGGGTCCGGCATCCTGGCGCCGCCGGCTGCAGATGAAGGTGCGGTCTTCGACCCGGGCTACATCGCTGGGATGGGAGCGAGCCAGGTACGAGTTTGGCCGTTTCTGATGATTCAGTGGAGTCAACGTTCCTTGAGCTACCATGGCATCCAGCAACCGCTGGTTTTCTTCGGCCGAGCCGTCGCACCAATGGACGCTCGACGGTTGGCACAGTTGGGTAGCGGCTTCGACCCAGCGTTGCAGGGTCTGGTTAGCAATCAGTGTGTTGTTCATAAGAAGCACCGTAACCTTAGAAGAGGGTGGGGAGTATGACCCACATCATACTCCCTTCAACAGGCCCCTTCTAGGATTGCCTGTGGAGGAGCCATTGTGAAAACTTTCCAGCGGATATTGCACCCGGTGAATTTGAACGAGATCTCTCGTGCAGCCTTCGACCACGCCTTAAGGATAGCGCTCTGCGCTACCGGCTATCCGGCCATGCCGCCCAAAAGTCGGAGGCCGGCCCTTCTGGAAATGTTGCACTGTCATTCCGACGGGGACGGTCCTGCTTTTGCACGCTTTCCTCGCGTCAGAGAGCGCCTGACCAGGTGGGGAGTTTTAGAAGAAGGCGCCAGCCAGCAAGAGTTTTCGGATTTCAAGCTGAGCGTTCGCAAGAATTGGGTGAACGGTCAACCTGGCCAACAAATCGCGCGCGAGACGGAGCAGCGACACTGTGAGTTACTGGTGATGGCCACGCACGCTCGGGCGGGCTGGAGCCATTTTCTGAGTCATTCCATAAGCTGCGAATCTTTGAAGGCTTGTCGGCTACCCGGGTTGCTGCTACCTCATGATTGCCCGGGTTTCGTGGACGAGCAAGGTGGCCATCTGCGTCTACAACGAATTTTACTGCCTGTGACCAGCGAGCCGGACCCCCAACCGGCGCTGGAGGCGGCGGTGCGCTTTCTGTCGACCTTGGAGCCTTCTCTGGCGAACCTTGGTGGGGAGTTGAGGCAAGTATTTGTTGGAGCTGACGGGGCCAGGCCAGCGACCACCCCACCGGAAGCTCCGGAAGGCTGGACCTGGTCCCTGGAGGTTTTGGGAGGTACACCGGTTGAGGCCTTGCGACGCTGGGCCAGAAAATGGAAGCCGCAGTTGGCTGTCCTGTCGTCTCGCGGCCCACGAACCTGGAGAGAACGTTTCTTCGGCAGCACCGCCGAACAATTGCTGCACGAGCTGGGCTGTCCTGTGCTGGTGGTGCCTGCCTGAACGGACCGGCTAATGGGGTCCAGCGGCCGAGTAAGGCAAGATCAGTACGGGGCAGGGGCACTGGGCCAGCACGTGGAGGCCAATGCCGACGGGAGGTCCTTCTCCTCGGAAGGGACTTCCCATAACCAGAAAGTGGGCCTGTCTTTGCTTGACCTCTTGAACCAGGACCTGAACGCGAGCGCCCAGTTGGACGCAGGTGCACAGGTCGGTTTCGCGGTCCCAGTTTTGGCGTCGGCGCTCCATCCACTCCTCGGCGTTGGCCATCAGTTTCTCGTGAAAAGCCCGTGTATCAGAGTCGGCCTGGTCCGGATCCTCGATTGGCTCGACGGCGTGCACCAGCACCACATGACCCTGGAAGGCCAGGGCCAGGCGCTCGGCCTCCGCCAGCAGGGCATCGGTTTCTTCGCTGAGATCGGTTCCAACCACAATGGCATTCGTGTTCACTTTTCAATTGCTCCTCAGTTTTAGCTAGTGACCGCAGGGCGCTAGCGCCCATATGATTGTGCTAAAAATTGCCCCACTAACAGCACGCGGGAGCCGAAGCAGCTTGCTGCGAGCGACCGCTTGGGTTGGGGGCAATTTTAGCTAGGATCTGGGTCAGCAGCGTGAAGAACCCTGTCGGGCATCTCCGGCCCGACGGAGCCGGGAGGGAAAGCCAGGACGGGACATCTGGCCTGCCTTGCAACGGCTTCCATGACGCTGCCCTTCCAAAGATGAGCCAGGCCGTCGCGGCCGTGGGTGGACATGGCAATCAGGTCACAGTGGTGATCGGCCAGCCAGTCCAAAATACCTTCCGGTGCTGGGCGCGAAGCGAAGTCGAGGCGCATCCACGGTCGGCCGTCCACTTGCTGACGCAGGCGGTTCCGGATTTCGGCTACTTCCAGGTATTCGGACTTCTCTTGCGGGCGTTCCCCGGTGCAGTGCAACAGCGTGACCCTGGTTTCCGGAGCCAGGAATCTTCCCACGCGCCGCGCCACATGGAAAGACTCTTCTGAGCCGTCGCTGGGAATCAAGACTTCACGGAATGTAGCGGGCGTCTCTTGAGTGCGCACCAGCATGGTCGGGCAGGGCGCGTGGCGCGCCACTCCTTCAGCCACACTGCCCAATACCCAACGCATCAGACCGGTGCGACCATGGGTTTCCATCAAAATCAGGTCGCAATGCTCCTCGCGGGCCACGGCCTCAATCTGTTGCTGGGGATATCCAACTTCATGTCTCGTTTCCAGGGAGATTTCCGGGAAACGGACGCGCAAGTCTTTCAGGTAGGCCAGACTCTCTTCCACCATGTGCTCCGTCCCGACTGCGGTTCCGGGGTCGACAGCCAGGAGAGTCGGGTCGACCACCCGGAGGGCCAGGATTTCGGCTTGCCAGCGTTCCGCCAGGCGCCCCGCAAGGGGCAGAATCGATTCAGACTTGGAACTGCCGTCTAAGGGAACTAGTATTTTCACAATCGCCTCCGCTGGTTTCTGGAACTCAGCCTACCTTAGCTACGCATCTAGGAATATGACCTGGCTCATACCAGCATCGGTATCGGTAGGGCCAGGTCATCGTTTTCCAAGGGATGCTTCGGCATCAGGGGGAACATCGCCACGTGTCTCTTTCGTCCTTCGCACACGGCCGATTTTCCCCCGGGCTGCCGATGTCATTGCGCGAATCTACCCTGCAACGGTTGAGTGTCTCGGCCATGATTCTGATCGCTGCTTTGCTTTTGGCCGAACTGCTGACCTTGGTGGACACTCTGCGGGGTGCACAGCCGTTCTATCTGGGGGTC
>JALHOV010000117.1 GCA_022842865.1 Vulcanimicrobiota bacterium | reverse complement strand
TTCGATGGCGGGATTGGTGTTGTCCACCACCACGGCTTCGCCGGCCTGCAGTGCCTTTTCCAATAGCTGCAACTGGCGCCGCTTACTGACCAGAGTGTGCTGCGGCAACTGGGAACGGGCATAGGTGCTCTTGCCCGAAGCCTGCAAGCCCACCAGCACCACCACTTCATAGGGAAGAGTGGTCAGCAGCGAACCGAAGCGCTGAATGCGCGGTCCCAGGAAGGCCGCCACCACCTCCAAATTGGCCAGGCAATGGGGTGACAGTTCCTGACAGCGCATGCGCCCGCCTATCAGCGCCAGGAGAGGAATCAGCTGGTCGGCCAGATACTCTTCCACCGGCTCGCTCCGGTCCATTTTCTCCCGCAAGCGCATCACTGCTGCTTCGGCCACCTGCTCGGAGCTTTTGCCTTTCTCGCCCAGCACTCCCACCGCGCAGCGCAAGCGCTCGTCCTCGGCCCACAGCGTCAGGGCCGCCCCTGGGCTGGCGCTGCCGGCATATTCCACCTCCACCGACGACTCCAGCATGGCCCCGGCCCGTTCCGCCATGCGCTCGGCAACGCGGCGCTCACTCAAATCCCGAGCCGCCACCGCTCGTCCGCCCAGTGCGCGCCACTGCGGCGGCCCAGCCAGGTCCAAAGGAGTGGTCAGCCCGCCGGGCTGGGTGCGAAAGCGCCAAAGACCCTGTCCCTTAGGAAAGAATCCCCGCTTCGTTTCGAGTGTCTCGATAGGGGCCAGCTCTCGGTAGAGCGGCAAGGTGACCGCCTCCAGGTAATCGAGCGGAGGCGACCAGGACACGTCGCTGCCGCCGCGCACCTCCACTTCGCAGGCGCCCGGAGCGGCCGCCAGCGCCCAGAAGGTAGCTTGCAGCAGCAAAGTCATCGACCCGGCCGTGCCGATGTTCACCCGAAAAGCCCCCGCTCGCAGCCGACCCGGTTCGAAAGTCAACTCGGTGGAGTGAAGCGCGTCCCCGCCCAGGCGGGCGTCGCACAACTGCGCGGCCAGGTGGACGGCTGCCAGATGCTGCGCCTGCAACCCGGGACGACTCCGGCCGGCGCGAATGCGCGTCAGCCGAAAAGCCTGTCCGGTCCGGGCGGCCAGACCCAGAGCGGTGCGCAGAATCTGCCGCCTCCCTCGTGAATGTCCCCGCTCAACTCGATCATGGCCTCGAGGGTAGCGGGGATAGAAATTTCCGTCAACCCGACGGGTGCTGAACTCTTTTGTAGAATCAAGCGTAGCCTTCTACATGTCTGAAGATGATTTTCCAATAGGAGTTCCCGCACTCGAAGAATCCCGACCCCAGGGGACGGGTTGCCTGCTGCAGCTCGCCCATTGGCTGATGTTTTTTGTTGGTTTTATGGGAGCGGTCGGCCTGAGCCCAGACTACTTGCGCGCCGTCCCCTCCGGCCATTTAACCGCCTGCAAGTCCAACTGCAAGAACCTGGCCACCGCCCTGGAAATGTATTCCAGCGACAATCAAGGTCTGTATCCAAGCCACCTGGGTCTGCTCACCACCGGCAATTACCTGAAGGTCATCCCTACCTGTCCTTCCGCCGGTCAAGTCACTTACACCGACTACGCGGTCTCACCCAAGCAGACCTATTTCCGCTTTTCCTGCGTGGGCAACAACCACGCGCGCGCTTACACCGGATTCCCTAAGAGCAGCGAAAATTTTCCCGCCTACTTGGCCCAGACGGGTTTGGTGGATCAGCCGTGACGTGGATTGTTTTGCGTCTGTCCATCTTCGCCATCGTCATGGCCGCCCCCCACGTTCGCACCCATCAGGGCGAGATGCTGCTATTGGCTTCCATGCTGGGTTTTGACCTGATCTGGTTGCTCCAGCGGCGAGGGCCCGAAGTTCGCACGGCGGCCACTCTGCTTTTCAGCCTGGTTTTTGGAGCCACTTGCACATTCTGGTTGCTGGGCGGCAGCATGGTTTCGCTGGCTTTCCTTTGGCCCTCGTTGATGCTTCGCCTCGAGGATGCCTCGCCGAAAGAACAGCGAGCCTACCTGGTGGCCTGCAGCCTGGCCCTGGCCATCCTGGCGCCGGATTTTCCCCTACACTTTTTCCGGATCGGTCTGGTGGTTTTGAGCCTGCTCCAGTTTGGTTCGGGTCGTCTGGCAGCCTGGGCCAACACCGCCGCGCTGGCCTGGTTGCTGGGTCCGCTGGTCGAAGTCTGCTTTTTCCCGGGCATCTCCGCTCCTGTCCAGCTGGCCCGCACGGCCCTGCTCATGACTTTGCCTCAGCTGGGGTTGCGAAAGCTGAATCATGAGTCCGGGCAGACCACGTCCCTGCAACTTCGCTGAACCAACCCCGAGGCTGCGGATCGGCGCGGGCGGACGCTCCGCCACAAAACCTCCGCGCCCCCTGGAAAGCGCCCCAAAACCAGCCGCCGCGGGTTCCGTGACCTACACGGACTACCAGCAGGTGAACCGACCTGAGGGAAGCGGAGTATCACCAGGCATGTCTGAAGAAGCCACCTTTGCCATCGGAGTTCCCGGTCTGGAGCCCGAACGACGTCGCTGGGACTGGGGCCTGCTGCTGTTGCACCTGTTGGCCGCACTGGCTGGCTTCCTGGGACCGAGCTTTGTCTACACGAATACTCGGTCCGCCCGATGCGGAGGCGGATTGACTGCCTGCAAATCCAATTGCAAGAATATCGCGACCGCCCTGGAGATGTACTCCAGCGACAACGGCGGGCAGTATCCAGCCAGCCTGGATGAACTTATTCCGGGCAATTACCTGGCTAAGATCCCCACCTGTCCGGCCGCGGGTTCCGTGACTTACAAGGACTACCAGCGCACCCAGACACCGGACAGCTTCAGCTTCACCTGCGTGGGCAACAACCACGCCAAGGCCTACAACGGCTTCAGCACCAGCAGCAACAACTTTCCCCAATACAGCGCCGAATCCGGACTGCTGGACCATCCATGAAATCCTCTACACTACATCAAACCAGAGATGAACCGACCTGAGGGAAGCGGAGTATCACCAGGCATGTCTGAAGAAACCACCTTTGCCATCGGAGTTCCCGGTCTGGAGCCGGAGAAGCGGGAAACCGGCTGGTGGACGACCGCCTTCCCACATCTATGCGCCGCCCTGGTCGGATTTCTGGGACCCGCCATGCTCTTGCCGATACGCTGCCACACTGGCAGCCAGCTCACCGCATGCAAGTCCAACTGCAAGAACATCGCCACCGCTCTGGAGATGTATTCCAGCGACAACGCCGGCCGCTACCCGGCCACCCTGGACAAGCTGATTCCGGGCAACTACCTCAAGCTCATCCCCACTTGCCCGGCGGCCGGTCGCGCCACTTACGTTTACCACGGCTCCTCCGAACCGGACACCTTCCGCTTCGCCTGCGCAGGCAACAACCACGCCCGGGCCTACACCGGGTTCTCTACCAGCAGCTACAACTTTCCCCGCTATGACGTCGAGAGAGGACTGATTGACCATCCATGAACTGGCTCGCCCTGCAAGTCGTCGCTGTCGTCATCTTGCGCTGGCAAGCAGCCCGCGGAGTCGAAGGAATCGACCTGGTCTACGCCCTGGCATTACTCATCTTCTGCTTGGTCTGGCAAGCCCGAGAGTGGCGCACTATGGGCAGCCTGCTCTTCACTTCCCTGACCACCTTTACCGTTCTGATGGCGCTGATCCACGGTCCGATGGGCTCGCTGGCCATCTTTTGGCCGGCCGTGCTCTCTCGCTTGGAACCCGACCGCAAACTGCAAAGGGGGTTTCTGGTGGCCCTTCAGTGGCTGCTGGTGATGTTGAACCAGGACCAGATTCTGCTGGTCCCTCTCACCATGGGACTGACCGTAGCCAGCCTGATTCAGCTCCATCCCAGCCGTTACAACCGCTGGTTGGCGTTGGGCGCCATCGGCCTGGCAACCGGCCCCCTGGCCATCGCCTTTTCCTTGTCGGAACCTCCCGAGGCTCTCATCAAAAACATCCTGCTGCTCACCCTCCCTCAGCTTGGCCTGCTCGCTCTGGGGCGCAAGCCCGCCGCGTAGGGCCGACCGCCATACCCCGCGAAGGCCACCCAAATGCTACTTCTCATCGACTATTCCAGCATGCTCTATCGCGCCTACCACTCCACGCCCTCTACCGTGCCTATGAACGGGGTACACGGGTTCCTGAGTTCGCTGGCCCGCGTGCTGGCGGACCGCAAACCCTCGGGAGTGGCCATCTGTTGTGATGACGACTGGCGGCCGCAATTCCGCGTCGACGCTCTGCCCATGTACAAAACCCATCGGGTGGGGGATCTGCCCGATCCAGTGACCCCCCAAGAAGCGCTGGGTCGCGAGTTCCTCGATGCGCTGGGCCTGGCCGTCGTCGGCTGGCCGGGTTATGAAGCGGAAGACATCGTAGCCACCCTGGCCCACACCCATCCGAGGGAGGTCATCGAGATTCTCTCGGGAGACCGCGATCTTTTCGACCTGGTGGAAGACCCGCGCATTCGCGTGCTCTACCCCGCCAAGGGCGGCATCCAGATTGTCAACGAGAGCTGGATCACTGAAAAGTATGGGATTCCCGGTCGCAGTTACGGAGACTTCGCGCTGCTGCGGGGCGACCCGTCCGACGGCCTCCCCGGTGTGGCCGGAATCGGGGAAAAAACGGCCGCCACGTTGATTGCCCGCTACGGAAGCCTGGAAGGGCTGCAGGCGGCCAGCGACCTCAATCCCAAGATCAAAGCCAAACTGGAGGCCTCGGTCGCCTACCTCAAAGCCGCTGCCGAAGTAGTCATGCCGGTGCGCAACCTGCCCCTCCCTCCACGAGACCTCAGTTTGCCGGAACAGCCGCGTAACCGCCAGACGGTCGAGCGCATCACGCAAGAGTATTCCCTCGGCAACGCGGTGCAACGATTCCAAAAAGCAGTCGAGGAATTGACCATCCTCAAAGCAAGGTCTTGAAGCGCTAGTTTCGAAATCCGAAGGCTATGTTGGAACTCATCCAGCGGCTCTTCGGGCCCAAAGTCACCTGGAACGGCACCGAGCGTAGACAATTCGTGCGCGCCCGCTGCCGCTTTGACCTCAACCTGGGCAAAGACCAGGCCGTCGTATCCGTGCGGGACATCTGTCAAGGCGGCTTGCGGCTGGAATGCGACCTGGCCGTCGCGCCCAAGCTCAAGGCGGGCACGGTGATAGAACTCACTCAGCCCGGGGAAAGCGCTCCCACCAAAGCCAGGGTCAGTTGGCAGAAGAACAGCCGTAATTTCTGCCGGGTGGGCCTGAAGTTTATGAGCGCCATCCGGGGCACCTGGATGCAGCAGCATGTCGACCAGATCGCCGGCCATCCCAAGCAAAAACGCCGTCACATCCGGGTGCGCACCGACTGGACAGTGGAAGGCCGCTCAGGAATTGACAGCTTTGAAGCCCGCATGCGCGACATCTCCGTCACCGGCTGCCGCGTGGAAACCAAAGCCTCGCTGATCGTGGGTCAGCAGTTGCGATTGAAAATGGGCAACCTGGAAGTGGCCGCCGATGTGCGCCGTGTCTCCGGCCAACCAGGCTTCAACCTGGTTGGCCTGCGCTTCGAATCCCAAGAACCGCAGACGGGACAACTGATTGCGCTGGTGCGCAAGCTCACCAACGGCTAATAGCGGAACTTACCGGCCTTCATCAAGCCTGCTCTCATCTTGCTATCCCAGCCGGAAGGCTCGAGTTCCGAGGGAGCTTTGACGATGAAAGACCCGTCCGCTTTGTTGTAAAACACGGCAATGTCACTGACTTTGGGCGTGAAAATCAGAGTCACGTTATAAACCCCATTGGCCGGCGTATAGCCGTGGCCATCGCCGAGAAACTCCACCAACGTGCCGGCATAAGATACAAAGTGTTCGGCCTTCTCCTTGGTCCACTTGACCCCATCGTCCTTGAGATGAAGGGTGACCTTGCCTTTCAGGCCCTGAGCCGTTTCGGCCGCCCCATCCTGGTTGGCGTTGTTCTCCATGCCGGCGATATCTCCGATGCCGGTGCGTTTCGCGTATTCGGTCAGATAACGGGGCCACCAACCCATGCTGTGCAACAACCGTTCCCGGGCCAGGTTCAAGCCGGTCCAGCCGGAGTCGGTCAGTTCAAACAGAATGTTGTTATTCAGATAGACTTCTTCGGACTTATTAACCGTGTAGGCGGCTGCGCGCCGTCCGTTGGCCAGATCCTGGGCGCGCTCGGCCGGAGTGCTCTGACCCCAACAGGTGGCGCACAATGCCAGCGCCACCCCGAATCGACATAACATCTTCAAAGAAAAGAACCTACCTTTCGCTCAATACGACGCAGTTTAAGGCCCCGCGCCCCCAGCCACCGTGACAGAAATCCGCTATTGCTTTTTGAGCTCCTTGGCCCAGCCGTCTTTCAGAGGCACGATACGATGGAAGACAGGCTTTTCGGCGGTGGAGTCGAGATCTTTTATGAAGTAGCCCTGACGTTCGAACTGAAACCGCTGGCTGACCTTGCTCTGAGCCAGACTTTGCTCCAGGCGGGCATCGGGCAGCACCACCCGCGAGTTGGGATTGAGAAAGTCGCGGTAGTCGCCGTCCTTGATGTTGTCCGGCTGTTCTACCGTGAACAGTTCCTCATAGAGGCGAACCTCGGCCAACACCGAGGTGGTCGCCTCCACCCAGTGGATGGTGCCTTTGACCTTGCGGTGCTCACCCGAACCGCCGCTTTTGGTGTCCGAGTCGTAAGTGCAACGCACTTCCACCACCGCTCCCGCGTCGTTTTTGATGACTTCCTGACATTTTATAATGTAAGCCCGCCGCAGTCGCACCTCTCCGCCCGGTTGCAGCCGGAAGTATTTCTTGGGCGGGTCCTCCATGAAGTCATCCTGCTCGATAAAGATTTCCCGACCAAAGGGCACCTTGCGGCTGCCCGGTAGACCCACGTCATCGGGAAAATAGGCCGCGTCCAACTCCTCGATCTGGCCCTCCGGATAGTTGGTGATGACGACCTTCAGGGGCCGCAGCACGCCCATCACGCGGTGGGCCTTGACATTGAGGTCATCGCGCTGGCACTCGGACAAATAACTGAGTTCGGTCCAGACCTCGCTCTTGGTGACCCCAACCTTCTCACACAAGGCCCGAATGGCTTCAGGAGTATAGCCGCGTCGCCGGAGGCCGGCGATGGTGGGCATGCGCGGGTCGTCCCAACCGTCCACCAGACCGTCGCTGACCATCTCGCGCAGCTTGCGCTTGCCCAACATCGTGTACTGCAGCTTCAGCTTGGAAAACTCGATCTGCTGCGGGTGCACCGGCCGCTCCAGCGTATCCAAAAACCAATCGTAGAGGGGCCGATGGTTCTCGAACTCCAAAGTGCAGATGGAATGAGTAATGCCCTCGATTGAATCCGAGATGCAGTGAGCATAGTCGTACATCGGATAGATACACCAGGCGTCTCCGGCACGATGATGGTGGACCTTGCGAATGCGATAGATGGCCGGGTCGCGCAAATTGATGTTAGGCGATGCCATATCGATCTTGGCCCGCACCGTGCGCGAACCGTCTTCAAAGTCGCCGTTCTTCATACGCGACAGCAGCTCGAGGTTCTCCTCCACCGGACGGTCTCGCCAGGGACTGAGCCGACCCGGCTCGGTCAAGGTGCCCCGGTATTCTCGCACCTCCTCGGCCGACAAATCACACACATAAGCTTTGCCCAGCTTGATCAGCTGAACAGCGCAGTCATAGAACTCTTGAAAATAATCGGCGGCATGGTATTCCTTAGCGCCCCAATCAAAGCCCAGCCAATGCACATCGCGCTTGATGGCCTCGACATATTCGGCATCTTCCTTGAGGGGATTGGTGTCATCCATGCGTAGATGACAAACTCCACCGAAAGCTCGAGCCAAACTGAAATTCAACCAGATGGACTTGGCGTGACCGATGTGCAAGTATCCGTTGGGCTCAGGGGGAAAGCGCGTCACCACGGTCGTGTGTTTGCCGCTTTGCAAATCGTCTTCCACGATCTGGCGGATGAAATTGCCTGGTGGTGGGGATTCTGTGTGCATAAGATTCGCGTTCGGCAGTTCTTCCACGCCGCCCTGTCCTCTTCCGAGGACCTGCCCCGATGAGAGCGAAGTAAACTCGATGATCGACATCTCTGCGGCGTTGAACGACGCCTACAAACGGACCAAATACTTGCTCTGGGAACGCCGCAGCTTCGGGCGTTGGTGGCGTTTTGGCTTGCTCGGTATGCTCACCGGCGGAGGGGGCGGCGGCGGCGGTTTTAACTTCCGTCTGCCCGCGCAGCTTCTGCAGGCCAGCAAAAAAGATACGGCCATGTTGGGACTGATGGTGGCCACCGGGGCGGTCGGCGACTTTGACACCAACATGTTGCCCTTGATCATCGGCTTCGGCGTAGGCATTTTCGTCTTCGCCCTGTTCTTCGCCTGGCTCAGCAACTGCGCTCAGTTCGTTCTGGTGGAAAGCATCGTCTACGACCGGCACGTGCTGGCCGAACCTTTCGGTCGCCTGAAAAGCAACGGCACCGGCCTGTTTCTCTGGACCTTCCTGGTAGGCCTGGCCTGCATGATTCCGGCCGGGGCGATTGTTGCTGGCGGAGTCGGAATCGGTGTCATGGCCCAGGACTCTCCGGGCACAATGGTGGCGGTCGGCCTTGCCGCACTGGCTGTACTGGCGGTACTGGGACTGGGCATCTGCGTTCTGTTTGCCTTGACCACCCAGTTCGTCGTACCCGTCGCCTACCGCCAACGCATTGGCATCAATTCGGCCTGGTCGCTGGTCTGGCAAACTTTGCGTCAACGCAAAGGCGACACCTGTCTTTTCCTGCTGGTGCTGATGGGCGTGGCGATGGCCGGAGCCTTCGGTGTGATGATGGGCGTGATGCTGTTCACCGGCCTGGCGGCCGTGGTCAGCGGAATCGTGCTTGGAATGCCGGCCTTCTTCCTCTATCAGCAGCAGATGACGGTGCCTGCGGTCGTTTGTGGGGTGCTCTTCGCTCTGATCGTGCTGGGGTCGCTGTTCTTCAGCAGCCTGGTCTTTCAGACTCCGCTGACCGTGCTCACCCGCTGCTTCGGGATGTATATCATGCAGCAGCTGATGCCCGAATTCGGCCTGCTGCCCCTGGGCGGGATCACCGAGCGGGCCTCCTCCGAGGAGGAGCCCATTCTCAGCCCGGAACCCCAACCGCTGGGCGCCCTGGCCGACGATTCCTGGCAACGCCCGGAGTTCTAAGGTGAGAAAGTCTGTCGCCCCGGCCTTGCTGTTGCTTCTCTGGGGATGCGCTCCCCCGGACGGAACACCCAACACAACCAGCACCGTGGCTGTGAGCAACAGCACCAGCACGGTTACCCCCCAGCCCAGCGCCAGTCCTACGGCGGTGGCGGCCTCGGCCGCGGCCGCTAAGTTGCCCGAACCGGACCTGCCCGCAAAACTGCTGAAGACCTATCAAGCGGCCCGTCTGGAGCCCAAGCTGAAAGAGAGCGAGACCTGGTGGGCCAACTCCGGCATCCAGGAGAACCGGCTCGGTTACTACACCAGCAACGACAGCGTCGCTGACATCGAAGCGCGGCTGGTCCCCGTCTTTACGGCCGAGGGCAACAAGCCTTACCTGGAAGGGATTGGCCCGGTCTTTGACTACGACGGCAACCGGGTTTGCATTATGAAGCGCTCCTCCGGCGGCGAACAGCTCTTCGTGATCGCACCTCTGGGGGCGGCCAAGCAGATCCCCAAGAGCCTGTTGGCCTTGAAGCTGCCGCCTATCTCAGCGGAGGAACTGGCCAACACAACCACCCTGGTGGTGCTGGCAACCGGCGAGGGATTGGGCGAACACATCGATCATATGCTGGGACAGGCCGGTCTGGTCATCACGCCCACCCCTACGCCGACGGAAACGCCCGGGGGATAAGGCACGGATAAATGGCCATGTGCTGATCCGGCAACATTCCATTCACTCGATCAGGCAGTGGGATGGCATAACATCGTTGTATGAAGATCCAGTCGGCCCCGCAACCTCGTCCGCTCAAAGCCCTACCCAAGAAGCAGGAACCTCAGGGCCCACAACCTCCGGATGACCCGCACAAAAAGATGCAGGACATCTGCTTCGGCGGCGCACTGGGCACAGCCGCTTATATGGGCGGAACCGCCTATCCCTCGACCTACCTCCACGAACTGGGCCACAAAATGGCCGTCCACACCCTTTACTCGGGGTCTACCGCCGAAATTACCGTCAATCCGTTCAAAGGTGGCGTGACCCGTTGGAGAGCCGAAGGTCTGTCCCCGTTGGGCGAGCGTCTGGGCGCCGCCGGCAGCCGCTCGGTGGTGGCCATGGCCGGCACCGCCATGGACGCCCTCAGCAGTTGCGCTCTCTTCGCCACCGGCTACAAGCTGCGCAAGAAACATCCCCTGATGGCCAACGCCATGATGGGCTACGGCGTGATGAACATGGCAAACTCTACGTTGTACGCGGCCAGCGGGATCGGGCAGAGCGCGGCCACGGCCAAGGCCGGTCACGACTTCGTGACCCTGCAGACCCAACTGGGCATCCCTTGCTGGGTGAGCACGGCCGTGGTGGCCAGCCTGATTCCGCTGACCTACCTGGCTATGCGCGCGCTGGAAAAGGAATAAGTTCCTCCAGGATGGGCCCGGCTGCGTCGGCCATCACGTCCCTTTGCATGCGGAAACGGTCGCCAAAGAAAAGTTCGCCAATTTCCTGATCCAGGTAATGCCGGGCCAGGCCCAGCAGGGCGGTGTGCTCGTCGCAATCCATTTCCAGCACGATCAGTCCGTCGTCCAGGCTGGCTCCCACCCCGGTTTTCCGGCCGCTCAAGCGCTCCAGGTAAAGCAGGCTCAATCGTCCGTCACGGGGCTGGTGGGGACTGGCTACACAAATGGCGCAACGCTGGCGTTCTTCGACGGTCAGTCCGCTCCACCAGGGAAACACGGCGGCGTGCAAATCCTCTAATTCCATGCGAGCTCCCCGTTCCAGAGCGGCGGTGAAGTCGAGCATGGGTGCGCCGCCCATGCACTCGGCCGCCTGGGCGTGAACCTCTGCTTTGAAAGCGTGGTAGGGAGGCGGCCGCAGGGTCAGTTGGCGGCGCTGCCCTTGATAGCGAAAGATGACCGAGTCGGCCACTTGAAGCAACACCGGCCGATCGGGGTTCTCGAGCCACTGCTGCAGACGCTGCTGGTAAAGCTGGTGAAAGCTACGATTCTGCTCGCGGCCCGGTCCCTCTTTCGGTTCGAAGATCGCTCCCGGGAGGGGTTCCGCGACCTCGATCAGGTTCTCGTCCGGATCATAGAAATAAAGGGAGCGAATCTCGCCCTGGGCGCCCGCCCGCACCACCGGACCTTCAATCACCGGGACTTGATGGTCCATCAGTCGTTGTTGCATCTGCGAGAGCGGGACGGTCAGCAGGAAACACAGATCAGCTGAGCCCGGAACGGCATGGCGCACGTTCGCGTCAATGGGCCGTTGCGCTTCGTGAAGGTTGATTTTCTGGGTGCCGAAATGCAGTGCCTGACGGCCGTCCCCAAAAGTCCGCCACTGCATGCCCAGCACCTGGGTGTAAAACTGCACGGTGGCGGCCGCATCGCGGACGGTCAGCACCAGGTGATCTAATTGGGCCACGAACACTTTCTCTGAAACCTAAAATCCCGGTCGGGTGCTCATGAGGAACTGAAGAACACAGACGATGGGGACAATCAGCATCCAAACCATGAAATCGATCAAATAAACCAGCCCGACCAGCCGAGCCCACAAAGACGCAGGCGCAATCTCGCCATCGAGTTCGCTGACGCCGATATCCACCTGTTCAGTATAGCAGCGTAGCCCGCCTCGGAAAAGTGAGAGCTAAACTTTCTGCCAAACGCACAAAACCGACTTGCCGAAATGATAGCCCATCAGAGGATCCAGGCGGCGCGAGAGGGGCACCACAATTCGGTCCCAGAAGGCGACCTGGCCAGGGGTGGGCATGCTCTGGCGGAGCAGGCGCGAATTGGCCAGCGACAGGAAGAAGCCCAGGCTGTCCAGATAGCGCGAGCGCACCAGGCGGGAGCCGGCGGGACCGCAGGCCTCCAGCCCGGCCCGACTGTAGCGGCGGAAGTGGCCGATGGCCTGGTCAAACGGGGAGAAGAGGAACTGGTGGGCCGGCGAAAGCACGATCAGGTGGCCTCCGGAGCGCAAGCGACGCCAGGCCTGCTCCAGTTCGGCCCGGTCGTGCTCGATGTGCTCCAACACGTCGATGTAAAGAATCGAGTCGCAGCAATCCTGAGGCAGCGGCTCCAGAGTGGAGCAACGCGCTACCACAAAGGAGGGCAATTGGGCCAGTTCGATCTGCCCGCACAGATCCGCATCCGGCTCCAGGCACAGCCAGCTGCCGTGACCCGCCCCGTCGCTCAACAAAACCCGGGTCGTTCCGGCCAGTCCGGCGCCTACCTCGACCACATCATGGCCTAAGAAAGGTTTGATCTGAGCGCAAAAATAGCTCTTCCAGTTGCGCGCCCTGGAGAAAAGCTCAAGCTCGTCGCCTACATATTTCATTCTTTCCACACGACCACTTCCGAAAGATAGTGCTGAAAATCGCGGGCGGGCACGAAGTTTTGATGGCTGCGGCTGCCCAGCACAAAGAACACGAAGAAAAACGAGGTAATGATCAGCTGGGTCAGCAGAATCAGCGTCAGGCCAAAAGCGGAGGTGGCCCAACCGGGGATGGCCAGAGTAGTGCAAAACTTGACGCCCACCACCGTCATCATGAGCGCGAAGACGACACCGATAAACACCTGGGAGACCAGCAGCAGCCGCACACCCACCCGGTCGGAATGCACCGACACCGCGCTGAGCCCGTGGGTCACCAGCGCGGTGGTATTCATGTTGGAAACACCGTCCAGGCGCTTACCGCGCCGGGTGGGAATGTGAATGTAGGGCACGCCGGTGCGCTGGATGCCGGCCGCGTAATGAGTCCAGATCTCGGGGAGGGCCGCGATCTTGGCCAATAACGGACCCGGAATCACGCTGAAATTCCCCATGCGAATCGAGTTGCCGGTGAGCATTCCGTAGAGGTTACGGTAAAAAAAATAGCCCAACCGAAAAAGCAATGATTCGGAACGACGCGTGCGTTGGGCGAAAACCAGCACGTCCGACCCGTGCTCGCGGGCCGCTTCGAGCAGGCGAGCGGCGTCTTCGGGACGGTCTTCTCCATCCGCGTCCATAACCAGCACGGTTGCTGGCTCCTCTCCCGCCAAAAAGGTCAGTCCCATGGCGATGGCCCGCTGATGGCCCAGATTGCGGGTCAAAGTCAACACGCGGATGCGCTGGAAACGCTCGGACGTCAGGGGTTGGCTGGCAGGCCCAAAGGGGTTGTCGTTGACTATCAGCAACTCCAAAGGTCCTTCGGGAAGGGCTGCTTCCAACGCAGGAAGCAAAGCAGCCAGCGACTTCCAGTCGTTATAGCAGGGCGTGACGACCGTGGTAGCGGCTTGCAAGCGCTATCCGACCGGGACGGGGTGACGCTTAACGTACTCCACCAGCCGGGGTAGCACGCGACGGATATCCGGGCAGGCAATTCCTGACCCCTGCAGGGCCGCCGTGGTGTTGTCGGCCAGATAATGAGTCGGGTGCACGAAGTAGTCCACCATGGCCGGGGTGAAGCCCGACCAATTGGCGATCGGCTTAAAGTGGCGCAGACTCGCCTTGGCCAGGCCCAGCGGCAATTGCAGGGGGAAAACGCGGCGCTTACAAGTGCGGCCCAGCTCGCTCACCATCTCCTCGACCGTCAGGGGATTGGGGTCGGAGAGCTGATAAACCGTCCCCGGCCGGCTGTTATTCATGCTCAAGTAGGTGAGCGCGTCCAGCACGAAGTCCTGGGTGACCAGATTGATGCGCACCGCCGAGGGATCGCCGATTCGCGGCAAAATCGAGAGGAATGGGAAGCGCAGCAGCCACTTGATGACCGGGTAGGGCCCGTCGTATTTGAGAGTGGCGCCGCTGCGTGAGTCTCCCACCACCACCGAAGGGCGGTAGATGATCCAGGGCAGCTGCGATTTCTGCACTTCGACTTCGGCCAGGAACTTGGTTTCCTCGTAGTAGTTGTTGAAGCGCTGCCCTTTGTCCAGATCGCTCTCGCGATAGGGTCCGGTATAACGTCCGCTCACGTAACAAGTGCTGACGTAGTGAAGCTTTTCCAGTCCCGACAAGCGCTCGGCATAACGCAGGACGTTCTGAGTGCCGTCCACATTGATGCGCAGGCCCAGCGTGCGGTCCAGGTTCAGGTCGTAGAGGGCGGCGAAATGGAAGATCTCACTGCAAGTCAGCTCCTGCTCCAGTCCGAGACCGGGACGGGTAATGTCGCCCCCGATCAACTCCACGCGTGCTGCCAGTGCGGGGTCAAAGCTGCTGAGACGCTGCTGGGCGGTTGCCATAAAGCGCGGCTCGACCAGCGCCAGCACCTTGCTTTCGGGACGCTGCAAGAGGATGCGCGGCAACAAATTGCTGGCTAAAAATCCGGGAAACCCTGTGACAAAAAGGCTACTCCTGGGCCGACTCTTCTCTTCCAGGGGAAGTACCCCTGGCGGGCGAAACCCCGCCTATGAGCGCACCTGAAAATAGCCCCAACCTCTACATTGAAAAAGTCAGCCTGACCACCGACGAGGTTCTCCCCGAGGAGGTAGCCCCGGAGGAACTGCTGGTCACCCACTATCGGGACTATCACGTGGTGGATACCTACGCCCGCTCGCTGATGAGCTGGCTGGTCAAAAGCACGGGCGACGAAGACAAGGCGCGCGGCATCATGCGCAAGGTCCGGGAATTCGGTCGTTCCACCTCCAACGTGCTGGCCAAAGCGCTGGGCAAAGACCCGGAGACCGTCTCCAAGACTCTTTTTGGTCTGAAAAAACGCGACTTTTACTTCCGCTTTAAAAAGCACAACTTCGGCGCCGAAGAAATTGCCAGCCGCCTTCACAAGCTCAAAGAAGAAGCGCTGGCCAAGGCCAAAGGAAGGAAGATGCGTGTCTTCCTGACGGGCGGCACCGGTTTTGTAGGCAAGGAAATCATGTTCCAGGCCGCCAGCATCGCCGAGATTGAAGAGATGGTGGTGCTGATTCGCCCCAAAACCGTGCGTCACCGCATCTCTGGTGAGGTCATTTCCCACCAGTCCGTGGAAGAGCGCGGCGCCGAGTTGCTTAAGGAGCTCTGGTTGGAGGGCAACCCTAAATATCGCTTCATCGACGGCGATATCGAAAAGCCGCAAATGGGCATCGCACCCTCCCAATTGGACGAGATGAAGACAACGATCACCCACGTCATCCACTGCGCCGCCAGCGTGGCCTTCGACGATCCTTACCCCGATTCGTTCAGCGCCAACGTGACCGGCAGCTGCAACGCCCTGGAGTTCTCGCTCAGCCTGCAATCGGCCGGCGCCAGCCCTTTCGTGGCCCATGTGGCGGTGGAGACCTCCTACATTCATGGCAAACAGGTGCGTCACGTAGCCCGCGAGGACGAGGTCGTCTTCCCACGCAACTTTTACAACAACTACTATGAGCTCACCAAGGCGCTGGCCTCGTTGGAGACCGAGCGCTTCATGCTGGAGCGCGGTCTGCGCGTGGTCCAGCTGTGTCCAGCCATCGTGATCGGCGACGCCCGCACCGGCAACAACCGCGGCGATCAAAAAGTGGTCAACGCGCCCGTCAACAGCTGGGGCAAAGCCCGCAAGTTCCTCAAGGAAAGCCAGGGCGACTGGGTGCGCCGCTCGCAGGCCGAGGTGCTCTTCCGTATGGCCAAGATCTTCCCGGGGGACCCCTCGGCCGAACTGAACTTGATTCCGGTAGACTGGGTGGCCCGCGGCATCGTTCGCGCCACTCTACATCCCGAGTGCATCGGCGAGCGCATCCATCTGGCCACCGATAACCGGATCACCGCCGAACGCATGATGAAAATCATCCGACGCGAACTGCGGGTCAGCGTCAAGCTGAGCGAGCCGAACATGAACCGCAATCTGCACACCCCGGTCATGACCAAGGTGCTGACCGGGCTCAAGCAGCAGAAAGTGGCTCACGCCCTGGGCAAGCTGGGCAGCATTTTCAGCGGCTACAGCGAGTGGGGGCAGCCGGTGCACCAGGTGGGCAACGATCACGAGTTGCTCCACCTGCCGTTGCCCCGCCCTAACACCGAGCACGCTTTCTGCATGCTGTGCCGCCACAACAAGCACGTGCAGGACTTCGGCACCATCAAAGACCCTCTCGAGCTCTCCCGCCGCGAGAAGCTCTGGCTGGAGTTCATCCAAGAAATCGAGGCGGAAACGGGCGAACCCGCCGCCCTCATGCACTCCAAGGAGTTCTTCCGGCGCTTCACCGAGGCATTCGATCGCGACAGCTTCACGCGCATCCAGCCCGCCGCTTTACCCGCCGGTTAGCCCTTGAGGCAGTTACATTTCCTATCAGGTCACGATCTCGATGACTTTTTCACCTTCTTCCATCCGTTCCAAGATGGTTGGAAGAAGAGGCTTCAGGTTGTCGAGAAGCCTTTTGCGACTAGCATTTCCCCCACGCAACCACAAGAAAACGGGACCGTCAGGGCTGCGCAGCGCCAGAGGAAGGAAATCCTGGTCCTTGGAAACCAATGCAGCGTCCAGCTCGATTGCCTTTTGCCATATCGACCGGTCGGTTGCCTGCCGTAGGCCCAGGTCAGAGACGTGGTGAGCCGTGTGGCCCTCCGCCTCGAGCCATCGCGGCAGCTCCGCTGGTATTCTGGGCGTCGACGAGAAAAATCAATCAGGCACTTCGAAGGATAGGGTGATCCTGCAGTTTGGCAGCAAATAGAAGAGCCGCAGGGATGTCTTCCGCCTCCAAGTACGGGAAATCCTCAAGGATTTCGGCATTCGAGGCTCCGGCTGCCAAAAGTTCGAGAATGTCGGAAACTCGAATGCGCATCCCTCGAATGCAGGGCCGACCGCCACAAACTTCTGGGTCCATTGTGATCCGGTCCATCCGCTAAAAAATTCGTTAGCCGCGTGAGCTTTCCCGCCGGTTAGAGATGTTAACTTAGAACACAGGAACCCGTACCTGGCGGCCGAACTTGAGAGGAACATGCCCAGTACCCAAAGTTTTTTGGTGAGCCTGGCCATCCGTCGCCTGGTCAAAGACCGTAGTCGAGGCGATGTGGACGTCCGCTTCGTGCGCTCCTGGGTTAATCGCCTGATGGTC
>JALHOV010000116.1 GCA_022842865.1 Vulcanimicrobiota bacterium | reverse complement strand
CACAGCCGTCCAAAGCGCAGGTTCCCAAGGACACCGTCTCGGTCAGCAAAGGCGTCCACGCCAAGCCCAACGCCGCCGTGCCCAACTTCGGCTCCTGGGCCATGTCCCCGCCGGCCGCTCCCCAGACCGGAGCCAAGCCTGTGCCCAATGATCCGGCTCCGCGCGTAGCTCCCAGACCTTCCGCCCCGGAAACCAAAGTCGAGGTCAAACCCGAAACCCCTCAAACCCCCGCCAAACCGGCCGCCACCAAACCGGAGCCACCCGCCCCCCCCAACGACGGCGGCGCCTTCAAGAAATTCGACGACGCCAGCTGGGGAGCCGCTCAGGCTCGCCACACCGCCGAAACCGTGCAAAAGCTCGGCGACGCCTCCAAGCTCACCTCGGTCAGCAACGCCGGCACCAAGGCCCTGGTCGGACTCAACCCACTGGCCAGCGCGGGCGGCAGCGCCGCTTTCGGCAAAATGGCCTACGACAGCTTCCAGAAGGGTAACTACGCCGATTCCGCTCTCCAGGCCGGCAACAGCGCCGCCCTGGGAGGCCTGACCGCCGCGCCTCTGGTCAAAGGCGGCGAGATGCTGGCCCGAAACGCCGGCCGCGCCGCCCCGGCCGTCGGTGGCGCCCTGCAGGCTTACCAGGGAATCAAAAGCGGCGACACCTTCGATACCGTCAGCGGCGGAGCCAAAATCGCCGGAGCCGCCATGATCGCCACCGGCTTCGGTGCCCCCGTAGGGTCGGCATTGATTCTGGGCAGCTATATGGCCGACCTGGGCCGCTGGGGCTATCAGAAATGGAACGGACAGTAGTCAGTCTTTCGACTTCAGCTTCCATTCCGTCAAATCGCCGTCCGGACCGATTTCCTCGATAATCTCGTTGACGATGACCCGGAAAACTTCAAACAGGTCCGGATCAAAATGACGGTTCTGGTTCATCTCGTCCATAATCGAAAGAGCCTTGGCCGGCCCGAAGGCTTTACGCGAACCATCCTTATTCAAACGGTAGACGCGCGGCGTGGTCAAGGCGCTCCAGACGTCGGCAATGGTCATAATGCGCGCCAGATAAGGAATGTTCTCGCCGGCAAGCCCGTCCGGGTAGCCGGTGCCATCAAACTTCTCGTGGTGAGCGCGCACGATGGCGGCCAGCTCATCCATGCCCGGAATGTCGTACAAAAACTCCGAGGACAGCGCCGCGTGGGTTTTCATGATGGTGAACTCTTCGTCGGTCAACTTGCGGGGCGCGTTCAAAATCGACTCGTCTACGTAGATCTTGCCGACGTCGTGCATCTCGGCGCCGATGCGCGTGTACTCCTGGGCGCGTCGGTCCAATCCTAGCTTCTGCACGATTTTCAGGGCCATATCGCGGACGTCCAGCGAATGGCGGTAGGTGTAGTTGTCCTTGCGGTCCAGCGCCAGCACCATCATGCGCAGAATCGACAGCTGGCTGTCCACGCGAACTTCAGTGAACTTGCGAATGTTTTTTTCCAGCGCCGCCACCGCCCGTGGATTGTAGCGCGTTCCGCTGCCTTCTTTGATCCGCTTCAAGGCCTTCTCCACCCCCAGATTGTGGTAGTGAGGACTGGCGTGATGCAGGTAATCGTCGGCCACCTTCAGGATCTGGGCCTCCAAAGGCATATCCGAGTTGCGCTCGGCGCCCAGCTTGGCCAGGAAATTAATGGCTTTGTACAGGCTGGGATTGGGTTGCAGAATGGAAACGGCCACTTCAAAGACGACCGTGAAGCGAGCTCTTTCCTCCTCGGTCAGTTCCTCACCGCGCCGCTCGCGTAGCACCAACTCGTTGGGCAGCGAAACTTTGCCAATCTCGTGCAGGTAGCCGGCAAACAAAATTTCTTCAGAAACCATGGGGCAGAGCATCTTGCTCATCTCGCGGGCCAACTGACCGCATTCCTTGCAATGCTCCACCTGCTCGCGTCCGCCCGCCGCCTCGTTCAGCTTCATCAGCAGCTCAAGCGAAGAGTAATCCAGCGTAAAAGACCTGGAAGCCCGGAATTTACCGAGCGTTTCCTCGGAAACCACGGCACTGTCGAGCAAACTTACCCGTTCCGTGAGCAGCTTGTTCATCTTCTCGGCCAGGGCCGGCAGGCTGCGTGTCAGCACCGTAAAATCTTCGCGGTTCAACACCAACAGGCTGACTTCCGAGAGCGCCTTGACCGTGGCCGTGCGCGGTTGGTCGATGAGCAGCGCCATCTCGCCAAAGCCCTCGCCCTCGCCCAGTTCACTCAATACCATTTCCTCGCCGCCCTGCAGCTTGGTCACACGAACCTGGCCCTTGCGCACGATGTAAAACGAGTCGCCCAGCTTGCCCTCTTCAAAGATGGCCTCGCCGACGCCGTAGCTCCGCTCCTGGACCTTTTCCACAATCGACTCGATCACATCACCCGGCAAACTGTAAAAGAGCGGGTTGTTGGCGATAAAGGCCTGGATATTGGTTTCTGGGGTCAGGCTGCTTTCGAGCACAGCGTATCCTCGACAAACGTCATAGTTCGAACGGTCCTACCCAAAAAAAGGATGGATCAAACAACGCCAGGATGATGGCCTAGTTCCGCGGATAGACCGAGAACTGGTGGGCCACAGTGAATGGGGAGTTGAGCATCGAGGTGGCTCCCAGGGCGACCTTGCGCTGCGCGTCCGGGATGGAGACGGCCTGCAGATCGATAATCAGCTCGCTGTTCTGGCGGCGCGCGCGAAAGGTCAGCAGATTAATGGCCACCGTGTTCATGGTGGCCGACTTGGGGAAACCGGTGGGTTTGACCAGCAAACTTGCCAGGGAAGGCATGAGTCCATCCTGTGTAGACGAATCAGACGGATCGAAAGCAGGGTTTTGATCCGCGACCAGACGCACCAGAATTTTGTGGGGGCAGTTGTAGTCATAGCCTCCGACGTTCCCGCCCACGCAAGAAGTCGAAAAGAGACTATCGTGGTTGGTTGGAGTGGTCACGTAGTAGATGACGTTTTGGAAGAAGTAAGGATTCCCGGAACCGTCGCTCTGTGCGGCCTGCTGGCCAGTGGTAGCATTGACGGCGCTCAGGGTGTCGATGGCGTCTCCATCCGCCCCGCCGCCTCGGCTGGGCGGAGCGGGAAAGATGGCCAGTTGGCCTGAAGAAGCCTGGCGCAAGTCCGGCTCCAAGGCCCGGCGAGCTTTCATCAAATCGCGCAAGGCTTCATCTCGGCCCGAGGTGTTGCGGAAGATTTTCGAGACGTCATTGAGTGCGACCCCGGTCATCACTAAGATCAAGCCGCCGATCGCCATTGCCGCCATCAATTCAATCAGGCTGAACCCACGCCTACGGCTCATGTACCAGCCTGGCCGCTTCCACCTTAAGCTGGCCCTGACCGGGCTTGCCGTTGGGCGCGTCGGCCCAAAGCACGCGCACACGAATACGCTTTAACCGCTTGCCCGCGACGGTCAAAGAATCGTTGGCGTAAAGCGTGACGGCGTAGGGGATGGTGCCCATGGTGACGGTGGTCGAACTCATGGGAACCGTCAGACTGTTTACACTCCAGATGCTCGCGCTGGCGCTCTGCTCCGCATCGTAAGCGGCGCGCTCCAGCGCCTGATCAGCTACCAGCTGGCCGGCGGCGGTATCCAGGTTCTTGCGATTGCTTTGCAGCGCCTGGGTGGCCAGACCCAGCAGAGTCAACAGCACCACCGTCAAGAAACCCAGGCTCAGCAGAACTTCGGCGATCGTAAAGCCTAGTTTTCGGACCATCGTACCCGCAACATCGAAACATTGGACGGCAGAGTGCTGGAAAAATCCAGCAAATAGGCCGGGTCATATTTCAAGGTCGCATCCCGAGCCAGCACCTCGATGTCTCCTGCCGTGGTGGGATTGACCGTGTCAGCAGGATCTTTACCGTAGGCGATCATGGCTCCGGTCAACTTGAGCTTACCCCACTTCGATTCGGCCAATGTGCTGGAGCCGAGCAGAGCCTTAAAATTTCCCCAGGCATACACGACACCTTTCAACGATACGTCGTGGTATTTGCCGCCGGCGTGTTTGTCGTAGGTCGAAATCGTAATGTCCTTTTTACTGTAGAGGCTCACACCCTGGGTAGGATTGGTCATCGCCGACAGGTCCACGCCCAACCCCAGCAGATTCAGGTTGCCTTCGGCCGTGATGGAGGCGCCGTTGCCGGAGAGTTTGCTGGCCAGTGTGATGTCTCCCGGCCCGGTCAAAGTAGCCCCACCGTTTCCGGGGGCATCAAACTTGATCTCAATGTTTTGCGGCCTGGCCAGAGACGGCACTCCAGCAATCTCATCACGCCTGGTGGTCGTCGGGAGCGACATGGAAGTAGCGAAGGAGGCCCAGTTGGGATCGGTGGGATTGGCGGCGATATATCGAGAGATTTGCGCGGTCAGCACGCCCAGGCCGGAGATATCGATATTCCCAACCGTGCTGGCGGAACCCAAATTGTTTAGAGCCCCGCCCACTGGCAAATTCCAGTTGCCCGCGCTGTAGGTGCCCACACCTTTGCTGGCGGACCATTGAGCCACATTGTTCAGCAAGTTGAAGCCGGCCGGGTTGCTGACCGTGATCTGGCTGGAAAGAGGCATGTTCCAGGTGGACCGCTGGATCAGGGACGTGCCCGTGCTGATGGCAGTGGCCATGGTTGAAGCTGGAGGAGCGCCGCCGCCGGTTTCCGGGCCGCCATCTACGCCTTTTTGGGGGATTACGGCCAGGCTGGTGGTATTGGTCGCTGCCCCTACCAGGGTATCACCAGTAATGGTTAATTTGGCTTTCAGATTGGCGCCAGAGTTGCTGGAGCTGGCCACTACCGTGGAAGGCAAGTTGAGGGGCCGGCCGGGGTTGGCCTGGTTGACGGGATTGGCCATGAAGTTGTAGTAGTCGCTGACGCTCATATCAAAGTAATGCAGGCTGCCGTCATCCCAGAACACGTAGGTTCCCGCTGGCAAGACGTTGCTGCCGTCGGCGGTATGCACCTGACTCCAGGGAATGGGATACAGGCTGTCGGTGGCGGTCTCCGCTGTCTGCACCACCGAAGGATCCGGGTTGCTGTTCGGCGTCCCTAAGGCGCGGTATTCCCCACCTCCCTTTCCGGCCACCAGGTTGTATTCCCCAGTTTGACCGCCGGTTACGGTCAGGTCGGCGCGCGAGCGCAAACGTCCCACCACACTGCCCGAGGCCGAGTCCAGTTTCAGGTTGTCCTTTTTGTCCGTCGTGCCGACGGTTGCCTTGAAGTGACCGGCTGAGGCGCCTACGGCCGGAGTGCCGCCACCGATGGCGTTGGCGACTTTGTAGACCGACTCGACTGTCGTCGCGCTATAGCCTCCCAGCGCCGGAGGATTCGGGTTGGGATTGTTGGGGTCGGCGTTGGCCAGCCAGTCGCCGCAGCGGCCTTCCACCACCAGGAAGACGGAATGCCCGGGGATGTTGGTATAGACGTTGGGCGAGGAGGGCACGGTGTTACCGGGGCCATCGGCACGGGGCACGTCAGCCACTCCGTTGGGCATCATGTTATTGAAGGAGACCAACCCGCTGGGAATGGTCATGGATGAAGAAGGATTGGGCATTCCGTCGGCGCCCGTCCCCCCGTCGCCGAAGTTGAAGCGGATGCGAAACTGGGACACCTGGCCAGCGCAGTCCATCACCCCGACCACATTGCCGTATTCTTCCACAACAAAGAAGCCGGGTTCATTGATGGTGGTGGTTTTGGCTGTGTTGGCCTTCCATTGCGGATTGTCGCGCAGCCGCGCCAGGGCGTATTCCACGCCTCCAGCGGCAGCTCGACGGGCGGCGGCCACATCGCTCTGGTTCTGCCCGCGCTTCAGGCCCCACACGCCCGATTGCAGCGCGGCACCCACCAACATAGCCAGCAGCAGCGAGGTGACCAGCACGCTGATGAAAAAAATCCCACGTCTTCGATTTCGCATAGCTACAGTAGTCTACCAAAAGGTTCTCTCCTCCGCCAGCCAAAGGTCCAGGTTATGAGTGACGATAACGTCCCGCACCAGCGCCGTCCTCGCTACCGCGGTAAAAATCCGCGACGCTTTGAGGAACGCTACAAAGAGCACGACCCACAGCGCTACGCCGCCACCGTCGAGCACGTGATGGCCAAGGGCCAGACGCCGGCAGGGATGCATCGGCCCATCTGCGTCCAGGAAATCCTTGAGGTGCTCGACCCGAAACCGGGCGAGATCGCACTCGACTGCACCCTGGGCTACGGGGGCCACTCCGCCGCGATCATGCCCCGTTTGCTGCCCGGAGGCCTGCTCTTCGCGGTGGATGTCGATCCCATCGAATTGCCCCGCAGCGAACAGCGCATGCGACAGCTTGGCTACGATGAAATCACTTTTGTGGCCCGGCCCATGAACTTTGCCGCCATTCGCGGCCTGTTGGCCGAAGCGGGCGGGGGGTTCGATTGTGTTTTGGCGGACCTGGGGGTCTCATCCATGCAACTCGACGATCCGAGCCGCGGCTTCACCTACAAAGCCGACGGACCCCTTGACTTGCGGCTCAACCCGCAGCGCGGCCGTCCTGCTTCGGAGTTGCTCAAGGCCGTCACTCTGCCCAGGTTAGAGAAGATCCTTAGCGAGTACGCCGATGAGCCTTTCGCCCATGATATCGCCCGGGCCATTTTGCGCGCGCCGGAGACCATGGACACGACCGCCAAACTGGCTCGGGCCGTGCGTTCAGGGCTGGGTAACCTGGAAGAAAAGTTGGCCAAGAAGTCGCTGGCGCGAACTTTTATGGCCTTACGTATCGCGGTGAATGAAGAGCTGAGCGTACTGGACCATTTTCTCGAAGTGCTGCCACGCTGTCTGAAACCGGGCGGACGGGTGGCTATTCTCTCATTTCACTCCGGCGAGGATCGCCGGGTGAAGCGAGCTTTTGCCATCGGCTTGGAGGAAGCCGTTTATGACCAGATTTCGCCTGCTCCCGTCCTGGCCGGTCCCGACGAGCGGCGCGCCAACCCCCGCTCGATTCCGGCCAAGCTGCGCTGGGCCGTGCGCTCCAGCAAACCACTCAACTAGCGATTTTGCCAGCGGAACTGCAGGTGCTGGCCGGCTACCAACATTCCTGGAGTGGCGCCCAACCAGCCGATTGCATAGAGCAAAAAACTTTGGGACAGCGCTTCGGCCGAGCCATCCAGAGCCAAATCCATATTGGCCAGCGCCAGCCCTGCCCACTGCACCGCCAGACACAGCACAAGCACAAGGCAGTGAAGCACACGTTGGTAAGTGGGGATCTCCAAGAAGTAGGAATAGTCTGTCTGGCAGATAGGACAGAAGCCACTGGAGTGCATCTGCATCGGTTAACCTCCCGCGAAGATGACCCCCATCAAGTTATGCCCAGCCGTGCAACTTTTCCGACTACTCGAAAAGATTTCTTTCGCGTACCCAGACGATGGCTTCGACCCGGCTGGAGACGCCGAGTTTTGAATAGAGCGTGCTGACATGGTTGCGCACCGTCTGTTCGGCCAGGGAGAGCTCGTTAGCGATGGTGGCGTTGTCTTTCGCTTGCGCTAGCAGACGTAGGATCTGGCGTTCGCGAGGGGAGAGGGTGACCAGATCGTCTTCGGCGTCCGTGCTGTTCATCATCTTCTCCATGACTCCCTGGCTGAACCAGGTGGCGCCGCTGCCCAGCACGCGCACCGCCTGCAATAAATGCTCGGGAGCTTCGTCCTTCAACAGGTATCCGGAGATCTTGGCCTTCATCAAGGCGCGGATGGTAGCTGCTTCGGCATGGCTGGTGAGAATCAAGATCTTGATGTCCGGCTGCAGTTCCCGGGCGGTGACAATCAGGCTTTGCCACCCGGCATCTCCACATCCAGCAAGAGGATGTCCGGCTTGATTTTACCCAGCATTTCCACGGCTTCGGTAAAATCGTGGGCTTCGGCGATCACTTTGATTTCTTCCGACTGCGACAGCGTGGCGCGCACTCCGGAACGGACCAGGGGATGATCATCAGCGACCATAAGATTCAGCACAGTAGCACCTCATGTAAGTTTCAATTCTACAGCTATCTTATCAGGGGCACGCTGAGCAGCCTCCTGACTCCCGTACCGTGTGTCAGGAGCTTCGCATACTATAGATCAAGGGGCTGACCAGCAAGCTTAGGCCAATGCTGGCGGCCGCGAACACAATGACTGCCTCGTAGCCCAGCGCATTGGCCAGCAGACCGGCCCCCACCGGGCCCACCAGATGAGCCATGGCAGCGGCTCCATCGAAATAACCCAAACCACGGCTCTTGCTATAGGCCAGCTCGGAGGCCAGCAGGGTGGCGCTTACGCTGATCAGGGGCCAGACCAGAGTAATGACGGCAAAAAGCAGCAGCGCAAACCCCTCACGGTTCGGGAAATCCATATAAGACAACAGGCTAAGCAGCAAGAGTGCCAGCATTCGCACGGCCAACGATGCGATCATGAGGCGGCCGTGGCCGGCCGCCCTGGCCAGCTTTCCGGCTACCGCGAATATCACGGTGGACAGGGCGCTGGCGGCGGCCAATACGTAGGAAGCCGTGCTGGGATCGACTTGAAACTCACCCTTCATCACCAGGGGATAGTAGGCGGTGTAACCGGAGACCCCGGCATTGGATAAGAACCAGAGGATCAAAAGCACTCCCAGAGGGCGCGACCAGCTCGGGGTTCCGGCCTGACGAGGAGGCGGCGGTGGGGGAGTGACTCCGGTTGGCACCCACCAGGTCAAAAGAGCCGCCAACCCCGAGGTAATGCCTCCAGCCCAAACACCGGCGCCGAAGGAAAGGTGTTCCACCGCACCTGCTACTGCCAACCCCAGCACCGTGCCGCCTGTGACCAAGGTCTGCAGCCAGCTGATACGGTCGTCGGCGTCTTCAGGATAGTGCGAAACCAGCACGATATTGGCCAGGGTGAAGGTGGTCGCCACACAGCAGCCGGTCAGAAAGGCGTATACCAGCCAGTGGCCCAAATCGCTGCAATAGTCAAACCCCCACAAGCACAGACCGACTCCCGCCGAGCCTAGAAACATCAGCAATCGGTAACAGGAAAAGCGCGCCGCCAGGTAGGCCCACAGCGGAGAAGTCAGCATGCCCGCTCCGATCGTGGCCATCACCAGTCCGACGTTCCCCGGATTTCCTTCCACTTCGACAATCTCTAAGGGAACCAAAATGGGAACGATTCCAGTCGTAGTTAGGGCCACCAGAGCGCAAGAAAAGAACCAGGGAGAGATCATCCGGGCCTTCCTTCGCCGCAGGGGCCGCTCGGATCTTCTGAGAAGGACGATTTTATGGTGAACAAGTTGAGCGTGCAAAGAATGGCCAGCGCCCGCGTTCCCGTCGACCAGGGGGAGTTTTTCCTCCACTTGTATCGGAACAACCTGGACGGGCTGGATCATCTGGCTTTCGTCCGAGGAGATTTGAGCGCTAAGGAAGACGTTCCCACTCGCATCCACTCGGAGTGTTTTACTGGCGACGTGCTCGGCTCACTGCGCTGTGACTGCGGACCGCAATTGCACGAGGCTCTCTCGATCATTGCCCGCCGAGGCAGTGGTGTGGTCGTCTACCTGCGTCAGGAAGGCCGTGGCATCGGCTTGTTGGAGAAGCTGCGCGCCTACAACCTGCAAGACGAAGGCTTCGATACCGTGGATGCGAATCTGCGCCTGGGTCACCCGGCCGACGCGCGCGAGTATACCACCGCCGCTCTGATTCTAGAGGACCTGGGCGTGCGCTCGATCGACCTGATCACCAACAACCCTCACAAGATCGACAGCCTTCGCGATCTGGGCATCAAGGTGAGTAGCCGCCTTCCCTTGGAAGTCCAAATTGGCCCCGAAAGTCATCCCTACATGCAGACCAAGATCTTGCGCATGCAACACATGCTCAAGCCGGGCGAACTGCGCGACGAGATGGAAAGCTGGCTGGACGCTCGCCCGATCCCGGAGAATCGTCCCCTGATCACCTTAGCTTTCGCCCAAAGCCTGGACGGAAGCATCGCCCAGGAAGCCGGTCGCCCGCTGCTGCTCAGCGGCCCTCAATCCCAGATGCTGACTCATCGCTTGCGGCGTTGGCATGACGGAATCCTGGTCGGCATCGGCACGGTTCTTGCCGACGACCCTCAGTTGACCGTACGCCTGCTGCCCGGCCGTAGCCCACGCCCGATTGTGGTCGACTCGCGGCTGCGCTTTCCGGTGGAAGCGCGCATGCTCGAGAATGATTTGAAGCCCTGGATTGCCACCGCCAGTGGAGCTTCGCGCCGGGGCGAGATGCTCAAAGACCGGGGAGCCAACCTGCTGGAAGTGAAGATGGGACCCGAGGGGCGGGTTGACTTGGGACAATTACTCCAGCGTCTACGCCATCAGGGAGTGGAGCGGCTGATGGTGGAAGGTGGGGCCACCGTGCTCAGCGCCTTTCTGGGCCAACAATTGGCCGATGTGGCTGTGGTCACCATCGCTCCCCGATTCTTGGGAGGCCTTCCGGCGGTCTCTCGCCAGGCTCAGCCAACCAGGTTGAGCAACGCCGTGTGGAAGCCGGTCGGGGAGGATATGGTGGTCTGGGCCGAGCTGGACTGGCGGTCGTGAGCCGCCAATCGGTAGTTTTCCAAGGACCCCGCCTGCTCGAGATCAAGTCTTCTCCTATGCCTGTTGCCGGGAACGGCGAAGTGCTGGTCGCCGCCGAAGTCTCGGCCATTAGCGCCGGCACGGAACTGCTGGTTTATCGAGGACAGGCTCCCAGCGAGGCGTCCAGCCCGGCTGAGATACCGGCCCTTCAGGGGGGCATCGGTTTCCCGATGAAATTTGGCTATTCCATGGTGGGTCGAGTGATCGACGGCGAACCGGACTGGCTCGGGCGCCGAGTTTTTGCCTTCCATCCTCACGAGAGTCATTTCGTAGCGCCTGTGGACACGCTGTTGGAGTTACCCGGCGAGCCCGAAAGCGCGGTTTTTCTCCCCAATCTGGAGAGCGCCATCAACTTCATTCACGACGGGCGCCCGCTGATGGGAGAACGGGTATTGGTTTTGGGGCAAGGCATCGTGGGATTGCTGACCACCGCTTTATTACGGCGATTTCCCCTGGCCGAACTGGTCACGGTCGATCCGGTGGCCACTCGTCGTCAGCGTTCCAACCAGTTGGGAGCGCGCAGTCTGGCTCCCGAAGAATGCGATTTTGTTGGCCATTTTGACCTGGTTTTTGAGCTGAGCGGCAACCCGCTCGGCCTTAACCGGGCCATTCAGGCCTGTCGCTTCAGCGGCCGCATCGTGATTGGATCGTGGTATGGCAGCAAACGGGCCGAGATCGATTTGGGTGGGCGCTTCCACCGCAACCGCATTCAACTGCTCAGCAGCCAGGTAAGCACCCTGGACCCTTCCCTGACCGGCAGCTGGGACAAAGCCCGTCGCCTGCAATTGGCCAAAGACAGCCTGGCCGAGGTACAGCCGCAACAGTTCATTACCCAACGTTTCCCCCTGGGTGAAGCCGCCCGCGCCTATGAACTTCTCGACCGCCACCCGGAGGAAGCGCTCCAGGTCGTTTTAGAATATTCCGCGTGCTAACCATTGCGCTGGTGACTTTGGGCGACCCCAAGACGCTCACCGGCGGCTACCTTTACCATTGGCGGGTAGCCGAACTGGCGCCGCGACACGGTGCACAAATCAAGTTTGTCTCCTTTCCCAGCTGGCCGTTTCCACTGCCCCTTTTGAGGGGCGGAAAGGTGCTCGAGGAAGTGCGCCGCTGTGGTGCCCAGGCCATTTTGCTCGACAGCATCTGCACCGCCTATCTGGCGCCCTGGCTGGCAATCGGCCAGGGAGCCGGAGTGCCTGTGCTGGGCATTCTGCATCAAGGCCCGGGTGGCATCGGTCAGTCGGGCTGGAAGGCTCGGCTGCAAGCCCCGCTCGATCGCTGGGCCTACGGCTACACCCGGCGCTTGCTGGTCGCCAGTCAGTCACTCTGCGACGAGTTGGACTTCCCTCACAAGCTGGTGGTGGCTCCCGGTTGCGACGTGGCTGAAAGTGTGGAGGATCCAGGCGACTTGAAGCGTGGCCGTGAGGCGGCCCTGCTGTGCGTGGCCAACTGGGCGCGTATGAAGGATCATTTGAGTTTGCTGGAGGCTTTTTCCCGCCTTCCCGAGCATCTGGCCACGCTGCACCTGGCCGGCGACGAGGACGCCGACCCCGCTTACGGCCAGCAGGTGGCCCAGAAAGTGGAGCGCCTGGGCGATCGGGTGGTGCGCCACAAAAAATGCCGCCGCGAGCAGGTCGCAGGCCTTTATCAGTCGGCCGATGTTTTTGTGCTTCCCAGTCTGCGCGAGACTTACGGCACCGTCTACAGCGAAGCCATGGCCTGCGGGTTGCCTTGCGTGGGCTGGGACACGGGAAACTTGCCGCACTTAATTGAGGACGGCGTGCATGGCCGGGTGCTGCCGGCCGGCGACATTGCCGGGTTGTCTTCCGCTTTGGAGCAGTTGTGCCGAGAGCCTGCGTTGCGCGCTCGTATGTCCCAGGCCGCTCGCCAGCGCGCTCGGGCTTTTCCCAGTTGGGATGAAACGACGGCCCTGATCGTGGAAACGGTGAGAAAGGAAGTCGCTTGAGACAAGACCAGCGAGCACCCTTTGTTCAGGCGCTGCAGCGAGCCCGGCTGTCGGCCTACGCCCCCGGCGAGTTTGTCGGGCAGGAGAGCTTTATGCGGGCCGCCGAGATTCTGGACCTGGGTCAACGGGCAGGCATCGCCAAAGAAGTTTCGGTGCTTGACCTGTGCTGCGGAGTGGCTGGCCCGGGTCGTTACCTCACCGCCCAGTTGGGTTGCCGCTATCTCGGTCTCGATTACAGTTCCAGCGCGCTGCAAATCGCTCGCAACCTGGCAGCCGATCTGCCTTGCGAGTTTCAGTTGGCTCAAATTCCGCCGCTGCCGGCCGGACCTTTCGAAGTGGTCTTGCTGCTGGAGACGATTCTGGCCTTTGCCGACAAAAAGACCTTGTTGCAGGAAACTGCTCGAGTGCAGCCGACCGGCGGGCGCTTCGCTTTTACTCTGGAAGAAGGCCAGCCTTTGAGTGCCGCCGAGCGCGATCAGATGCCCGATGCTGATACCGTCTGGTTAACGCCGCTCTCTGAGATCAAGAGGTTGCTGGCTGAGGTCGGCTACGAGCTCACCTGGGAAGAAGAGTGCAGCCGCTCCCATCAGCAAATGGTGGAGGCGCTGCTGTGCGCCTTTCAGGCCGAGCAACAGGAGATTCGCGAACAAATCGGACCCCTCGCCCTGGAGGAACTGCTGGCGTCTCATCGGCTCTGGCGCGACTGGTTGGCCTGTGGGCGGGTGCGCAAGTTTGCGCTGGTGGCGGAGAAACGATGAGCTATCCTTACACTCGCTATTTGGCCTCCAAAAAGAGCGTCGACGACCGGGCACTACATCAGGGAGTGGTGCAGGAACTACGCCGCCAACTGCCTGACAGGCCGGTCCGGGTGCTGGAGATTGGCGCCGGCCTGGGAACCATGGTGGCCCGTCTGCTGGAATGGGAGCTCTTGCGCGGCGGCCACTATACCTTGCTGGACGTGGACCGCCAACTGCTGCTGGACTCCAGGCACTGGCTCTGCCAATGGGCCCATTCTCGCGGTTTGACCCCGGAGATCACTCCCGACTGGCTGGGCCTGGGCGACCTGCGCGTCTATTTTGTCGAGGCCGAAATCGGAGATTATCTCGAAAACGAGGTGGGTCAGCCGGCCGATCTGCTGATCGCCAACGCGTTCCTGGATCTGGTGGAAGTGCCCGCCACTCTGCCGGGGCTCTTTCGCTTGCTGGTCCCCGAGGGACTCTACTGGTTCACCATCAACTTTGACGGCGAAACGATTTTCCAACCCGACCATCCATACGATCAGGAGTTCATGCGCGTCTATCACCTGGGCATGGACGAGCGCGAGCGCTACGGCCGACCGGCCGGGGAGAGCCGGGCCGGGCGCCATCTCTATCATCATCTGCGGGCGGCCGGCGCGCCGCCGCTGGCCTCAGGCTCCTCCGACTGGGTGGTGCACGCCCAGCCCAACGGATCCTATCAAGGGGATGAAGCCTATTTTTTAGAGAGCATCCTCACTACCGTGGAGGAAGGCCTGCGCGGTCACGTCGACGGCGCTCAGCTGGACGAATGGATGAGCCTGAGAAGGTCGCAAATCAAGTCGGGCCAACTGCTCTACATCGCCCATCAGATCGACTTTCTGGGCAAAGCTCCCTCATAACTGGCTGAGGCCACGTGAGATTCGTGCAGGGTGACCTTGAGAGCGCCCTCGAACTGTCCTTGCAGTCGTTCCGCCATTTGGCCGTGGAAAAAGTGAGCCAGAAATTCCGTGGTCGTCAGCTTGCCGCGGAAGGGCTCATAGTCATCGAGATTTTTGTAGTTGAGCAAGGCGGCGACCTCTTTGGCCAGTCCCTCGGCCAATCCCATGTCGATGACCACGTTGTATTGATTCAGTTGGGCCGTTTTAAATTCCACGTCGGCCACATAGGTTGCCCCGTGCAACCCGGCGGCGGGTCCAAAGTATTCGGCCGGTAGGGAATGAGCGATCATCAGGTGGGTGCGAACGGTAACAGTAAACATTTCGGGCCGTTCGACCGGCGAGCGCCTCGGCCCCCCCCCGTCCTGATTACTCGCGGCGGCTCGGCACGGTTGTGGTATCTGGAAAGAAGACGGTAAACGAGGAGCCCTGGCCGGGCTCGCTGCGCAGTTCCAGCGTGCCTCCGTGCAGTTCTACCAGTTGCTTGCTGATGGCCAGCCCCAGCCCCGAACTGTCGCGCCGCCGATGATTGGAGGCCCGCGTGAAGAGGGCAAAAATATTGCCCTGGGCCTCGGGTGGAATGCCGATTCCCGAATCTTCCACCACGATGCGAACGCCGTTGATCACCGCGGCGGCGGAGACGCTCACCCAACCATCTTCGTGGTTGTATTTGACCGCATTGGAAACCAGATTGCTCAAAACCTGACGTAAGCGCACCGGGTCGGCCCGGATGAGCAACTCCGGGTCCACGTCGGGTACGCGCAGCTCGACTTTTTCCTGGGTGGCGAAATCGGCGAATTCCTCCATGACCCGGTCCACGGTGACCCGCAGCAAGGTGGTCTGTGGCTCGACACGCATGGCCTGCATGCCCATTTGCGCCAAATCGTGAAGGTCGTTGGTCAAGTTGGACATGTGGCGAGCACTTTCCACCACCCCGCGGGCCAGCGACTGCAGGCGCGGCTCGCTCAGTTTGCGCTCCAGCAATTGCGAATAGGACATCACCCCTTGAATGGTGTTGCGCAGGTCGTGGGTGACCACCGCCAGAAACTCGTCCTTGATGCGATTGGACTCCTGTTCTTTTTGGAGCCGCCAGCTGCGCTGAATCATGGAGGCGATGTAGCCGGCAGCCAGTTCCAAGAGCTCGACGTCCGACTCCAGATAAGAGTAGGGACGCACCGACCAGAACTGGAGCACGCCGAAGGTATTCTGGCGCTCGCTCAAGGGCACGGCGATGACCGAACGCAGAGAACCTCCCGGCATCCACAGATCCTGACTATGGGGGAAGCGCCGTTCCTGGTGCAGGTCGTCGATGCGCAAACTCCGATGATGTAAGCACACGTAGCCGCTCAAGGTATCGCGCACCGGAATTTCCCGAAAGGGTTCGCCGGGAGCGGTTGCACCACGGTAGGAGGCGGCCACCGTCAGACTGGTGCTTTCGGGCTGATGAAAAAGAATAAAGGCCTGATCGACCGGCATGAGCGGGCTTAGAGCGGCCAGCACGGAGTGCAAAATGGAGTCGGCATCGTCGGCCTGGGAGATGCGTCGCACCAGGCTGACCAGGCTGTCCAGGCGATGGGGAGCGGGCGTGGAGCCGCCTCGGCGCACGCGCTGGGGAGCCAGATGACGCATAAAATAACTCATCAGGTTGTGGTGCGAAAAGATCCCCACCAGCCGTTTTTCCGACACCACCGGCAGACAGGACTGCGTTTCCAGGCACTTGAGAGCCGTCTCGATTTCATCGTCAGGGCGCAGAGGTTCGACCCATTTTCCGTGCTGTCGGGTTTCCGAACTGGCCAGGGTAGGGGAGAGGGGGGCTCCGCCCGAGAGCTGAGTCACCAGTGCGGGAGCGCTCAAAAGACCTACAAAACTGTCCCCTTCCAGTATCGGGAGATGGCGCACGCGATGGCGGATCATGGTGGCCAGCGATTCTTCCAGGGGAGCATCCGCGCTGGTCACCACGGGATCTTTGGTCATCCATTCCGCTACTGACATCGGCCCCACGATTCCACAGGCCGAAGGCACTTCCCTGGAACAAAGCGAATTGCAGGGGGGCCTGGGGGAGACGGCAGTCCCCCCAGATCAATAGGTGAGGAGACTTCTTGGGTACCGAAGGTTGGTCGGCGCAACGACGGCAAGCCACCGTCAAAGATGACCAGGGTCGAGAGATCGAACTCTCCTTTGTCGATCTCCAGCCGGAAAAGCCGCAGTGGGACACGCCCATGGTCTTTATCCACGGAGCCGCCGGTCATTTCAGCCAGTGGGGCTATCAATTGGAGTTTTTTCGCACCCGCTGTCGCTGCCTGGCCCTCGATCTGCGCGGCCACGGCAACAGCCACCGCCCGACCTGGTCAAATTACAGCGCGGAGGAGTTCGCCGACGACGTGCTCATGGTCTTAGAGCATGCTGGAGTCGAGGGGCCCATCGTATTGGTCGGCCACTCCTTCGGGGGCGCCGTGGCCACCGTTTTCGCTCTGCGCCATCCCGATCGGGTGGCCAAGCTGGCCCTGCTCAGCACCACCGGCACCATCTTTCTGGGCTTCTCGGTGATGCTGCTGATGAAAGCCCCGGCCTTTCTGCTCAGTCCCGTGCAGCGTTTCTTTCAAAAGCGGGTGGGCGCCCCGGTGGCCGTGCTCAAGAAGCTGGTGCCCAACGTGGATGCCTGGGACGGTTGGGATCTTTATCCGCAAATCCAGGTGCCTACCCTGGTTATGTGCGGCGAACTCGATCGTCTCACCAAGCCCAAGCAGGTGCGCCGCATGGCCGAGGCCATCCCTCAGGTCCACTACGAAGGCATTTCCTTCTCCGCCCACCTGCCCCAACTGGAACGTCCCGCTCGAGTGAACGAAGCCCTGCTGAGCTTTGTGAAGGGTAGGTCGGAACGTCCCTTCTAATCCGCGTCCGGATGCGCGTCTTTCCAGCGCCGGAGCCGGCCTTCCGCCTCGCGGAGCAGGCCAGAGGCCTCGTCCAGTAGCTCGCGACCCGGTTGCTGGTGAAATTCTTCGAGAGCCTCCA
>JALHOV010000115.1 GCA_022842865.1 Vulcanimicrobiota bacterium | reverse complement strand
TGCGTAGGGCGTGCCATTCGGGGCTACCCAGGTCGACTGGAGAGCTGGTGGCTTCCAGGCGTTGGAGTTCCTCGGCGAAGAGACGCTCAGCGATGGCGTGGGCGCGGGGGTATTGGTCGCCAGGTGCCATCTGGGAAAAGACGCGGAAGTCGCGAGGGAGGCGGCGGGTGATGTGGGCGGTGACGGTCTCTTGAGTTCCAAACCCCGGCCAGGTACGCATAAGTTCTCCGTAGGACTTTGGCTTGGCCTTAGGCTGCGGGTAGGGGTGCTCCAGATTGGTGCGCTGGTCCCAACGGGGCTGCTCGAGCATTTTGGTGGCGTCGAGGTGGGGGAGGTCTTCCAGGGCCTCGCGGGCGGACACGGCCAGGGGTCGATTTTTTAGGCGGTCTAAGAGGGGCAGCGCCTCCAGGGGGTCGTTGTTGGATGGTGCGCCACGATGTTGGCGCCGGGCATAAGCGCGGATGTCCTCGTAGCCATTCGGGAGATCGAAGTCATGGGTCTGTTCGGGCCACGTTACTCTGCAGCCGAGGCTGCGGTGGTAGGCTATAAGGTAGAGCCGTTCGCGTAGTTGGGGGACGCCGAAGAAGACAGAGTTGAGGAGAGTGCAACTGGCGACGTAGTCCATCTTCTCGAGTTCTTCGCAAATGAGGGCGGCGATGTTGCCACCGCCGTAGTTGAGGATATCGGGGACGTTTTCGAAGACGATGACCAGGGGTCGGAGGCGCTCGACGAAGCGCAGATACTGAGAATAAAGAGAGGCGCGGTCCAGCCAATCCGCTTCTCGGTGGGACTGAGAACGTAGCTTGGCTCGACCTATGCGGGCGAAGGTCTGGCACGGCGGGCCGCCGACAATGACGTCGACGTTCTCCTGCGGATTACCGCCCCAGTAACCCTGGGCGAGCTTGTCGGGGTCGGCATCCTTTATATCGAGACTTTGGGGTGGGTGATCGGGCAAGAGGTTCAGGGAGTGGGTTTTAGACGCCGCCAAGTCGCATTCGACGGCGCCCAAAAGGGTGAAACCGGCGCTCTGAAACCCCAGAGAGAAGCCGCCGCAGCCTGCAAACAGGTCGAGAACTCGGGGTTCGAGCCCCCGCTCGAGCCTGCGGATTTTGTGGTCGGTGGCGTGGTCGATCTTTAAAGACATTCAGGTTTTACGTTCCGGAGAAGTGGACGGAGGTCCTTCCATTTTGAGGGTCTGGCACTCCGACGATAGCGGGCATTCTGAGCAGTCTGGACGTGTCGGGCGGCAGATGGTCGCAGCCAGGTCGAGTAGGCCGTAGTGGTAGACAGACGCGGAAGCGGTGTCCTGAGGGACCAGAGAGGCGGCGAGTTGCCGAAAGCTTTTGAGGCGCCGGGTTCCCTGATGAACTTGCAGGCCAAAATAGCGTCCGATAAGGCGGACCGTGTTTGTATCGATCAACGGTCGAGCTTCTTGCTGTGAGAAGCAGAGCACCGCGCTGGCAACGTAGTCCCCGACCCCCGGGAGTCCAAGTAACCCTTGGTAGTCTCGCGGAATTTGGCCGAGGTTTCTAAGCGATTGACGAAGTTCGAGGATATTCTGAATGCGCCACTGCAGGCCGAGAGGTAGAAGCACCTGGCCGAGAGCCTCTGTGTCGGCCTGGAGAAAGCTCTCCAGATCCGGCCAGCGCTGAAAGAAGTTTTGATTGGTGGGCGCCACTTGGCGCGCCTGAGTGCGGCGAAGCATAAGCTCGGAGAGCAGCAGCCGATAGGGGTCTCTTGTGTGTCGCCAGGGGAAGTCCCGAAGATGGCCCGGAACGGCCCACCCCAGAACTCCGACCCGGAAATTGCTGAGAGCGCCGGCCTGATAGGGAGGAGGCGTTTCCCGAATGAGTTCGTCTGACACTGCTCAGGCGGAAACGGTGGGGGCTGTGAGCGGAAGTTCCTGAATTGCGACCCAGCAGTCTGGCTTTTTGCACCACTCCGTGACGTTGCGTCCCGCCGCGGTCGCCACCAGGCAGTCATAGATTCGGGGGGTCCAGTCTCGAATGGTCTGCTCCAAAGCGGGACTGGGGGTCTGTCGGCTCCAGACGGCGTTCAGATCGATCTTTCCGGACGCGGAGAGGCGGGCGAGCAGGTAGGCGGCGATGTTAGCGCGGTAGGCGGAGATCTTTTCTTTGCGGATGATCGACTCGGCGCTGCGATAGAGAACCAGCTTGGCCACCAGCTCCTTGTAGTAGGCTTGGTCCGGAACCCAGTCCTCTTTCTCTCGGGATTTCTGACGCTGCACAAACTCGAGGAAGTTCTTCTGGTTGCCTTTGCTGGCGATGTGGGGGAGCTGCGCCCAGCACATGTCGACTTTGGCGACATCGGTCTTCGAGAATTTGCGGGCGGGGGGCTGCAACTCGTTGAACTTTCGCTTCTGGGCCGGCGTGGAAGCTTTGCTCTTCTCTACCTGATACTGGCCTCGAGCTCGCTCAAAGAACCACAGGCCCGACTGGTCGGGAGTCCAGATGGAGCGGGAAAGCTTCTCTAGCTCAACCTGATAGGGATCATTGGACGAAAAATCAGCGCTCTGAATGGTGTTCTGGGTGTTGGCATAGCGGGAGATGTTGCTGACCATTTCGTTGAGATGAGCGGGATTTACAACTGTGATTTTGGCTTGAACGAAGACCTTGGAGAGGTCGGCCCGGTCCACGCTTCCGGCCCGGTAGATGGACGCCGTGGTTTGGCCACCATTCACGATCTGGAGCCCAGAAAGCGATTTGATGGCCAGTTCGCCGTTGATGCGAGAGGGCACCAGGGATTCGACTGTAACGGAGATGCCGTTGTTGTAGGCCAAAAAGCGCGCCGGTTGATTGCGCAGGCTGTCGCGGATGCCCTTGTTGACAGCGCCGGTAGCTTGCAGAAAGGACCGAACGTTCAGTTCGAGCAAACGTGAACCGTATTCTTTGTAGATTTCGTAGAGCGCTGTGGCCGGCAAGATTGCCAGATAAGTCTTATAGATGTCATCGATGTCGGGCATCTCCACCGCGCGAATGGGCTGACCGGTGATGACTTCGAAATCAATCTCGATGGGCTCGTTACCGTGGCCAGCACTCACGCAGCGGGACAGGCGACGCAGGTCCCAGACTTCGCCGGTAATGGGCAAACCTCCGACCACCAATTCATCCAGGGATTTGACCGTGGCCAGTCCATCGGTCATGACGAACACTCTGATGCGATTGATGGTGCCGAGTGAGTCGTAGATGTCCCGGAGCATCGGATACTCTTCAGAGGCCACCTCGACCTGGTTGTGCAGGCCTTTTTTGACCTGGGCGTAGACGTTCGCGGCGTGCTGCATAGCGGATGCGAGTCTGGCCTTTGGGACGGTGTGCAGTTCCTCCGATTGGACAAAGACGCAGGCGAACAAATAGAGCTCGTTCCGGGCCTCATCGAAACCGTAGCCATTGACCCTGACAGCCGGCCTGATTGAGGGCTTCTCGCAATAGCGGACGTCGCTCTCTTCGATGGCGCCCGTATCTTCAAGAATCTCTGCCACGTAGCGAACAAATGCGGGTTCGCGATAACCCCCCTCGCCGTCGATACCCGAAGTTCGGTCGTTGATTTCGCTGACGACCTGCTCGGCATAGCGCTTCAGGATTTCATCTTCACTCATGCTAACTCACTCCGTAATTTTGACGTGACCGTGGCTTCTTCTGCTTGGAAGGGCGTCAGTGCGTCCACTCTGATTTGATAAACTGCGTCCAACACGTTGGAGTCGATGTCGGTGCGGCGTAATCGCGGAAAGTCATCCTGGACTTTCAGCCAGGCAAAGCTGCGCACAAGGTAGGGCTGAGCGTAGTGACGGGCATCCTCGTCCCGGTAGCCGGTTTTGAGTAACCTGTTTTCGAACGTTTTCAAGTCAGCTCCGTCAAGCCGGCCTCTAAGGCTCTGGACCAGCTGCGGGAGGGGAAGTCCCTCGATGGCTTCCTCGAACAGAATAAGGGCGATGAAAAGCTCTTCCACCAGCAGCTCGTCCAGTTGCCGAAGGTTAGAGATTTGGATCGCCATGTTGGGCCGGGCCGAGGCAGCTTTCACCTCCAGGGAGATTTTGGCGAACCGGAAGTCGTGGTCTCCGGCTTCCGGACCTACCCAGTGCTGTAGGACAAAAGACGCCGGAAAGTGCAGGTCGAGCAGTCGATGGATAACGGTAAGTTCCCCGGCCAGGCCTTCTTGCTCGGGTCGAGACAGTAATCGGCCTTCTCGCCCAAGGAACACCTGCCAGGCGCTCAGCCGGTCAACCAGCCCGAGCAATCCGAGCTTTTCAGTCGAAGAGTCGTAAGTTGCCAGATGAAGGTCGTCCGCCAACGAGAGAAAGACCTCGTGGTCCCCCTTGCTGCGAGGATACCAGAGCACTTGAGATTGCCCGCTCCCCAGCGACTTCACCTCGAACCCCAACCCGCGACAGGTAGGAAAGCGCTCAATCTTTGCTAGAGAGTCTTGAGAAATCTCAGCAAACAAAGCAGGCACCAACCCGGGCTGCAGCAGACCTGCAAATAGTGCCAGGGGCGAGGTGGAGCTCAAGCGGCGCTGATAGTGACCTCCGGCTGCCACCGCTTCGGTCTGAAGAAGGCTCAGGGCTTCCCTAAAATTCACACTCTTCAGACCTGATTTTCGTAGTATGGGTTGTTGACGACGTATTTAACCATCGCTTCTGCATGACGGCTTCCGGGAAGACTGATGCCCAGACCTACTAACGGGAATTGCGGTTCAAATCCAGGCTCGCTGTCCGCTACAATGGGGTAGATCAGCAGCAATCCACGCCGTGGAGCGCGGACCTGACGGATCGAGATTCCGTCTGGCCTAGTCGGCGCTTTCTTGGTCGCCTGTTTGGCGTTGTGGTTCTTGATCGTGATTTCTAGAGCTTTGGCCTTTTGCTCATCGCTCAGGTCGAGCCATTCATCATCCGAGAGCACGCGACCGATTGAGTATTTACGCTCGTGGACTACGCTATAGTCGCCCCCGCGCTTATTCTTACTGCGGCGCACGCCAGGGACGGGCCACTTTAACGGTGCCGGCTCCTCTTTGCCTCCGCAGACTGCAATGGTCCACTGGGTGAGTTCGTCGTTCTTCTGTTGAAGTTGGATGTATCTGGCGATCAGCGCGGTGTTGGTCCCGTCTGGGTGTGTGTTGTAGGCCTCCAGGAAGCGAATCACGTGTTCAGCGGGGACGTCGCGCCAAAGATTTACCCTCTCTCTCGGTTTCTCGGGTTGCTCAGTCGGCAGAAGACCTTCGAGTAGCTTCCAATTTCGCTCGACAGAGGCAGCGTCGGGCTTGAACACCACCGTTTCTGAGAGCGACTGGGAAAACGAGATCGCGAGCTCTGTTCCATGCTTCATTTTCACACGGCTGGTGACGAGCATCTCTGGGTGGCTTTTGACTTTCAATCCATATTGTTCAGGGGTTTCGCCGATGTTAGCCATATGATCGAATTCGCGGCGCAGCTCCTCACTGGCTCTGGCAATGTGCTCAAACCATTCGCACAGGTCATTGGTGGTGTATAGGCGACAGAGGTCGAGGTAGCCAGGTCGATAGCCGAACCAGCGTCCCATCTGCATCAAGGTATCGTACATGTTACTGGCGCGTAGAAAGTAGCTGACCGTGAGGCCCTCAAGAGTCAGGCCTCGGGCAAGCTTGTCGCCCCCGATCGCTATAACGTCCAGTCCGGTGGCTTTGTGGTTGACGTAATCGAGCACTTCCTTGGCATAACCGTTGATCTGACGCACATGGTTGAGGCGATCCGCCACGGTTGTCAGCTGGGCACGGACTTCTTCCCAGTCTGGGACGAGTAGCCCAGGCTCTTTCGCTTTGAAACGCTCGGAGGTAGGCTTGGTGTCGGTGAGATAGAGTTCTTCCAACCTCTTATAGACACTGTCGTTTGAGTTACCGTATTTGAGAACACGTCTAACCTCGCTGACAAACGTCTGAACCTGCTTGGTCACCAAGTCTTGCACCAAGGTAAGGCGGGTAACGTGAATGAGCATCGAGTTGAAGTCGGTCACATGCCCTCTGCATCTACGCACAGCGGAGGAGAGCACAAACGACAGAATTGCCTCCTGGACGGAATCAGGCAGTTCTGGCTTACCGTTTCGAAGTGGTTGATGGTCCGACTTATGCTTGGCCGGCATCCAACCCTGGCCTTTGTCGGTTTGAAAATCCGAAACGATCCGGACGAGAGGCAGGTCCCCAGAGTCATCGTAGTCTTGAGTGTCCAGGCCAAAAATTCGGGAGGGTCCGCAGTAATTGGATGGAGTGGGCAGATTGATGATGAAGCTTCGCGGGAAGAGGTCGTCGCCCACCTGCTCGGCTGTGCCGCGATTGTGAATGAAAATGTTGGCAAAGGGTGTGGCGGTGTATCCCACATAGGCGCTACGCTCGAATGTACCGAGTATCTTACGGATCTGCTGATTTATTTTGGAGGGCTCATGCTCCGCGTCCGGAGTTCCGCCGTCGAAAGTCTGAGTCTTGGTATCGATGGATGCGTTGTCTGCCTCGTCATCAATCAGGAGCAAGGGAATATCTGTGGAGTGCTTTCCATGGGCATTCTGCGGCCCTGCCGCAAATTTGACCCAGGCCAGCAGGTTCTTCAGAACCGTCACTTGTTTCTTGACCACGAAGAGCAAGGGCTTCAGTCCCGGGCTGATTCCCGAGCTTTCGGCGACCTTGCGGGAGAAATCCCCTGATTCCGAGCGATTGGTCAGGGTGTCAGGACGATTTGCGGCCTCCTTGGGGATGATTCCAACGCCGATGCCAGTTTTTTCCAGACTGTCGTAGCCGAGAAAGCCCTCATCCAGACGCATTTGCGTTTGCGCGCGCAGGTTGTTATGGATCCCGGCCAGGACAATAATGACCTTGAAGCCTGCATCAGCGGCTTTGCAGATCAGGCCAGTGTAGCTGGCCGTCTTGCCCGATTGAACGTGCCCAACCACCAGGCCGCGGCGATCCCAGGGTCCCTCCCGCTGGGGGTCCTCGAGCAGTCCCAGAATCTCGTCCGTGGAATCATCCAGGCGAATCAAGCTCTCTGGTGCGAGTTTCCCTTTCATGTATTCCCGATAACGCCTCCAGTAGGTCCAAGTGAGCTTGCCGCTACGCGCGGGCAGCCAGCTAATGTGGTCTTTGGCGTCCTGGAGAAAAGTGGCGTGACCCACGTGGACGTTGAAACGAGTTTCCAGTTCCTTGATCAAAGGCTCTATGTCAACATTGGCCCAAGTTGGATTGATCTTCGTAACCAGCTCCACTTTGGCGCGGATGGAATCGCGCGTCACGGCACCTTTCTCGGCTCCCAAAGCTGTTTGGGCCATTGAAAGGATAGGCTCTGCGTTAGGATCCATTGGAATTTCCCCCAGGATTTAATTTCTTGACCAATTCAGGGTAGTACTGGAATGGGTCCGTTTCGAGCAAACGATCGCAGGCTTCCTGCGGGCTGTAACCCTGATGTTGGGTGTAAGAGTCGTAAAGGGCCTGCAAAATCGTTTGTACCTCTTGTGGGTCGGCGTGCTGAAAGGGCTGTGGACTGAGCTCTCCGGCTTCAGCTACGTCCAGCCAGATTTTCTGAACCGGAACCGTTTCTTCAATCATCCGTAGCAGGGATTCCAGAATGGAAGGGTCCTTGATGGCGGACAGAGCTGTTTCGACCAACGGATGGTGTCGGTTTACTCGATAGATGTGATGGTCGCCCCGCAGAGTGGAGCCCCAGATGGGTGAGCGTAGGGGCGTCTGAGTTCGAGGACCGTAGGAGCCGCGATGAGCGAATACGCGCCGTGCATTCTTGCGAGTGACCTGGGCGAGGTCGGTCAGTTTGCTGCGCAGCCGCTCCGGCGGGCGAGCGGTGGATTTCTTGATATCGATGCTCCACTCGGCGTCAGATGAATTGGAAATGTCGAGGGAGATTCTGGCCAGTCGGAAGCTTTCATCTTTCGTCCAACGACGGTCATCTCCCAGGCCAAGCCAGCTCCCCGCTACCAGCAACCGGTCATTTCGATAAATATAGAAACCCTGGTGGGCAGTCCAGCCATCTCGGCCGCCTCCCTGTGCGTACTCCGAGGCGGTCAGGCGGTCTTTATGGGGGAGCACGAAGCCCTGCAGGAAGCAGTCCGGACCGACCCTTTCCTTCGGCGAGCGCGTGGTCGCGTGGTGCCAGTTCATGAACGGATCCCAGGGATTGAGTTTGTTTCCGTTGATGGAGATGGCAAATTTAGACGAATCCAGATAACGATGGAAGAATAGCCTCAGATGGTGGTCGACTGATTCGACCGTTCGGTAGAACGCGCGTTTGAAGCGCTCCTGGTCGACACCGTCCTTGGCTCCCCAAGTGTCGCAATTCTGCCAGACGACAACGGTCCCACGATTACGGGCCGCAAGTCCTTCCTCGACGCCGTCTGGAAGGTCGGGGGCCTCGCAGAGCAGTTGCCATGCATTGCTCCGCTGGACGTGCTCCAGGTCCCAGCATCGGAGAGAAACGGTGCCGCCAGCGTGCTTACTCAGCACAGTGAACTTCTGGCATTGGGAGAGGGACGCGGTCTTGAGACCCATTCCGAACCGACCGAGGTCTTCGCTGCTTCGCTGTTCCTGGGGGTTTTTGCTGCCGATCCTCATGGCTTGAGACAGCTCGGAGTCGGACATTCCTCGGCCGTCGTCTTCGATGATGACGAATGAACGGGCGCCATCGGCCTGGAAACGGATATCCACGCGGCTGCAGCCGGCTGCGATTGAGTTATCGACCAGATCAGCGACTGCTGCTCCAGCTCCGTAGCCCACTCCTCGGAGCGAGTTCATGGTCGAGGCTGCGAGTGGGGGCGCCTCTTCGTATTTCAGGTAAGTCAAGTGGCAAGCTCCAGCACGACCCGGTCTTTTGCGACCTTGGCTACCTCACGAAGAATGTCTAGCTCGAGTTCGGACAAGTTCGCTTTGCCGCCTAGCTCTAACTGCTTGCGTATTTCGCTCAGGTTCTGGCGAGCGGTTTCCTCGTAGCCGCGCCGTCCCCAGGCGGTCAGACCAAACCAGGTGCCGCAACCGTAGTTGTAGGTGGTAAAAGCGGGGCACTCGCGCACATATTTTGATATTATCTCGAGCGCTCGGTTCGGGTCTGTTTTGCTGGCACGTGCCACCAAGCGGAGCGACACGGGCTTGTTGGAACCCGCAAGAAAACTGAAAAGACGCGCTTCGACCTGCTCGCGCTGATCAAGTGCTCGAGCAAGTTCGAATTCACCGGATGGACTCCGTTTCAGCGGACTATCGCTGTTGATGAGGATTGCGGGATCTGGGGGAGTCACCTCCGGGCAACCGCGCCACAAGCGAGGCCACTCCGCATCCTGAGGATCACACCGCCCTTTTTTCTGCGCGAGGTGGACGCCCATGAGTTCCATTGTTTTCGTTAGTGCTGCAGCTGTAACTGAGGGCTGTGGCTTGGGAACCTCTACTGGTTCTCCTGGGGCTTCTTTTTCGACTGCTTGCAATGGCTGCTCCGTGGACTCGAATCGAACGGTTTCTCCAACTGGGAATTGGCCACGGATCTTTCTGTCTAAAGACTGCTGGCGTTCCTGGCTGACTTGCCCCTGGGCGTCATGAAGATGGGCGGATTGTTGCTCGTCGATTTGGAAGAGCCGAGCCAAGGTAGACAGCAGCTCCTGCTCCTCGTCTACAAGCTCATCATCAGCAAAGGCAATATCGGCGCAGGCTGAGTAGATGACGATGCGCTCTTCCAGGGGTCTCGAGAGAAAGGGTCTGGCCAATTTGAGTGCATCCGGGTCCAAATCAGCTTCCTGTGCTTCTTCTACTAGCCTGTCGATGCGTCGCAAGCCCTCATCGAGGTAGCCGAGAGACTCCTGGAAATATTGTCGAACTCTGCGAAGTTCAACGTTCTTGGTTAGCCCGTCAACGGTAACCACGGCCATTAGAAGACTGACCAGATGAGCCTCGGACTTTTGGTCTAGTTGCAGGGCAACCACGGCCTTAGGTAGGGGAGCGGCGGGCTGGGGAGGATTGGCCTGGCTTCGTTCTATCTCCCGGAGCTGAATGCTGAGAAGCGCAATGACTCCCTCGACCAATGCAGGATCAAGGCACTGCTTGAGCTCTGCTTGAAACTCAATGTGGCGTCGGAGTTCTGCTGCAAACGCAGTCCTTTGTGGCAAGCTAGGCCGCTCCTTATCTGATGAGGGAGGGCAAATTCTGGTTCCTCAACCTAAAGCCCTGGCCCCGAACTTTCTGAGCCGTCATTTGCCTGGAAGCTTTGTCGCACCGAGCGAACGTGGTGAACTAGACTTTCACCAATTGCCTCGGCTAGCTTGATTGGGACGGCATTTCCTATCTGCCGACCCAGCACTCGAAAATTCGCGGACTCATTAGGCTTGATGAACCTATAGTCACTTGGGAAAGTTTGAAGTAACGCTGCTTCACGAAGGGAAATGGCTCTGTCCTGACTTGGATGGCCAAACCTTCCGTTTCCGTATCCATAGCACTGGGTCGTGATCGTGGGGGCCGGAGCTCCCCACTCCATTCTCCCATAGACACTCGTATAGCCAGAACCTTCCTTTCGTTTGTGGCACGCTGCCCTCAAGGTGGGCTCCCAGTCCCTCCAAGTCCCTCCCGGCTTGGATGCTTGTATCCGTCGCATGTTCAGGGCTCCTAGCGCTGCACTGGTGTGGAGTGGATCACACGGGTCGACACCACCTGCTTGTATTGGCGGCAGGCCGCCAATACAAGCGTATACGGAGCTGTCCAAGGAAGCGTCTGGAGACGACTTGAGCAATGAGATGCTACCGAGCTTTGATGCTAGCAGCACCAGACGTTTTCGGGTTTGCGGGACACCGTATGCTCGACACTCTACTACTTCCGACCAAATGTGATAGTCCTCCAACGACTCTAGGAATGTTAGGTAGACTTTATGATCAACCAATTGGGGCACATTCTCCATCGTTACCAAGTCCGGCTTCACCTGAGACACGAGGCGTCCGAAGACCTCAAGAAGTGACCATTTTTCGATGTAACGCTCCGATCGGCCAGCACGGCTGTATTTTGAGAAAGACTGGCATGGGGCACAACCCGCAAGAAGTCTGGGACCGTTCCGGGTCAGCAGGTTCTCGATCGATTTTGGAGCTAGCTCTGATATATCCTCGTGAAAGAATTTCACCCCGTTGTTTACCTCGTAAGCATAACGACAACTCTCGTCAGCGTCGAATCCAGCAGCAACATTAATTCCCGACGTTTTCAGTCCACGTGTCAGCCCGCCCAGGCCACAGAAAAGGTCGACACACTGGATTTCCGAGTCGGGTCTACTCGGCTTCATCTTCGGGCTCTTCGAGCGGGAGCGGTGAGTCCGCTGATATAAATTTGCTCTCACGAATAAATTCGATATAATTTTTCAACACAGCTCTCAGGTATTCACTGGCGCCTTCGACTAGGCGCCGTAAGTCTTCCGGACTAACTTCGGAACCACACTCGGCAAATGACATGTCGCCGTGTGCCAAACGGTTCCGGCGATCTTTGATCAACTGCAGCAGGCCTTTGTCGTCCGCAAATCTTCGCTTCACTTTCGTTACAGTGTCCGGATCAATGCTCAGTCTTATGCCCCAGCTGCTCGAAAACTGTTCGATCGCGTGGTCGTCCCAGGAACCGAGACTGCGGCGTCGAGGCTCCTCATCCCCTAAAACCCCTTTTGATACGATATTCTGAACAAACGCCAGGGTGGTGGCGAGTCGTTTCTCCTCGTTGAGTGGCTGGTGAGTTTTGCACCGATGCCTGACGACTTCTTTCAGAGCTTCGGCGGTTAGAAGGCCGGCCACGGGTCCACTAGAGTGAATCGCCTTCCAGATGGCACTCATACATCCGGTCATAGTAGATTCAACCAAATTGTACGCCTGGATGTATACCGAAGAATAGAGAATCTTTTGCTGTTGCGAAGACACGGTTATCGCGCCGATTCTCGGTATGCCGCTCTTTACGGCCTCATCTATGGCTTCAATGACCTTCAGATAGTCTTCGATTTCGCCTAGCCTATCTTCAAAAGTGTTTACAAGTTGCTCAGTCGTCATCGCCAACGAGCTTCTTGCGAACAAAGTCGATTCTAGCCTTTAGCCGATTTTTTGCATTAGCGCCATCGGCGCGAACCATGCCGGTGAATTCGTCGCTCTCTATCCATTCCGTTGGCGGCGGAGCTTCCAGAAGCTCAGGCTTCTGCTGGAGAGCTTTGTAGCTCCCTATTGCTAATGCTTCAAAACGAGTGCGCGGGGTTTTTTTATTCGCTGTCTTCGAACGATAAAATCCGTAAGGGAAAGCTTTCTGAACGAATACAACCATTTGTTCAAATCGCAAGCGATAAGCATCAATCATTTTGTCATTCTTTTCGAATGCTTCGTTCATCTTCTTGGTGTAATCGAATAAGTAGTCCGATGGGCGATCGCGATATTCCTCTAGGCCGTCGCCATAGGCGAAAAATCTCGTAATCAGCTCATCTCTCTCTCGCAGCTTACGCATATTGTCGCTCGTCGGTGCTAGTGCGCAAAAGGCAGGATCTTCAGCAAGCTCGATAACCAGTTTTTGGAAGGGCCCCGTCAGGACGCCGCGTCGAACCTCGGCTTGGTTTGCGATCTTGCTCCCTGTGTTGATTCTGTCAAAAACCTCAAAGCGGGATTTTTCATCGGCCTTCTCGTTCAAGATAATCCCACGGATCGACCTATTCTTTACCTTCTTTTGCCTGGACTCGCTGAGGTCCGAAAATCTGAAGCCTTCCAACGCAGTGAGCTGGTCCAATTCTTCCAGCCGGAACTCGTCGCCCAAGAATTGGGTAATGGACCTTAGCCGCTGAGAACCGTCAACGATTTCTAGATTGCCGTCCTGCATTTCCCAAAAGAAAAGGAATGGAATCGGCAGACCCATCAGTAGTGACTCGATGAACCTTGACTTTCTCTCCGCTTCCCATGTATCTTCCCGCTGATACTGGGGGATGACAAGCTCATCCTTGTTCATCTTCAGAACGAGCACTTCGACCGAATACTCTGTTACATAAAACTCTATCTTCTTAGACACCAGAACGATCTGTTGCTCTGCTTCTAGTTGCCGCGCTTCGTCGATTGCCAGTTCGGCCGGGTTAGACTTCATATTCTGGTCGATTCTCTTTCAAGTGGGTATCCCTCCTTCCGAGCGCATCGCGGCTTCCCGGACTCGACTCGAACAAATGCTCTAAAACCAGAAAATCACTTAGTTTGAAGACCCTGAATCTGCTTTGGACTGCATCTCTTTCCTGACCAACTCCTCGAGGAACTGACGAGGGCCCTGAGGCTGGCTGTGTATATAATCGTAAAGCTCAGGGTCAAACCGGAACCCAAGCATTGGAGCTCCTCCTTTTGCATTGGGATGAAAATAGACCCGAGGGCGACCGAGCTTTTTCTTTGGTTCTTCTGACATAAAATTACCATATTCCGCTAGCGAAAAGTCTTGACATACCGCTAGCGAAAATAGTATATTAGACAGGTAGCCACAACTGCAAGCATGTCGACCGAATCAAGGTCGCCGCGAGTGGCTTCTCGCGATTCCAGCCCGTGCAGTAAGCCGTTTATTCTGTGCTGTACGCCTCGGATGATTCCCACCAACAAGCGCTCCTAGGCATTGCCATGCTTCGCGCTGCCCAGAAACACCAAGGAGGAAGAAAATGAGTGTCATCAAGCGAGTATCTAGCTCGGGAACGGTCACCTGGTTGGCCCGCGTATTCCGTGAGTTCGATTCCGAGAATGGGAGGCAGAAGGTCGTTGCCAAGTCTTTCCGGACTCAGAAAGAGGCGAAGGCCTGGGAGGCCAAGACCCTCAAGTCGGTAGGGGAGGGGACCTTTCAGGAGCTTTCCAAGTCCACCGTGTCTCAATTCTTTTACGAGTGGCTGGAAAAGTCGGCCAAGATCAAGCTGAAGGTGCAGACGGTCGAACTTTACGAGCGGTCGTTCCGCCTGTATGTGCAGCCGCACATTGGCAAGCTTCAGCTGCAAAAGCTTACCCCCCTGGATATTCAGGGAGTTTATGCCAAGCTGACCGAGGGGCCGACTCCGCTCGCACCGCAGACGGTCAAGAACGCACATACGGCTCTGCGCAGCTGTCTGAAGCAGGCAGTGCGCTGGCGTCAGATACCGTTTAACCCGGCGAATGACGTCGACCTACCCAAGAGACTGGGGGAGCAGGCCAAGATCCGGGCGCTATCTCCGGAACAGGCTGTGGCATTCTTGGATGCCTGCACCAGACGGGACCACGGAATCGTGCTGCTATTTGCGCTGGCCTCGGGAGCGCGACCAGGCGAATACCTGGCTTTGCTATGGTCGGACATTGACTGGACCGCCGGCACGGTGCGTATTGAGCGGACCATTATCTGGCCCAAGGGTGGTGGCTGGCAATTTGACACGCCCAAGACGCGCAAGAGCGGCCGCACCATTGCCATGCCGGCCGAGGTGCTGGACGCGCTGCGCGAGCACCGCATCCGCCAGCTGGAGCTCAAGGAGTTCTTGGGTGACGACTGGAGAAGCTCGCACGACCTGGTTTTCACCGATACTGGAGGGAACGCGGTTTACGAGCGCCATCTGACCACGCGGACTTTTAAGCGCGTGCTGAAAGACGCGGGTCTACCGAAGGATTTTCGGCTTTATGACCTGCGGCACACGTGCGCAACCCTGTTGCTGGTGGCGAATGTTCCGGCCAAGGTAGTGGCTGAGCGTCTGGGCCACAGTAGTGTCACTCAGACCCTGGACACGTACTCCCACGTGCTGCCGGTGCTCGAGGAGAAGGCCACGGACGAGCTGCGCAACGTTCTCTTTCAGACTCCCAACAAGCCGGGGCCGCAAACCATCGCCTGCCTGCCCCCGGGCGACGAGGGTCCAGTCGAGCAACCGAAACTTCAACCCAAAACCGTTAAGCTCCCTCGCCGGCCACGCAAGCGACCAACAAAGACGGACGGCAAATAGGGCGTGAAACGCTAACGTCGAGTAAAAGCAACGAAACGAACCGAGCAATAAACCCAATCAATTGCGAAAATCAATTGACAAAAATGCCATAGATACCGTATAATAACAGGGTTACACAACCAGCGCGGGCCGGTAGCCGCCCCGCCAGATTACGAAGAAAGCCGCTAACAGACAGCAGGCTGGACCGCCCACGGCGGCCGAGAAATCCCCGAAACCCCACACCGAAATGAAACACTGGCCTGGGCCGGCGATGTGCCGGAAGCACAGGCCTACGACCACGTTACACTACCCGGGCCCCAGCGTAGCTGTGTACGCCCGAACCCCCAAACAGACCAAAGGAGAAACCATGAGCCGCAAAACCGTAATCGACAAGGCCGACCGCCTGAAGAAGAACTACCGCGTGATACTGATGGGACCGGGCCAGGCCCTGGTGATTGGCGACCACGACACCTACGACGTGACCAAACTGTCGTTTAGGTGGAGCTGTAACTGCCCGTGGGGCAGGCACAAAGGGCGCTGGAGCGAGTGTAGCCACGTTATGGCCGTGCGCCGGGCGCAGATGGACCCGAGCAGTCAGGAGCCGGTCGCCCGACTGGCCGGCCTACTGCAAGAATTGAAGCAAATGAAGGAGAGTGCCTGAGCCATGAGATTTTTGACCGTAAACGAAATCGCCGAAACCCTGGGAATGTCGACCGGCCGCGTGTATGAGGTGTTGCGCCTGAAGCTGATACCGGCTGTGCGAATTGGCCGACAGGTACGTGTGGAGGAGCAAGCCTTTATGGAATGGGTGAGCAAAGGCGGCCAGACCTACACCCACCTGGACAAGAACCGCGCCAGCTAACAACCGGCGGGGGGCAGCCGCCCCCCGCCCGATGGAGGGAGGAGAACCCCAAAATGAAGACCATGACCGTTAACCTGAACACCGAGCAATACCCCCGCGAGCTGGCCCAAGCGCTGGGCCGAAAAGCCCCCGGCCAACTGGACTGCCGGGGGAACCTGGAGCTGTTGCGCACCCAAGGCGTGGGTTTTAGCGGCAGCCGCCAGGCCAGCCCCAGAGGTCTGGAGGAAGCCGACACCTACGCCCGCCAGCTGGCCAGGGAGGGCTGGACCGTGGTGTCAGGACACGCCAGCGGGGTAGACGTGGCCAGCCACCGCGCCGCCCTGGCCGCGGGTGGAACCACCATACTGGTGTTACCCCACGGGATGGAGCAGTTCAGGCTAAGACCAGAACTACAGCCGGTGTGGGACTGGCGCCGCGCCCTGGTGGTGAGCCCCTATGAACCCCAGGCCGCCTTTAAGCCGTTTAGGGCCATACAGAGAAACGCCGTGATAGCTGGCCTGAGCCAGGGAGTGGTGGTGTTTGAAGCCGGCAACCTGGGAGGCACGCTAAACACCGGACTGACCACCTTGAAACTGAAAAGACCCTTGTTTGCGGCGGTTTATGAGGAAATGCCGCCGACTGCCACCGGGAACCGGCTGTTGATAGCCCGAGGAGCCCGCCCCCTGGACACCGACCGAGAAAGCGCCGCCCACCACACACGCAGGATGGCCGAGGTGATGGGGCAGGGCGCCACCTGGGTGGCAGCAAGCGCCTGAGCCAGGAGTAGATACCCGGGATCAGCAATCGCCTGAGCTCCGGGGTACGCCCCAGCTTGATTACCCGCCCCGGCGTCAGCCGGGGCGGGAGCACCCAGCCCCTTAAAAAGCTAGCGCCCAAGCCCCAGCTTTGTTTAAGAGCCCATCTATCGCCTGAGCCCCTCTTTGTTTTCAAGCCAAACCGGGGGGGTGTGGGGGGTCCTCCCCCCACGTAAAAAGAAGATCTATAAAATTAGTCGTCGTCGTCGTTTGGGGGCAGGTTGAAATGGCCAGGCACCCAGCCCTCGAGTTCAGCACCCCGGTATGTTCTGGCCGTTTCAAGCTGTCCCCAGTTCCAAGCGGGGGGCGGGGTGGAAAACCCCCAGCACCCCGCCTTCGAGTTCAGTACTCGTGTTGATTTGGGGTTTTACACGCCGTCCCCGGCCAATCTATCGCCCATGATCAGACTTCTCGCCCACGATCATCTTCCGTGAACTTCATGACCAGACCCGCGCCAAAGCTCAGTCTCTTCCTTGGGATCAGCTACCGCATGCGGCCCGGCCGGAAAACGCGGTATGTTCTTAGCGCAGCGACGGAATCGGGCGGCCTTCGAACATCGTGAGCTTTCTATAAAGGATCCTAGTTTTTAGCGGCGGCCAGCCTTATCGTAGTGCCCATGTGTGAATCAGGAGGCTCTCTACGATGACGGTTCAGTCTGACCCCAAGAAGC
>JALHOV010000114.1 GCA_022842865.1 Vulcanimicrobiota bacterium | reverse complement strand
CTGACTCACCTTGACCCGACCATCGGCGCCTGCTGGGACGCAGACCGGCTCGACCTGGACCGGGTTGGCATCAACTGCGACCCCGCTTTCATGAGCACCGCCGAGGGCAAGCGACTGGCCCTGAAGCGACCCTGGGATCGCCAGAAAGAAGTGGGGGGTCCAGGGGAGGCGCGTTAGCCCCCCCTGGAACATAAAGTGGGAATCGTCAGCTAATTTTCAGGGTTGCCTGGTAGACTACGGCAAACGACCTTGAAGGAGTGTTATGAACTGGAAACCCGTAGGATCTGACGTCCCTGGAACCACCCACTACAAACGCAGCAGCCCTAAGGCCGAGGCCTGGATTCACCGTCAAGACGGTAAGCTGGAAGCCGAAGCCAATCACGGATTCCTGCAATTGGACCGGGTCGGTCTCTCGTGCATGGACAAGTCGCTGGGCGACCAGGCCGTGCTGGCCAGGCTGGATGACTCCATCAACCCTCCGCGTTTCCAGAACTGGAAAGAGGTCGACGACCAGGAAGCCAACGGCGTCACCCACTACCGCGGCGAAGCCGGCAGTCGTAAGGTCGACGCCTTCATCACCCGCGTCGGCGACGAGGCCGAAGTCAAGGCCAAAGCCGGTTGGTTCGGCGTCCAGATCGAGGGCAACTTTTTCGCCCCCGCTCCCTCCGATCAGGAAATTCTGCGCCGCATCAGCCGCGAACCCTAAACGGCTCGGAGACTCACTGGATAACTGGAGAACCAGCGATCCCTGGAGACCAGGGTCAGAGGCTCTGTGATCGCTTGAGCGATTAAAGCCCGATCGAACGGGTCTTGATGGTGGTCGGGCAGTTTCGAGACCTGTTGGGCGTGCTGCGGTTTGAAGCTTAGCGGGCGCAGACCACTTTTGCGGGCACTGTCATTGAGCAGTTCCGGAGCCAGAAGCAGCAATCCCTTGGCGTGCTTGATGGCCACTTCCCAAATGGAAATGCTCGAAAAGAACACCTCGTTGCGCTCGTCGGCCAGGAGCCCACGGCACTCCTCAGACATTTTCGGATCGTCGGTCGCCCACCAAATGAGCAGGTGGGTATCGAGAAGCAACCTCACGGCCTATCGCTTGAAGCCTCAAAGGAGGTGGCTATTTCGGCATCGCAGCTATCGAAGTCCGCAGTCAATCGATACTCGGGTCCAAGAAATCCGGGCCTTCGAGCAACCTTTTCGTAAGGTTGCAACCTGGCCACAGGCTTTCCGGCGCGCGCGATGACCACTTCCTCACCCTGTTCCACCTTTTCCAGGAGTTCTGACAGGCGACTTTTCGCTTCATGAACGTTCACAGTAACCATAGCTATAGCTTAGTCCAACTTAGCTAACCGGTCAACCGCCCCAGAATCTCGCAGGCCCTCTCCAACGTCGGCGTGTCGACACACGTGAAACAGATGCGCACATGATGGGCGTAGGCGTCCCCGAAGGCGGCACCCGGAGCCACGGCCACGCCCGCCTGCAGACCGCGCTCCACAAAGTCCCAGGCCGCTTCCGCGCTGCCGAAACGCGGAAAGAAGTAGGCTCCGCCTTGCGGTCTGGGCGCTCGGACCACCTGCGCCATGCGCTCCCGAGCGGCCACATAGACGGGTGCCCATTCCTGGACGAAGGCCGGCCCCTGCTCCAGCACGGCCAGCGCTGCCTTCTGCAGACTGGGACTGATGTTGTAGACGCTGTGGTTGGCCAGACGGCGCAGCCAGAGCATGACCTGAGGATGGGCGCACAGGTAGCCCACCCGGTGCCCGGCCATGGCGTAGCTCTTCGAGAACGAAAAAACGCTGACGGTGCGCTCGCTCATTCCCGGCAGACTGGCGATGCTAACATGGCGATGGCCGTCGTAGAGATAGTGTTCATAGCACTCATCGCTGATCACCCAGAGATCGTGCTCGCAGGCAAAGGCCGCCAACCGTTCCAGCTCTTGCCGTAAGTAAACGCGACCGTCGGGGTTATTGGGATTGGCCAGATACAGTGCTTTGACCCCCGGGCGCATCTCCAGCTCCTCGAAGGCCATCTCGTGGTCCACCGCCCCGAGGCAGCGCACCATGCCTCCAAACAAGGGCCAGTAGGGCGAGAGAATGATGACCCCGTCGTCCGGCTGCAGCAGCGTATGTACCGCGCTATGCAAGGCGTGAGTGGCGCCACAGGTCACCTGCACCCACTCCGGGGTGGCCGCGATGCCGTTCTCGCGCATCAGCTTGTTGGCCAGCGCTTCCAGTAAAACTGGCAAACCCGAGGGGTGACTGTAACGGTAATTACCGGGACTGCTCAAATCGAGCTGCTCCCAACGGGCCGCGGCGGGTGGCACAGCGTAAGTGTCACCCAGGTGCAGCCCGATGGGAGGCTCGGGCAGAGCTTTCATCTTCTCGGCCAGGCTCGCGTAAACGGACTGCTTCAGCGAGCGGACATGGCTGGAAACGTCGGGCATCTACTTATGCGTGGGGCGAGCGGTCCAGCCAGTTGCTGACACAACGCAAGGCTCCCCAGCGCTGGGAGAGAGCGCCCAACTCCATGGGGATGACTTCGAAGTTCTGCTCTTCCCAGATCTTGGTGGCCGCGTCGTCGAGCTTGGGTATGCCATAAACCGGCAGGAATACGCGCCTCACGTCGGTGCCGTCTTCTCTGGAAAAACGCTCCATCAAGCAGTTGTTGTAGGAAATGTAGGACCGGGATAGACCCGGCTCAGCGTGGGGAACGCGGACGACGTTGTAGCCCTTGTCGCTGAGAGTCTTGGCATAGGCGTCAAAGTCTTCCTGATTGTCGCGGTTGCGATCGCCGTCGCGGGGCAGGCGCACCGGCTTGCCGGCCGACTCACTGAGGAGGCGCTCAGCGTCATCCAGTTCCTTAGAGCTCATCCCGGCCACAATCTTCTTGGCCAATCCGGGGTCGCCCACCAGGAACGTGTTATCGTCGATCGGCGTGCAGCCCATGTCCATATGGTCGGATGCCGGCTCCTCCACGTGCGGAGTGTCCAACTGGTCCATACCGAGGATGGTGACCGGCTTGCCGAATTTCTCTTCGAAAAGCTTCTTGGACTCTTCCTCATACATCTGCGCGGAAGTGACCTCATTGGTTCGTAGAGGAGCGGCTTTAAACTTGGGATTCTCCACCAGAGTCCACTGCAAGGCCTCCGGGTTGTCCGTCTCGCGGTCCACCATTTGGAACGGGAAAGTGACGCTCTTATCCGCGTCGACCACGCGCTTGCCGGTGCGCTCCTGATAGTCGGCCACGAACTTGGCCTTCAACTCCGGGTCGCTTTCGACGCGGTCGGCCATCTTTTTGGCGGTGGCGGCCAGGCTGTAGTGGCCGACAAAACTCTCCTTGGTGTTGGCCATCACGTCGCCACCGTCAGTGACAATGCGCTTGTCCTGGTCGAGCAAGATCTGCGGGTTGACGGCGCAGATGGCACCCGGCACAGCCGAATCGTTATCATGCCAGTCGTGGAGAGGGGTTTGCTCGAGCAGTGCGGTGCGATTACCGTCCTGAGTCAACTGAAGCGGCACCATCATGTCGCGAGCCCAAACCGTCAGGCTGCCGGCCTGCGGGTCGACGAACTCAATGCGCTCCGGGTTGGCCACGTTGGCCTTTTTCATCATATCTTCGACGTCTTTGCGGTCGCGAGAGCTGCCCACCGCAATGCTGAAGCGCGTGTCCGGCTCCATCTTGGTGAACAAGGTCTTGTAGGCTCCCAGCATCTGGGTGCGGGTCGCGCCGCTGGCGTAGCTGCTCAACATGAGGGCCAGGTGCTTGACCCGACCGTGACTGTCGGCAAACTGCTTCTCTCCCAGCTCGCGAGGGTTGTTGCTGGTCACTGGCGGGGTGGTGTTCTCCTGTTTGGAACTTACCTGGAAAGAATCGGAGGGACTGGCCTCGGCGGGAGTGACGGCGGGCCTCGCGCCCACAAGAGCGGCCTTCGTCAAGGATGGGCTGGAAGAGAGAGGCTGGAGAGTCAAGGGATTGGACCTGCCTTTGTTTTTAGTCTACCGAAGAGGATACCTTAAACCGGGTGGTAGTCATGTAACAATTACGTAAACTGACCATCGTCCGATAATTGACAGTTAAACTGACAAACTGTAATATAGGTTACAGACACAGACAAAAAAAGCAGTCTCGGCCTCGACTGGGGCAAATAGGAGTGGAACCAAATGCGCGGACTCATCAACAGTCTGTTCAAGAAGAACGGTCAGTTTCGACCGCAAGTGGGTCAAATTGTCGAGGTCGAGTGGTCAGAGCCAGGCGTCAAGGAAACGATTCTTTACGGTAAGGTCGCGGAAATTAAGAAAAAGACGCTGCTCATCGATTGTAACTCCGGAAATCAACCCAAGTTAGGCCCGGGCATCAAGGTACGCATCTGCAGTCTCTCTCCCCCCTGGTTTTTCAGTTACGTGGCCAACATCCACGCCAACGAAACCCGGGGGCTCGAAGTCAGTATGCCCGCCAATGCGGATCAACTCGAAAACCTCCAGGTGCCGAGCTTCGATGAAGAAGAGAAGCTCGACTACGCTACCAGTGTGGACTATCAGGCCAGTCGTTCTCCTTATAAGCAGGCGGCCGAAGTCACCGCGGTGGGGCGTAAGGGACTGACGTTGCAGACCAATGTATCCATACCCAATCAAACCAATCTGGAAATCCACCTCAAGTTACCCAACCGCAGTGAGCCGCTGCCGGCTCAGGTCAAGGCAGTCAAAAGTGAAACCCTCTCGGAACGGAAGAAGTACGCGACCGAAGTCGAGTTTATCGATTTTCCCGAGGGCGAGCGCCAGGAACTGTGGGAGGTGGCCTTACGCCATCACCTGCGGGTCAAGACCAGGACAAACAACCCTTAGAACCAAAGCAGGGTGGCGTGGAAAAACCACCTGAACAGCCTTGGGAAAATCGATGCGCCGGCTGCTTTTTGCTGCCGGCGTTTTGTATTTGCGCCCAAATCCCGCGCATCCCCAACCGCCACAAGGTCTGGATCGTGCGCCACGTTCGCGAGCATCGCAAGAGCACCAACACGGCCCGGCTGGCTATTCGCGCACTGGAGCGCTCCAAGCTGCTGCACTACGGGGACCGGTTCTACCCCCTGGATATTTCGCAAGTCCCTCGAGACGGCTATCTGCTCTTTCCGGAGGCCCTCGACCACAGCGGCAAACCCGATCCGAACGGTCCGCCCGTACACGACCTGGGCACGGGTCCGCCTCCCCTCCCCTTTGAGAACTTGATCATCCTGGACGGCACCTGGTCTCAGGCTCGCCGCATGTCGCATCGACTGGAACCGGTGGCCCAGATGCCGCGCCTGAGTTTCACGGAAATTCCGCCGCGCGCCCGTTTGCGCCGGCCACCCATGGCCAACACCAGCGCCACGCTGGAAGCCATCGGCCACGCCCTCTGGTACCTGGAGGGCGAGGAAATCGGGGCTTCGTTACTGCAGGTCTTTGACCGCTTCGTAGAAGCCTACTACCGTCAATGCAACAAGCCGCTCAAAACCTCCCCATAAACGCCGTCCTGGACGATCTTCTGCAAACCCTCGCCCGCGACCGGCTGGTCGTGCTGGAGGCTCCCCCCGGAACGGGCAAAACCACGCGCGTACCTCCGGCTTGCCTGAAGCATTTTAACGGCGAGATCTGGGTGCTGGAGCCGCGCCGCCTGGCCGCGCGCTACTCGGCCCGTTGGGTTTCCGAGCTGCTCGGAGAGCAACTGGGCGACACCGTCGGCTACCAGGTCCGTCTCGACAGCCGGGTCGGCCCCAAAACTCGCCTCGTTTACATGACCCAGGGAGTCTTTGCGCGAAGATTGATAGACAACCCGGGTCTGCGCGGCGTAGACCTGGTGATCTTGGACGAGTTCCACGAGCGCTCCCTGGACAATGACCTGGCGCTGGCCTGGCTGCGCAGTCAATCTCAGTGCAAGGTCCTGATCATGTCGGCCACCCTGCCGCCCGACCTGGCCCAGCAGTTGGGCGAGGTGCCCTTGATTCGCTGTGAAACGCCGCTCTTTCCAGTGGCCATCGGCTACGAACCGCAAGGCACGCTTTCTCAGTTGCTGCCGCAAACCGAGGGGAGCGGTCTGGTTTTCCTACCCGGGATGGGCGAGATTCGCCGCCAGGCGGATGGCATCGCCGCCGCCGCCACTCGCTGTAAAGCTCGCCTGCAAATTCTGCACGGCAGCCTCACCCCCGCCGAGCAGGATCAGGTGCTGGGCGCCGACCCGGCCGAAAAGCGCTGGGTGCTGACCACCAACGTGGCCGAGACCTCGCTGACGGTGCCCGGAGTGCACTGGGTGGTGGACTCGGGCTGGGCCCGCTCCCTGGTTCAGCCCCCGGGCGCTTCCTTGAGCCGCCTGGAAACGCAGCGTATCTCTCAGTTCGCGGCCGTGCAGCGCTGCGGGCGTGCTGGTCGCTTAGGACCGGGTCAATGTCTGCGCCTCTATTCGCAGCGAGACTTTTCGGCCCGTCCGGCCATGGAAACCCCGGAAATCCTCAGGTCCGACCTTTCCGGACTGGCCCTCTTCTGGTTGCAGTTGGGACGCCCCGAACTGGCCTGGTTGGACGCTCCTCCCGAATCCGCCTGGGAGGCTGCTCTGCGCATGCTCGACCAACTGGGCGCTTGCCAGGGAAAGGGGTTGAGCGACCTGGGCAAGTCCATGGCGGCACTCCCGCTGGAACCTCGATTGGCGCGCTTTCTACTGGCCTATCCCGGCCCGCAGGGTGCTCGCGCGGCCGCCTGGTTGGGGCGGGGTGGAGATAGCCAGCGCCCCGACCTGGATCAATATCTACACAGCAAGGCGCCGCCACTGCCAGAAGAACGCCAATTGCGCGTCAACGACCGCTTCGCCTTGAGCGATCTGGACAGCGCCCTGCTGGCCGCCTTTCCCGACCGCGTGGGGCAGGTACGCCGCAATCAGGATCTGGTTTTATGTGATGGGACCGGCTACCGGCTGCAGCAACCCATGCCCAGCAATCCATGGTTGTTAGCTCTGCAGCTGGAACTGGACGGGGACAAGCGGGTGCGCCTGATGGCCTACCAGACCCTGGAGGCCGAATCGCTGTTGGACCGGCCTGAATTGAACGAAATACGAGTGCTCGAGTGGAACGACACCGCCGGCCGCGTCGAAGAGCAAACCCAGTTGCGCTATGGGGAACTGGTGTTAGAGCAAAGCCGCCGGCGCGCCAAACCAGCTGCCGATGTAGCCGCCATCTTGCGCAAACAGGTGCTGGAAAGCGGCTGGTGGCGGGACCAGGAGGCGCAATTCGCTCGCTGGCAGGTACGCCATCACTGGGCCAAGATGGCCGACCCCAACCTTTTTGCGCTGCCCGGGATGGAAGCCTGGCTGGAGGATGTCTGCCTGAAGGCCGCCTCGCTGGCCGATCTCAAGGGGCAACGCTGGGGCGATTGTGTGCCGGCTCACCTGCGCCGGCGCTTGCTCGAGCTTTGTCCGGAATACGTGCAGCTCGGCCGCCGGCGGGCCGAAGTCCACTACGAGGAAGGTCAGAAACCGTGGATCGCCTCCAAGCTGGTGGATTTCTTCGGCCTGGCTCAGGGACCGCAGTTGGGCTCCGGTCGGATTCCGCTGGTGTTGCAGTTGCTGGCGCCCAACTTCCGGCCGGTGCAGATCACCGAGGATCTGGCCGGTTTCTGGCAGCGCCACTACCCGAAGGTGCGCCAGGAACTCTGCCGCCGCTACCCCCGCCACCCCTGGCCGGAAAACCCGCTGGCTCCCCAGGCCGAAGAACTCAAGCCCAAACGGCGTAGCTGAGGCTAGCCAGGCCGAAGGCCGCTAGCCTCACTTGAGTTGTGCCGTAAATTGCCCCAGTTACTCTTCGCCGGAGTGGAGCAGCTCCGCTGCGACCGCAGGCTCAAGATGGGGGCAGTTTAGGGCTAGCCAGGCCGAAGGCCGCTAGCCTCACTTGAGTTGTGCCGTAAATTGCCCCAGTTACAGCTCGCGGGAGTGGAGCGGCTCCGCCGCGACCGACCGCCTGGCTGGGGCCAATTTAGGCCTAAACGGAGATCTCGCAGAAACCGCACATCTTGGCGGTCGTGGGAAGCGAGCGACCACACTGGGGGCACTGCTTGCTGTCGACCAGACGCAAGTGGGGAACCTGCTTGGAGCGAGACGGCTTGGCGGCGGTTTTCCTGGCTTTGCTCGAGTAGAGCGGACGGGAGCTATGACTAAAAGCCGGATGCTGAAAAATCATACCCGTAATCCGATATTGGTAGAGCATGGCTGCTTCGCAAAGCAAAAACAACGCGCAGATCGAGCCGTTCTCCATATCGCGGCGAGCCATCAAGTAGACTCCGCAGACCAGCGAAAGGATCATGGCCATTCCCGATGCCTTCATCGCTCCCAGCCGGCCCAGCGTGGCGGCCACCAGCATGCGACCGCCGTCCAAGGGATAGGCCGGCAGGAAGACGTTGAAAGCAAAGAGCCAGACCTGAACCCCAAAAATCAGCGGCAGCAGCCAGTCACGGAAGGTTCCAGTAATTTGCTCGAGCGGCATCTCCACGGCCAGCGGCCGGAGAATGTCCAGGTTGAAATGAAAACTCGCCCCCTGGAAATAGAGCACCGCACCTACGACGCCGCCGATGACTAACTGCACGAAGGGCCCGAAAAAGGCCACCCAGAAATCCTCACGCGCGTCTTTCGCGCCGCCCACATAGGCCAGTCCACCCAAAGGCCAGAGCAAAATTTTGTCTGGGTTCTGCCCGAAATGCCGCGCGGCCAGGCAGTGCCCCAATTCGTGAAGCAGAACCGACACAAACAGGACGATCAGATATACGGCTTCAAATTGCTTATCTTGCGCCCGCACCATCGCGAACAAAATGAACAGCACGAACGCCCAGTGGAGTTTGATGCGGATGCCAAACAGGCGTCCACAGTTCAGGCCCCACTCCATGAAAGAATTATCTAGCACAGGAACAGGTTCTCCGCCCTGGCCGCCGGGCCTTTCAGGCTTCTTTCACGGAGTTGACCTAACCTCAGAAACATGGATGTAGCGAACAAAACCTGGGCGTATTCGGGGCGGGATTTTGTCGGCAATCTGCCGACCACGGGCAAAGGTGTGGGCGTGGTGGTGCTCGATCAGGGCTTTGATACCAGCCATCCCGACGTCAAGGACCGGGTAGCCGCCACCGTCGGTGCCGGACCGGAAGACGTGTTCAACAAAGACGAGGTCGGCCACGGCACCCACGTGCTCGGCATCGTGGGCGGCGACGGCAGCGCCAGCGCCGGCAAAATTCGCGGCGTGGCTCCCGAAGCGCGCCTCATTCCCATGAAGCTCAATCTCGACCAGAAGGCCAGTTGGCAGGACCTCTCCAACGGCTTCGCGCGCAGCGTCTACTGGGCCGTGCAAAACAAGGAAGAATTCAACATCCGCGTCATTAACTGCAGTTTTTTGCTGCCCATGGTGGAGTTGACCGATCCGGCCACCGGCGTGGCAACCCTGGTCGATCCCCTCTCGCATGCCATCCAAATGGCCACTAAAGCCGGCATCACGGTGGTGGCCGGAGTAGGCAACTTCGCGGACCAGATGCAAATTATGACCCCGGCCGGCCATCCCGATGTCATCTCGGTGGGAGCGCTGGACGTCAATGGAACTCTGAACGACACCAGCGACGACCGGGTGGCCGATTTCTCCAGCCGCGGCCGGGCCCTCAACGGCGAAATCAAACCGGACGTGGTCGCGCCGGGAGTCCACGTTATGTCCGCCAATGCTGCGGGCTGCCAGCTCGAACAAGCCAACGTGAACCAGCTCAAACGCGCCATGTTGGCCAGCAAGGGCCCGCTCAACGTGGTTCAAGCGCTGGCCCAAAAACAGATCGCCAACAACCGCCTGTCCCCCGGAGCCCTTCAGTTGCCCGAAGGCGAACTGCGAGCCGCTCTCAAGGACAGCATCACCATTCAGGCCTTTGCAGGCACGGGTGGCGAGCACCCACTGTACATCGCCCAGGACGGCTCCTCGATGGCCTCCCCCTGGGTGGCCGGGCTGGTGGCCAACATGATCGAAGCCAATCCCGCCCTGACCCCGCCCCAAATCAAGCAGATTCTCCAGGACACCGCCCAGCCTGTTCCCCTGTCTCCGGCTGAGGCCCAGGGACATGGGGCCGTGCAGGCCCAAAAGGCGGTAGCCGAAGCGATGCGACTTGCGCAAGGCTCTTAAGCTGGCACTGCTTCTCAGCCTCACTGCCTGGGCGAGCGACCTGAAAATGGTGCAAGCGGCCCGCAAACACCTGGGCGACGCCTACACGGCCGATTATTTCAGCGGCGGGTACCCGCCCAAAGGCAAAAGCGCCTGCGTGGACGTATTGGTGACCGCCTGCCGAGTCAAAGGCCTGGATCTACGCCAACTTGTGCAACAGGACGCTGCCTGCGGGGAGTATCCCAATCTGCGTGATCGCGACATCGACCACCGCTGGGCTCCCAATCTCAAGGTCTGGTTCCGCCGACACGCCCGCACCCTTCCGGTCGGAAAGTCCTACGAGCCCGGAGACCTGGTTTTCTGGAGCCTCACCAACGACGGCGTAGCCGACCACTGCGGCGTGGTATCCGACCAGCGGGGACCTTCCGGCAAGTATCAGGTCATTCATCAGTTTCCACCCAACTGCACCGAAGAGGACTGCTTAGGTCGTTGGACCGTGGTGGGCCATTACCGCCTTCCCAGTTAGGGCAGTACGCGTGTTGGTCCCCAAAATCGGACCCCAACTTTATTCTGAAAGTATGAGCAGGAAACTCTTCGCCACCGGACTGATGCTTGCCGCTCTGCTGAGTGGCGGGGTGCCGGCCCAACCCAACCGGCAGCAGGCCGGCATCTCGCCCACAAGGGGGGCCTATCAAGCCGACCACCGCCTGCAAAACATCTTTCAGCGCATCCTGCCCTTTACCCAGCGACGCGATGTCAGCTACCGGTTACATGTGCTGCGCGACGAACAGACCATCAACGCCTATGCCGAAACCGACGGTCGCATCACCCTGACCACCGGACTGCTACACGCGCTTCCCCGCAACGACAGCAACGCGCTGGCCTTTGTAATGTCCCACGAACTCTCCCATTTGGAGCGCCGCCATCACCAGCGCCTGACGACTCAGAACACCTTGACCAACGTAGGCCTCGGCTTGCTGGTGCGTGACCGAAGCGATGTGCTGAGAACGGCCGCCGGAGTCGGTTCCCGCTTGCTGACCTCCGGCTACTCCCGGGGAATGGAAGCCGAAGCCGACGCCAGCGGGCTGGAGCTGATGCGCATGGCCGGATTCAATCCACGGGGAGCCATTACCACGCTGGACCTCTTTCGCCGCCTGGAAGCGAACCGTGGCCATCTTCGAGTCTTCCCCGATCATCCGACCGCAGTGGACCGGTTGAAAGACGCTCAAAGGTATCTACAGCAGCACGGCATGTAGGGCCGGGGGCCGTTCCTGCGAAGGAGGGGCGTATGCGTTACCTCCTGGCTTTTTTGCTCCTGACCGCCCCGTTGTGGGGCCAGCCTGGCCTCGATCAATTCGAGAGCTCGCCCACCTGGAGCGATGAGTTTGATGCCCCCGGGGCACCCGATCCCACTAAATGGAACTTTCAATTCGGAGACGATGGCTGGGGCAACCAGGAACTGCAGAACTACACCGACCGCAACGCCAAAGTGGCCGATGGAGTGCTGACCATCACCGCCAGAAAAGAGGGTAAAGGCTACACCTCCAGCCGCATCAACACAAAGGGGAAGGGCGACTTTCTCTACGGCCGCATGGTGGCCCGAGCTCGCCTACCGCGGGGACGGGGCACCTGGCCAGCCATCTGGATGTTGTACAGCCAGGAGGAGCCGGGTCGCTCCGGCTGGCCGGACAACGGCGAGATCGACATCATGGAGCACGTCGGCTTCGATCCCGGCATGATTCACGGCAGCATTCACAGCAAGGCTTTCAATCACATCGACAAGACTCAAAAGACCGCTACCAGGCGCATTCCCGACGCCGAGACCGCCTTCCACGACTACGAGCTGCGCTGGACTCCCGACTGGATCGAGACCCGTATCGACGACAAGCCGGTGCTGCTCTTTGAAAACCAGCATAAAAGCTGGCGGGAGTGGCCCTTCGATCGGCCCCAACATCTGCTCTTGAACGTCGCCGTGGGCGGATTCTGGGGCGCACAGAAAGGCATCGACGACTCGATCTGGCCTCAGAGCATGGAGGTAGACTACGTGCGCGTCTATGCCTACAAGCCATGAAGAGGTTCCTGCTGCTGACCCTGCTGACCGGCTCCGGCTGGGCTCATCCCCTTTCCTGGCTGGCCGGCACCTACCACGGCGTGCACGATGGTGCCACCCTGGAAGAATCCTGGACCGACACCGGCTCGGAACTGCTGGGCACCAGTGTCTGGCTGGAAGACGGCCGCGTGGGAATGCGCGAGCTATTTCGCATTCGTCCTCAGAAAGGCGGCTATCACCTTGACCTGTGGCTCACCTTCTCCGATGGCCTGGGCAAGCATCTGCAGATGGACGGTCGACTGGAAGCACCTCAGAAGCTGGTTTTTCGCAAGCCCGGCGAGAGTCTGACTTTCCGTCTGGGCCCCGGCAAAAAGTTGACGATCCAGCTGCACAAGAAAGAACTCAGGGTATTTCACCTGGAGCCAGGCCCGACCAGCCTCCCCCAGGCCCGCATGGCGGTGCCGGAAGGCGAGTACATCCTGCACACTTACCTGGGAGACCATGTCTTCGCGGACGAGCTGAAATGGGGGTCAGGTAACAGCGGGACCCTGACCGTCCCTGGTAAGTTTGCCAGCCAGATCGAGAATATGGAGCTATTGCCCCAGTTTGGAGTCAGCTTCGAGATCATGGTCCCGGAGGGCAAAGAGCCCTACCGGGTGCGCTACCGGATGCACTTTAACGCCGATTTGAGCCAGGCCACGGGCACCCTGGTCCAGGTATCCAACGGAAAGACCATAGGTAGCTTCGTGGCCGTTAAACGCGATTAGTTACCGCAATAGTTCTGTTCCACAAGCTGGATGGTGCCGTCTGGACCCATCTGAAAGTTCTGGAAGGTATTGGTGCAGGCAGGGTCCAGCGAGTCCACGTCGAGCAGACTGGTCAATTCAACCTCGCTGGCCTCCAGGCGAATCACACCGTCACCGGCGGTGCGAAGGCTGACGGGCTGCGCGTTCTGCAGTCGACGAGCGGCTTCGAAAGGCGACAGGCTGGGACGGTCAGGGTTAGCCCCGGGCTTCATCAAAGTGGTCAGGTCGGTCTGCAAGAAAATATGTTTCTTAAGTTTCTGGGCGGCCCGCTCCATGTCACTTTGCGGCTCGGCATTGGTGAAGTAACGGGTGTAGGAGGCCAGTTCGTTCTGTCCCGTGATGTAAGCCTCGCGCCGCACTTCGACGGGCTCGCCGCCGCGGAAGGGGCCGTCTGAGGAGGTGACCTCTGCCAGCAGGACGCGCTCCCCCTCGTTGATCATCTGGGCCGCGTCCTCACTGGAGATAGTACGGCCGCCTCCGATGGGCGAGGGAATCATAAACTCGAGCTTGATGCCCTGTTGCAGACTGGAGTCTTCCAGTTGTTTCATCAAGTCCTCCGTCTGCTGGGGTTGATTCACGACCACCACCTGAGCCTGGGCGGCTCCGGCCGCTCCGGCGACCAGGCCGAGTCCGGCAAAGGCGGCCAGCAGCCATTTGGGGCTGGTAGAGGAATCTTTGCTGTCAGCCTGCTCCAGTTTATCCTGGAGCTGCTCGGGCGCCTTGGGCGCGGGCCGGTTGCCCTGGAGAGGGCTGGTGTGACGAAGATTGTTGGCGTTGACCAAAGAAAGCATAGGTGTGGTGTCTCCCCGAAAGTCAGAGCTATCATGTGCCCTGTGTCGGGGTCGAGCATATTCCATAAGGCAAGCCCCGGGGATGAACTTCAGGTTGACATCCCGACAAAGAAAAAAGACAGGTTGCCCTGCCTTTTTCTTGGCTGCCGAAGCTGCGGTTTAGGGGGTTGCGGCGGGAGCCGGGGTCTCGGTGCCCATAGGAGCAGCGGTTTCCGTTCCCATTGGGGCGGGGGTCTCGGTGCCCATCATACCCGGGGTCTCGGTGCCCATCATACCCGGGGTTACGGTGGCGGTTCCGGGGGGCAACTCGGTGCCGTTTACGACGGGGGTCGCGGTGATTACCACTCCACCGGTGGTGCCAGCCGCGGGGCTTCCCGTAGCGGTCGGGGCTCCGGATTCGCTGCAACCAGCCAGAACAAACAACAGGCTCGCGGCGGCCACCGTCAAAAGCGTCTTTTTCACAATAAACTCCATTTAGTAGGAAAGTTCAGTCGGGTGCGTCAGCCGGGAGGACCAACAATCAACCGCTGGCCTGTCGGATCTTTTGGACGGTCCGGCAGAATTGGGGCGAGTCATTCGCAGGTTCGGAGGCATGTCCTTTATTCTGAAAATAATTCGCAAGTTTTTCCAAAATCGATGGGCACCCAACACTATAAAAAAAGCCGCCTGGGCGGCTTTTTTTATCCCGGGGGGAAAGCCTTAGGACTTGGAAACAGCGGCGGTGATGCCGCAAGTCTGGCTGATCAACTCGATCATCTCTTCCTGCGGGCGCTGCTTGACAGAGCTCAGCTCGGAAGCCAGGATCTTGCGCGACTGTTCCAACATCGAGTGCTCTTTCTGAGTGAGACGCTTCTCCTCCAGCAAGCCGCTTAACTCCTTGATGACCTGGCAAAGCGAGTTGACATCGCCGCTTTTGATCTTCTGCAGATTCAAATTGTAGCGATGGGTGCTCTTGGTAATGACGGCGTCGTTGCAGTGACTACGCAGGTAGTCCAAAATCGACTCCACTTGAGGCGCGTTCATGAGCGGACGCAGCATCGAGTTTCTTTGATCGAGGTTGACCATGATCTTGAGGCGGTCATCCTGAAATGAAATCGTGGCAAAACGGGTCTCTCTTCCCAGAACCTCCTTGGTCTCTAGTGATTCCACGGTGCCGACACCGTGCAAAGAATGAACAACTTGACAAGCGACTTCCAGATGCATTGGGAAAATCTCCGTTGCTAGGATTGGGAGGGTGTAGACCCTCTAAGTTATCGGATGGCGCAATTTGGGCGCCTTTATGAACTTGCTTGAATAACTTCTGCAGGGTATACCCCGCCGCCTGTTAATTCATACCTGTTAGGGTGGATTTCTTTTATGCACCATGAGCTCATCCGTCAAATCATGCTCGAACTAGGTGAGAAAAGAGGCTGTAGCAAGAGCTTTTGCCCCTCTGAGGCTGCCCGCCGTCTGGTCGAAAAAAATCCTCAGTTGGGGGCATGGCGCGACTGGATGGAGGCAGTTCGCGCTGACGCACGTCAACTAGAAGAAGAAGGGAAACTTGAATTTCTCCAGCGCGGAAGAAGAATTTCTTCCAAGCCGGCCGATTTTTCGGGACCCATACGCCTGCGCTGGCTAGACCGTGCTGTAGAAAAACCGGACCACGTGAAAGAAGAGCGGCGCGGCAAAGCAAATGGAATCGATACGGTCGAGGATACCGCCGTGCCCTTCGATCAGAGTCCCATAGTCTTTCACGCCCCGGTCGCGCTTGATGGCCGACATGGTCAGGCCGCCAGCGAACCCCGCCAGCGAGATTCCTAAGGCCATCAGCCAGGCTACAAACGGATGGAAAGGCGTCGCCCACCAGAGCAGCATACCAATGAGAGTGGCGCTGGCCACGCCCCCAAGCAGTCCTTCTACCGTCTTGTTGGGACTGATATTGGGAGCCACCGCCCGCCGCCCGGTGGTTTTGCCCCACACGTACTGCAGCACGTCGCTCAACTGCACCACCAGCACCATAAAGAGCAACAACTTGGCGTTCTCGCCCTCATAACCAGGAATCTTTAGCATCAGAAGTGCGGGAGCGTGACTCAAGCAATAGACACAAATCATGGTCGCCCACTGTAGCTTGGCGGTGCGCTCCAGAAACTGCTTGGGATCCCCTTGCAACGCATTGACCGTCGGGAAAAAGAGGAAAGCGTAAACCGGCACCATCACTGAAAAAAGCCCGTACCATTGCACTCCCACCAGCACGTATTGAAGCGGCATCAGGAAGAAGAAAGTAAACAGCAGCGAGCGATGGTCCCCGCGCCGCGTGGGGGTGAGCGTCACGAACTCGCGCAGTGCCAAAAACGATAGCAGTGCGAAAAGCACGATGGTGCTGGTCGTACCGGCCAGATTGGCCACTGCGAAGATACCCGACATCACCCACCAGGCTTTGATTCTGGCGTTAATGTTGGCCACCGTCTCGCGCCCGCGTGGCGTTTTGACGCGCCACTCAAGAAGAAAACCGATGATCGAGGCGACCACCAGCAGTGCCAGGATGCCCATGTAGAGTCCGTAAAGTTCGTGGTCCCGGAAAATCATTGACCGGCCAATCCGACCATGGCCTGACGGGCACGCTCCAGGAAAGCTTCCTTGGTCTCCCCTACCTCCAGTTGCATAGGAGGACCAAAATAGACGCGACTGAGTAACGGCACCGGCAAATACTCTCCTTTGGGCAAGACGCGATTTAAGTTTTCTAGATAGACAGGCACCAGTTCTACGTTTGGCTTGGCTTTGGCCAGATGATAGAGACCGCTTTTGAACGGCTGCACCTCGTCGCCCTCGCCGCGGGTGCCTTCAGGAAAGATGATCAGCGACTGGTCGTTGCCCATCCCCTCCAGCATGCGCTCGATCTGATTGCGGCGCTCTTCTACCGTGCTGCTGTTCCGATCCACCAGCACAGCTCGAAAGACCTCGGCGGCAATAAACTTCCGTAGCTTACTGGTGGTCCAGTACTCCTCCGCGGCCACCGGCCGAGTCACGGCCCGTACCTCATCGGGCAATACCGACCAGAGCACCACGAAGTCCATGTGCGAGGTATGATTGCCGAAATAGACTCGTTGGCGCGGTAACGGTTGACAATCGAGCCAGAGTCCATTGGCGCCGCTAATCAAACGAGCCAGCCAGGCTAGGAATGCAGCCACCAGAGAAGCCAAGGGTCAGACCTCCTTCAATAACGTCAGGACATAACGGCCCAGTTCGCGCACGCCGTCCTCCTCGAGCTCGAGGAAGCGCAGGGGGACCTGGGAGGCGCTCCCCCCTGGGTCAGGGCGACAGGACAGGACCTCGGCCGGAATCGGGCCCACCTCGGGCAGTTTGCCCCAGGGGCCAATCCAACAATTGTAGTGTTCTCCCGGATAGAGGGGGCGGGTGGTGCGCAGTAACAGCCCGGCCACACCCAGGTTGAGGGTCTCGACGGACTGCACCGGGCCACCGTCGCGCACGCTCTGCATGCGCACCGGCACACGGCCGTCCACGCGGATGAATTCGCGCCGTTCGCGCAACGAATTCTCGTTCAATCCCAACTCGCGCAGCAGCCGGTGTACCCAGGTCCTGCGCAAATTCTCTCGGGTTTCGTGAAAGCGGACTCCG
>JALHOV010000113.1:15722-17485 GCA_022842865.1 Vulcanimicrobiota bacterium | reverse complement strand
GATGTCCTCCAGGGTCTTCTCGAAAACAGCGTCATCCATCTGGGTGCGGACCGCGTTAAAGACCTCGGTCATTCCCACGCCGGATTCCAGCATAATGGCCATCAATTGCAAGGCGACTGAAATGTTCTTGCTGCTAGGATTCGGCGGTTTAGGCCTGATCCTCTGCCACAGCCCTGGTTTGGCCTGCTTCTTATCCCCCATGGCCGCCTTTTCGGCAGCCCCCCAGGGGGGTCCTGGGGGGAGAGCAAACCCTCCCCACCTTGCCAAAACAAAGAAAGCCCTCGGTCGTAGACCGAGGGCTTCGGTTTTGGCCTTTAGAAGACGATCTTGGTGCGGTGGAACTCGCGCTGACCCTGGGCGTTGGGGGCCACGTAAGCGGTGTAGGCGGTGCCGTCGGAGCGGAAGATGTCTTCCAGCCCTGGGTTCGTCTTATCAGTGAAGAGCACGTCGCCGTCGGCGGCCATGAGGCGGGCGCCCTTTTCGGCTTCCGCGATGGTCGAGTTGGTCAGGCCAACCAGGCCGAAGGCCGGGCTGTCGACGATGCTGGTCATCTTGACTCCGGCCAGCTGGCCGGCGTCGTTGCCCAGGATGAACTCCTGGCGCACGGGCTCGGCGTTGAAGAGACGAGCGCCTTGCGGGCGGCTGGGCGGGGCTGCGTCAGCATCCATCAGGCCACGCTTGACCATGACGTTCTTAATCAACTCACCGCGAGCGCCACCGTTGAACTGCGCGTCGGCGGCGGTCAGGTTGGCGGCCATCTCGTGGAAGGTGGTTTCCGAGGCCTTGGGAGACAGTTCAACCTGGCCCACCAACAGCTTCCAGCACTCTTCTCCGGCGGCCATCAAGGCTTCCTTGGGAGCCATTCCGGCGGCGCGGTTGGCATCCGAGATGTTGTCGATGACGTCATAGAAGGCACCCGACCAGAGGCGCGAGAAATCGTGCACTTCGCGGCCCAGGTTGTTTTCGTCACCGTGCTCGGGCAGGGTGGCCGGGTCGGCGTAGACGAACTCGTTCTTGGAGGTGCGGATACCACCCTCGCGGCCCAGGGCGTTGCCGAAGGCTTCGCCCATATCGGAGAGCATGTTGCGGCGGGTGGAGAGGTCGCCATCGGTCTGAGCCACCAGGGCTTCAACGGCCTTTTCGTTGCCCAGCGTCATAAGCATCGACAGGCAGTCGCCGAAAGCTTCGTGATAGGCGCCGGTTTCCGCGCCGGAACCTTCCATGAAGCCAGGACGCTGAGCATCCAGGATGGCGTGGCCGGCTTCGTGAGAAGACACTTCACCGGAAGCAGCCGTGCTGGTGGTCTTGTAGTCGAAGAAATGCAGGCCCTTGAACTGGCGGGCGTAGAACGCATTGGGCCAGTCGCCCGATTCCGGAGACACCTTGATCTGCTTATCGCCGAAAGACCACTCGATTTTGTTGCCGGTCAGGTCACCAAGCACCTGATTGTATTTGTTGACCGTCTGGGCCACGGCGCCGAAGGCGTTGGCGCCGTCGAAATTTTTGTCGCTGCGGTCGGCGTAGACGAAATTGCCGTCGGCGTTGGGGGTCAGCTTATAGGCCGGGTCCGGTCGGAGGCCGACCAGGTTGCCCATCACGAAGATGGCCTTCTTGTTTTCCAGCACCACCGAGTCGGTGGACGGCTTGCCGCCGTTGACGCTGACATTGGGAATATCGACGGTGTCGTTGGGCAGCGCGTCGTGGTCCTGAGGATTGTTGCTAAATTTTACGGTGTTTCCCTGGGGGGCGGCCAGACGGGGGCC
>JALHOV010000113.1:13901-15712 GCA_022842865.1 Vulcanimicrobiota bacterium | reverse complement strand
GATATTCATGGTGAGAGGTGCTCCTGTGTATTGTGTGTGCTGACACAACATATCCGACCGGGTCCGTCTATGTTCGATCCAAAAAGTTAACTAAAATCCGGGGAAGATTTTTGCGCGGCGTGCGAAAATTAGCGTTATGAAGAAGTTTGTCGCTTGTGCTCTCGCTCTCGGTTTACTCTGCGCCGCCCCGCTGGTGCGCGCCGACGATGACGAGGAAGGTAAGGTCAAGACCCTGGGCTGGTCGGTCTATGTGAACGGGGTCAAGAGCTCTGCCAATTCGGTCAACGTGAACGGTATGGATTGGTTTGAAGCCCAGCAGCTGGTGACGGCGATCGGGATGAGTTTTCAGTCGAACGAGAGCGGTGCCTTCGCCAACGGCCAGCCGATTGTCCCGATTATTCGCGCCAACGGAGTCGTCTTCACAAGCCCGGAGGCGGTGGCCAAGGCGGCCGGTGCGGTAGTGCAAAAAGACCCGGTGCGAGCCAGTATCTTTTATCAGATGGCCGCCAGCAACCCCGGCGGAATTCCTTACTACAGCGCCGACTACGTTCCCCCGGCCGAAGAATACAAGCGCCAGCGCCGGGCCGACCTGGGAATGTCGCCAGGGGACGTCATGCTGGAAGACTGGGATGAGAAGATGGGCAAAGCCTGGCAGGAAAAGCATCCCAATAACAACCTTTACATTCCGCGTTCGCCCGACTTTGTGGAGAGTCTGCCGGACAGCGCCAGGGAAATGCCGCGCCTCCTGAGCGAGGAAGAATTGCTGGCCGGCGCCTCCTACAAAGGTCAGAAGCCCACCGCCCAGCCCAGCGGCTATATGACGCGCAGCGCGGACAACGGCAACTTCCGGGTCACCCTGAATGACGTGAAGTTGGCCGAAGCCCTCAAAGGAATGCAGCCGCCACTCTACCCGAAGGCCGGAAACAAGTTTTGCGTGGTCAAGTTGAGCTTGCAGAACGTGACCAAAAAGCGCCAGCGACCCGGGTGGTTTGCGGTGCGCGGTCAGGACGGCAGCCCTTACCCGGCCAATCAGTATTACTCGCAGTTCTCGCAAGGCGAGATGGCTCCCAATGAGACCAACGTGGGCTTCCTCATCTTCGAGATTCCGATGTCGGTGTCGCCGGTGGGGCTGGACGTGCTGGTCAGTCCGGCTCTCGGACTCAGCCTGCTCTACCGCTGAAAAGCGTTCCCAGGCGATAACGCTCGCCGTCCTCCACCAGTCCGTCGAAGATCCGTTGGAAGACCGGTTCTTCCAGGCGCAGCCACTCCGGATGAAACTGAACGCCGCCCTGCCAGGGCGCATCCGGACGCTCGACCGCCTCCGGTGTGCCGTCTTCGGCCCAGGCGGTGACTTGCAGCAGGGAGCTAACTTCGCCGATGCACATGTGGTGGACGGAGTTAACCCGCACGGTCTCCGCCTGGAGCACGGTGGCCAGCCTTGATTTCGGCTGAATCTGGATGGCGTGGACCGCGTGTCGCCGTTCCTTACGGCGCTTCACGAGCACCGTGTAGAAGTGCTTCAGTGCCTCGGGGTTCATCAACTTGATGTCATCCACCAGCGTGCCGCCGCCGGCCACATTAATGAGTTCCTCGCCGCGGCAAATGCCGAGCAACGGCAATTTTCGTTCAAAGGCCCAGCGCACGCACTCGATCTCAAAATCGTCAAACGGTCGGTTGATGGTCCAGTGGGGAATATTGGCGTCCCCCCCATACAGCTCGGGGTCGATGTCGTCTCCACCCGGCACCAGCAGACCGTGCAGCCCCTCCATCATTTCCTCCAGCGGTGCGCGACTGGGGAAAGTGAGCCAGGG
>JALHOV010000113.1:0-13891 GCA_022842865.1 Vulcanimicrobiota bacterium | reverse complement strand
GAGCCAGGGAGAGCCACCCGAGGCCACCACGCTGGGACCCAGTTCTTTTAAGTAGATGTTGCTCTTCAAAACCTGTTCATCGCTGCACAATATGCCGATCCGGCAGCGCGACTTGCCTTGTAGTCTGGCCTTCCAGCGTCGCTCCAGGAGTTGGGCCGCATGGGTGAGATCTAAGTGAACCATCGTCGCTTCCATCCTCCAAACACCACCAGCCAGATTAACCCGAAACTGGCTAACAGAACAGCCCCCACCACTCCCGCCGAATGGGGCCCGAAGCGATCCACGGCCAGGCCGAAGAGTAGACTTGAGAGGGCCATTCCCAGGGTCACGCCTGCGAAGTCCAGCGACATGACGCGTCCACGGAATTCGTCATCGCAGCACTTCTGCAGCAAGTAGGTGGAAAGGACCCATTGCAGCCCGCTGCCCAGGTGAGCCAGGATCACCCACAGCGCCGCCAGCTTCAAAATGGGAGCCACGGCCAGCAGCCCGTAAAAAAATCCAGCCAACACCACGCCCAGGGCGGCCAGCCGCGCCTGATTGAGCAGCGAAATTCCCATGAAGCGCTGGGCCAGCAGGGGGCCGGCAAGAGCGCCCACTCCGCGCGCCGAAAAGAGGGTGGCCACGCCGGCGTCGCCAGCGTGAAAGACCTGAAGGGGAAGGATGGTTAGCAAGGTCAGCACGCCGGTTCCCAAACCGAAAGAGAACTTGATGAGAAGCAGCGCGCCCAGTCGCGGATGGGCGGCCACGTGGCGGAAGCCTTCGAGCAAATCGGCCCACGGATGAAGGGGCTTGGCCTCCCCGGCGGGTTGAGCCGGTGCACGCAGTCCCACGATCAGTGCGGCCGAGAGCAGAAAGCTGAGGGAGTTGGCCAGAAAGGCCGCCTGATCACCGAGGTGGGCCGTGATCAGCCCGCCGCCGGCTGCCCCCACCGCCAGCATGGTGCTCCAGGAGGCCGAGCTCAGGGCCAGGGCGGGACCCAGTTCCTCGGCTGTCACCACCGAGGGCAAAACGGCTGCCGAGGCGGGTTCGAAAAAGGCCGACATCGTCTCGGTCACGGCGACGATGACCAGCGCCAAGGGCAGCGTTTGGGCGTCGCGCACCAGCAGCAGGCCCAGCACCAGAACGGCCCGCACCAGATCGCAAAAGAGCATGATGCGCACCCGGTCGTAGCGATCGGCCACCACTCCCGCCCAGGGAGAGGCCAAAAAGATGGGCAAATTGGTGGCCAGTGCTAACGCCGCCACCATGGTTGCCTGTCCCGTCAACCGGTAGATCAGGGCCGAAAGCGCCACCTGATTGATGAAATCTCCACCCAGCGAAATGAGCTGGGCCAGCCAGAGGCGGCGAAATCGCGGGTTGCTGCGCACCAGGGTCCAGGGAGACATCAGGCTGGCTTCGCGCACAGGAATGCCTGCCCTCCGAAACAAATCCCCGCATCATGAAGACGATCATTGAAGGATATGAAAGCCCCTGGCGCCGCGTGGGACCGGCCGAAAATCGCTTTGCCCAACTGACCGACTCGGAACGTCGCAGCTGGTTGCTGGAGCGCCTTAACATCCTGGTGCGTCACGCGCGCAGCCACGCCGAATACTACCGGGAGCTGCCGGCTCAGGACCTGACCGATTTGGAGCAGATTCGTCAGTTGCCGATTCTGGAGAACGCTGCCTACCGCAAGCACACACCGCCCAACGGCACTCAACTGGTGGCCGTTCCGGAAGCCTACGGTCTGGCCCTGGCCAGTGGTGGCACCACGGGCGAACCGCGTTCTTGTTACCGCACCTCCGAGGAGCAGCACGTCATCGCTACCCGACTGGCCTGGGGGCTGGATGCGGCTGGCATTCGTCCAGGAGACGTAGTGGCCAATATGATGCCACCGGGAAATTTGTGGGTTCCCTTCATCTCGTTTTTGGGAGCTCTGGAGCATCTCGAGGTGCGTGTGCTGCCCATCGGTCGGGCCTACTCAGCCGAAGCCGCATTAAAATGGATGAATCGCTACAAGGTCAACGTCCTGCTCGGATATCCAGCCGAAATTGTGCGGGTGGCCCTGGAAGCTCCTGAGGGTTCCACCTTTCCAAAGATCCGGTTGATCGCAACCAGTGGCACCCCGGTCTACGAAGGACCCAAGAAGCTCTTGGAAGACAAGTTTGGCGGGCCGCGGCTGGTTTCGGCCGGCTACGCCAGCAACGACACTGGGCCCATGGGCTATCAGTGCGAACACTGCGCCACCGGCGTTTTTCACCTGCAAGACGACCTGCAGATTCTCGAGATCCTGGAAGTCGACGCCGACGAGCCGTGCCCCAAGGGTAAGCCCGGACGCATGATTTTTACCCAGCTTCTGCTTCGGGTGGTTCCGGTGATTCGTTACGCTATCGGAGACATTGGCAAATGGGTGGACGAGGACGTCTGTCCCTGCGGCCGGCGCAGCCCGCGTTTCGAACTGTGTGGCCGAACCGACGACATGCTGGTCGGCGAGGCTCTGCAGCTCTTACCTGAAACGCTCGATAAGGCGCTCCATGGAGTGGCCGGGATTGGACCCGACTGGCAGCTGCGTACCTTCTCAGAAGGGGTGCGCGACTGCATCGAATTACGCGTGGAGACCCTGCCCAACGTCGAGGTCGAGGCGGTCGACGCCAAACAGCTGCGCGACAATTTGCTGGGCCAGAACCTGGACATGCAGTCGGACCTGGAAGGTGGTCTGCTCGGCTCGGTGGAGGCCAGGGTCTTTCCCTATGGCGCCTTGCCCCGGAGTCCGCGTACCGGCAAGATCACCCTGTTTCTGGATGAGCGCAAAAAGTAATGGAAGCCATCGATATTCACAGCCACGTCATTCCGCCCGAAGTGGTGGAAGAGGTGCGTAAGAATTCACAGCGCTACGGGATGGAGCTTAAGGAGCACGATGGCCAACGCCGCCTGATTTGTCCCGATCACGACTTCCCCGTATCGCGCGAGTTCGATGACGTCGAGGCCAAGCTGGCCGCCATGGAGAAGAAGCGGCTGACTCGTTCGGCACTTTCGCTGGCTCCTATTGTCTTTGGCTATCAGTATGAGCGTTCGCTGGCGGTGGAAATCGCCCAGCGTTCCAATGACGGCATCGCCGCCATGGCCAAAAAAGACCCGCAACGGCTGGTCGGCCTGGGCACGCTGCCCTTGGGACATCCGGAGGCGGCCCTGGAGGAACTGGAACGCATCGTCAAAGTGCACCGCTTTCCGGGCCTGGAGGTGGGCACCTCGGTCGAGGACCTGCCGCTGTCCCATCCGTCTCTGCGGCCGGTCTGGAAGCGTTGCCAGGAGTTGGGCTTGTTCGTGTTCACCCATCCCTACTGGTGCGGTCCCCACTGTGGTCTGGACGGTTTTTACCTGATCAACCTGATCGGCAACCCCCTCAACACCGTGAAAATGGTCACCCACCTGATGTTCTCCGGCACCCTGGAAGATCTGCCCGAGCTGCGCTGGGTATTGTCCCATGGCGGTGGCTATGTGCCCTATCAGCTAGGCCGATTGCAGCACGGCTGGACCTGGCGCAAGGAATGCCAGGAGCATTGTAAAGTGGCCCCCGTGATTCTGGCTAAACGGCTTTACTATGACGCTCTTACCCACAGCCCCGCGTCGACCCGGTTTTTATTGGATACGGTAGGCGCCGATCACGTCATGCTCGGCACCGACTGCCCGTTCGGAATGGGTTACAAGGACCCCATCGGTAGCCTGGATGAGACCCCTGGTCTTACGCCTACGGAACGGGAACTGGTTATGAGCGGTACCGCGCGGACCTTGTTGGGTGGCTGAACAAAGGCCCATACGCTGCACCATTATGCGCGGGGGCACCAGCCGGGCGCTCTTTTTCTTGGAGGAGGACTTGCCTTCGGCGGGCCCCGAGCGGGAGCACTGCCTGCGCTGGGCGCTGGGCACCCAGGATCCGCGCCAGGTCGACGGCCTGGGGGGGGGGCAGGTCAACACTTCCAAGGTGGCCATCCTCTCGCGTTCCAGCCGCGAAGGGGTAGACGTGGAGTACCTGGCCGGTCTGGCCGCACCCGGGAAGCCTGAGATTCACTACGACAACAACTGTGGCAACATTTTGGCGGCGGTCGGGCCCTACGCCTTGGAGCGTGGGCTGACCACCGCTTCACCGGTGCGCATCTACAACCGCAACGAGGGCTCGCTCATCGACGCTCACGTCCCTCTGCTGGCTCAGGGGGGTCCGCGCTATCAAGGAGACTACGCCATGGCCGGCGTGCCCGGCACGGGCGCGCCCATTTTTTTGGACTTTCGCCAGGGTGTTCCGGACCAGCCCCTGGTCACCGGAGTTCCCCAGCAATTCCTAGAAGGAGTGCCGGTCACGCTGCTGCACGGGGCCTCCCTGTGTATGCTGGTTCGCGCCGGGGATCTGGGCATCGCCGGCACGGAGACGCCTGAAGAGCTGAACGGCAACCGCGACTTCCTGGCCCGGGTGGCGGAACTGCGCGAAGCCGCGGCCGGACCGCTGGGGCGGCCCAATACGCCTGCCTCGCCCTTTGTGGTGATCTTGAGTGGCCAATCGCCGGACCTGACCGTACGCGTCATCGGGCTGGGTCGCTGTCACCCGGCTCTGGCCGCCACCGTGGCCATCAACCTGGCCCTGGCCACCAGCCTGCGCGACAGCCTGGCCTACGGGCCGTGCCTGCAACTGCGCCTCCACCATCCCACCGGCATCATGGAGGTGGAGGCCAGCCCCCGGCTGGGTTACTATCGAACGGCCCGCCTGTTGATGCGCGGTGAAATTTACGTCCCGTCTTGTTCGATAGCGTAGACCGGCAGCACGTGGGCGTGGTTGATGGCATTGACCACTTCCCAGGGAGCGGCGCGCATGACCAGGCCCTGGAAGACCACGTCATTAAAGTAGATGCCGCCCGCTATGCGCATCGGCATCTTGGCGACCTCGCCTTCCTTGGTGGTGTGGGTGACGTCCACCATGGCTGGATCGACCCGTGACTGCACCAGATAGTTCTGGCCGGGCAATGTGTCCACCAGTTTCTCCCAATCCGTCTGCGTGAAGTCACGGCCGCTGTAGACGCCGGTGCCTCGGTAATCGGAGCGTGGCTTGCAAATAAAGTCGCCGCGATGGCTCTTGAGCTGGCTGATCAGCTCCACTTCACGGCCCTCGAGCAGCACGGGGCCCTCCTTCAGAAGATAGGTTGCGGGCGTATTCCATTCCACCACTTCGCGCTCGCGCGGGTCGAGGGCCGCCTGTACGGCCGGCAGACGCATGGCGGCGAAAATGCCTTTGTCTTCGCTGACGGTCATGGCCGCGAAGTTATTGATGCTCAGAATGCGTCGGTTGGCCACCGCCTCCATGAAAACGCGGTTGTTTTCCCAGGCCTCGTTGCTCCAGTGATGAGTGGCTCCGAAGAGCCGGAACTTATTGTAGGTGGAAGAAATGCGTACGCCGTCCAGGTAGATGTCGCCACCCCGCCGTTCCAGGTCGCGCACGTCGCCGACCACCACCTTTTTGCCGGCCCGTTCCAGGCTGGTGCGAATCAAATCGGCCTCGTGGTATTTCTTGTTCTCATCCACCAGAATGGCCAGAGCCCCATCGCCGGTGGCGGCCACGCGCTCCATACGCAAGATCTCCCGACCGAATTCGTCGGGATCGTCATAACGCAGAGTGGTGCGCACGCCGTCGGGGCGCAGAAAGTCAGGGGCGCTCTCGTGAAAGCAGCGGTTGACGTGGGCCATCGGCAAAGCGCCCGAGGCCATGGCCGTGTTCAGCTCGATGAAAACCGGTTCGCCATTGGTATTGACGATGAAGTCGTAGCGACCGTATTCCTGCCAGGTCATGAAGTTCTTGGCCATATAGGGGCGGAACAACGCGTACATTTTGAAATGTTCATCCAGGCTGGGTTCGCCGTTGATATACATCTCCACCACTTTTTCCACGATGCGCATCATCATGCCGGCGCGCGATTTGAGGAAAGTCCATTCGGGCAAACTGATGGCCAGAGGAGTGGGGGTCACGTCCCAGTGAGAGTAGAACTCCGGATCGACTTCTTTCTGCAACCGTTGATTGAGAGCGGCCTGGTAACTTTTGAAGGCAGCCGGCTCTTGCTCGGCCGAAGCCGCCTGGGCACTGGTGCGTAAATAAGTCCTGAGAAGCCCCTTGGACATCCGTTTGACTTCCTGAGTGGATAGAGCGGCTGTTTCTCCGAGCATGAAGGGAACCTTCCTTTCGTAAGTGGAACTTGGGTGCTTCTACCCTGAAGACTAGGCGGATTCCTGTATGCTTACCCTCAACGACCAGGTGCTCGATTCTTTCATCTCCATCCTCGGCAGCGACCACGTGCTGGTCGAAAGCGCCGCCCTCGACCTGGCGTCGCAGGCCACCTACGCCACGCAAAACCGAGTTCGGGCTATTCTTCGGCCTGCCAACGCCGAGGAAGTCTCCGCTTGCCTGCGGCTGGCCCAGCAACTCAAAATGCCGCTTTATCCGGTCAGCGCTGGGAAGAACTGGGGCTACGGTTCGCGCGTGCCGACCGGCGGCGACAGCCTGCTGCTGGACTTGCGTCGGCTCAATCGCATTGTAGACTTCTGCGAAGAGATGGGCACTGTCACAGTGGAAGCCGGAGTCAGCTTCGCCCAGCTCGAGCACTTTTTGGAAGAACAGAATTCGCAACGCTTTATGTCGGCTCCCGGAACCACTCCAAGCGCGAGTGTGATCGGTAACGCCCTGGAGCGCGGATGGGGTTTCGGACCCTACTCGGACCGCTTTGACTTTATGTGCGGTATGCAGGTGGTGCTTCCCCAAGGAGAAGTGGTCGAGACAGGCATGGAGCGTTTCTCCGGGTCCAAGAGCGCACGCTTTTTCCGCTGGGGGGTGGGGCCGTGGTTTGATGGGATGTTCACCCAGTCCAACCTGGGTGTGGTCACCCGCATGACCATCTTTCTTGCTCCCAAGCCAACTCACTTCATTTCCTTCTTGTATCGCCTCAACAATTTGGAGCACTTCGCCCCTCTCATGGATAATTTGCGGGAATTGAAGATGCGTGGGATCCTGCGCACCAACTTCAAGGTGCAAAATTTCTATCGTAAGCTGATGGACCGGGGGGCCTACCCTTGGGAAGAAGCCGGCGGCCAGTGGTGCTTTACTCCAGAAGTCGAAGAGCGCAAGAAAAAAGAACTTGCGGTTGGGACCTGGAACGGAGCAGGCGCTCTCTACTGCTGGTCAGATGCCCAGGCCACGGCGGAACGGGAACTGGTGGAGGCCGCCATCAGCCCTTATCTTGATTCCATCCTGTTCCTTGACCGCGACACCCTGGAGCGCAAGGAGCAGCTTCGTGATGAAGTCAAGGAGCGCACCGGCTATAACCTGGACTCGTGCTTGCACCGCTACTACGTGAACACCCGCTTTATCGGAGTCGACAAAGGTCTGGGAGTGGGAGGGGCCTATTGGCGGAAACGCACTCCCATGCCGGAGGTTCCCGATCTCGACCAGGACCGGGTCGGCTTCATCTGGGTGGACCCGATTCTTCCTTTCCGCGGACGAGATGTGCAGGCCGCCACGGACCTGGCCGGTAGCATCATGAGCAAGCACGGATTTGACCCCAATATCGGCCTCAATTGTGTGACCGAGCGATCCATTTTCATGACGGGCGCGGTCATCTATGATCGCGACGTGGCGGGCGACGATGAGCGCGCGATGGGATGCGCACAAGACTTGACGCAGACCATGATGAAAGCGGGCTATACTCTGGGACGGTTGACAACCTTCAACATGAACATCCTGGAGCAGGCCGATAAGGGCTCCCTGGATCTGCAAAGAACCATTAAGGACGCCCTGGACCCCAATCACATCCTCGCCCCCGGTCGCTACGAGATCTAGTCGTGAGCCGCGGGAAGAAACGGCGCAATTCCCATTGGACTCCCGCCGGCACGCTGTGCATTGATCCCAACGCGCCGTTGCCCGAGGTCGACGTCATCGCTTACGGCAACGAAACTTTCGTGGAAGAGCATCTTGAGGATCTCAGGTGGGTCGAGGAGCACAAAGGCAAGCATCCGGTTCTCTGGATCAATGTGGATGGCCTGGGGGATTCCTTCGTCGTCAGCGAGCTCGGACGTATTTTTGACCTGCACAAATTGGCTCTGGAAGACGTGGTTCACGGCAACCAGCGCCCGAAAGTTGATGTTTACGAGGGCCATCTATTTGTAAGCCTGCGCATGCTCTATCGTCACGATGGCCGGGTCGAAACCGAGCAGTTGAGCATGTTCATTGGCAAGGATTTCTTGATCTCGTTCCAGGAGGGAATACCGGGTGATTGCTTTGACCCGGTGCGCGAGCGTTTGCGTAAGGAGCACAGTAAGCTAAGGGCCGGTCACACCGATTTCCTGGCCTACAATCTCATCGACTCGGTGGTGGACGCCTACTTCCCCTACCTGGAAGACCTGGGCGAGCAGCTCGAAGACCTGGAAGACCGGCTGATGGCCAATCCTTCCCGGGAAATTATCCAGGAGATCCACTCGATCAAGCGCGACTTGCTGATCGTGCGCCGGGCGGTGTGGCCTTTGCGTGAGATGATCAACCCGCTGATGCGCGAGGAAACTCCCCTGATCACCCACGAGACCCGCATCTTTTTGCGCGACTGCTACGATCACTGCATCCAGGTGGTCGACCTTCTTGAGACCTATCGAGAAGTCGCCTCCAGCCTTATGGACATCTATCTAAGCTCCATCAGCAATAAGATGAATGAAGTGATGAAGGTGCTCACCATCATCACCACCATTTTTGTGCCTCTGACCTTTGTGGCCGGCGTCTACGGAATGAACTTCAACACCGAAAAGTCTCCCTGGAACATGCCCGAACTCAATACTTATTACGGCTATCCGCTGTGCTGGATGGTTATGTTGACGATAGCTGGCGCCGAGATCTTCTACTTTTGGCGTAAAGGCTGGATTTTTGAGAGCAAGCATACGCCGCCTCCGCCTCCAGCGCAGCACGCCACTGGCCCTAGCGTATCCAAATAGCTCCGATGGTGGCGCTGGCTGCCACCATCCAGATCGGGTTCCACTTGGGTCGAAAAATCAACCAGAGCAATCCCGCCAGGCTCAAGCCCCACTGGGCGGCCGGCAAGGCGAAGCTTCGGGCCGTGCCGATGGCTCCAGCGATCAAAAGGCCGGCCACGATCGGCACCAGCGCTTTGCGGGTCGCCTTGATCCAGGCCGGGGCCTGAGCCGAGCCGGTGCGTCCGATCCAGTAGAGCAAAAAGATGGTTGGGAGAGCCCAGGCCAGGCAGGCCAGGCAGGCGCCCATGGGACCGGCGACCTGATAGCCCAGCAGGCTTAAAAAGATGGCATTCGGTCCGGGAGCGCCAACCGCCAGCGAGTAGGTGCGAGAAAAATTCTCCCCGCTGATGAGGTGATGATGGCTGACGACACTATTCTGTAGGGAAGAGAGAACTGCGGCCAGGCCTCCGAAGGACAGGGCTCCCGCGATAAAGACGTCCAGAAAGAGGCGGATCTCGGGCTTCATAGCCTACGCACCCAGCGTCGCCGAGCCAGGTTGAGCAGTGCTCCGAGCGGGAGCACCAGCCAGAGTGGGGCTTTGAGACTGACCATAGCCAGACAGGCAAGTGCTGCCAGCAAATATTCCCCAAAAGTCCACTGGGAAAGGTTGAGTTTGGTGGCTGAGTAAAGAATTAAAGCCGTCGCGGCGCATTGCAGTCCTTGCAGCGCTCCCTGAACGGCCGCTTCGTTACGGTAGATCTCGTAGGTGGCGCCGGCGGCGACCATCACCAAAGAGCCGGGCACGACCAGACAGAAATAAGCCGCGAACATTCCCGGGAGTCCACGCAGGCGGCGGGCGATCTCCAAGCCTACGTTGGAGGCGTTCCCTCCGGGAGCCAGGCTGGCACTGGCGTTTACTTCGGCGAATTCTTCTTCGCAGAGCCAACCGTACTTGGATACGGCCAGATGGTAGAAGCGGCCCTGCAGGCCTCCACCAAAACCGGTGATGCCAATTAAGAAGTATTCTTTCAGGATCAGGCGTAGCGATACTTTGCGCCGCCGTAGCTTCTGACTGCGCGTAATCTCCTGATCGTCCACGTTAACGCTCTTCCTCGGGAACCTCTATCATGAAGCTGTGTTCGGGTGGGACGGGGGCGGCTCCGTGAATCAGCAGCCGAACGGGCGTGAAGAACTCTGTGTAGGTGGCTCGACCTTGCGACATCCCAACGCCTACCGTCATGGAGCCATCCTTGAACAGAATCTCGAACTCCGGCGCCTCCAGATCTTGGCCGGGAAGGTCGTCGGAGCGAGCCAGTAATAAAAACAGGGCTAGCGCCATCGAGGCCGAGCCGGGCATGGAGGCGTGCAGTTCCCCTTCAAAATAGCTGGCGGCCTGCACGTGGGCTCCATCCAAGATCTGGTAGGGGATGATCTTGGGCAGAAAGGGCCGGACCGCCCGGCCCAGTTCGACCGCCTTTTCACTGGCGATTTCTGCAATCTGGAGAGACAGTTCTGGAGTCATCAACTGTGGGGCTATCTGGCAGAAAACGAACAGATTGCCGCGGGGGACGATATGGTAGGTAAGTTCGTGCCCAGATACGTTCATCTGGAGGGGGACGGCGCAGGCCAGCAAGCCCTCGCTGACTTCGGGTGCCACCTCAAAGCGCACGCCCCAAGGGTGCTTCCACATCTCGGCCTGGGCGGGGATACGCAGCGAAATCTTCTGGCCCGTCGCGGTATTGGTCGTGTGAATCAGGCTTTCACCCTCGACCGGTCGAGCGATGCGGCTCAGTCTGGCGAAAAGGCCGGCAGCGGCGGCGGCGTTGGAGCACTCCATTTTGTCCATGAGCTGACCGGTCTGATGAATGACCTGGTAAAAATGGAAATGGAAGGCCTCACGCCTCGGGTCGGGAGTCACCACAGAGACCTTGTTGGATTGACTCCCTTCGCCACCGAGTCCCTGCGGCTTGCCCAACATCAATCCCAGTAAGACATCGTTTCGCTGTGGTCCCGGTTCGGGCAGCGATTTCCCATCGATCACTACAAGTCGGCTGGTTCCCGCGCAGATAATCATGCACGGGATTTCTTTGGCCCTTCGCAAGCTGGTCGTGATGGTTGGTTGCATCCGTCGGTATTCCTCATCCCGCGGCTCGTGCTCCTCCCTGAGTTATTTCAGAGAAATTTATCCGCGCCTTGTTTTACTGATCATGTGACCAAGCTTCAGGCCCATGCCGCCCCTCAAATACCCAGAATTGCCTTGCGCACCTCCGTTCCGCTGCCTGAGCTGGAAACGCCCCCCCCGGCGGAGGAAGACGCCGTCGAGATGGGAGCACACAAAACCGTCGCTCAACACCTGGGTAACGCAGGTTTTGGAATGAGCTCGGTGGCCGCATTCGGGGACGGACTGACCACCTTGATGAACACCGCCGCTCAGATTCCCGGCGCTGAACTGGTTCCCGGTTTAAACGTAGGTGTGGCCGCCGTGGAGGGCTACAATTCGATCAAGAATTTTCGCGAACATGAGCCCATCGTGGCGGCCACCTCGGCTGGTAACGCTCTGGGCACCATGGGGACTTTTATGGGGCAGGTGGCCGCGGGCCACGCCCTGATGGGCTGGCAGGTGGGCAGCAGCGCCGCCGTATTGGGGATGGGCGCGGGTTTCGGACTGTTGGCCGGTGGACTGGGAATCGCCGCCGGTGTGGCCGAGATCAAGAAGGGTCACGAGACTCAAAGCAACCGCATCACCGCCATGGGCTGCCTGGACATTACCTCCGGTGTCGTCTCCCTGACGGGAGCGGCTGCCATGGCCACGGGTTCCGCCCCGGTGGGCGTGGGCCTGATGATGTTGGCTAATCTGGTCGACCTGACCGGCATCGGCGTCGACTATCTGTGGAAGAGATTGGCTCGCGACCAAGGAGGCCAGGAGGCCGAGTTGCCTCAGTCCCCGCCAGAGCCCGTGCTCTCGGTCTCAGGGGAGAGCTTTCAAGCTTCCCCCCAGTCTTGAGAACGGTCTCGGGCCTGCTGGGTCTGTTGCGTCTTCATCACTTGCAAGGCAAAGTTGGTCGAAAATGCGGTGTTCGCCGGCTGAGCCGGGGGCAGTGGAACGTGTTTGATGAGGACCATGCCAGAAGGTTGCCACCCGGGCGCAAACAAAGCGCAAACTGCTCGGGGCGAGTTGTGAACAATTAATAATAAGTCCACCAGTTCCACCAGGTCTCTCTGACTCCGTAGCGACCTGGCGTGCGGTAGATGGTTTGATACCTTTCGAGTCCCTGGTCGTTGCGCCAGAAAAGATCGAAACGATAGTTGATATTGCCGATGATGTTGGTCCAAAAGATATCGATGTAAGGGGTTGCCTGGCTGTAGCTATACCATTTGGTGTAGCGCTGGGTGAAGTCGTTGACGGCGTAGACGTCCACTTTGTAGACCCGGTAGCCGTCGAGCGGATCCATGACGCGCACGTTGATGTCCGAGCGGGGGCCATACATTTTGGCTGTGGGATGTGAGCTGTTACCCACCACCGTCCAGGGAATATCCAGTGGGGAAAAGTCTCGACGGCGGACATTTACCTTGTGCTGGCCCGCCGACAGCTGGCTGATATAGATCAATCCGTACTGATCGGTGACCCCGGCATACTTGCCGTCCACCCAGGCCTGGGCTCGCGCCAGCGGTTGATTGTCCTCGGAAACGACCTTCAGCGTGTAGGGCACCTTGGTGCCCGGAGCTGCGATCCAGGCTCCACCAGGAATACCGCCCGCAGCGGCGGTGGCCATGGCAATGCGGGGAGTGGCAGCGCCGCTGGCCACCAGGATCACCGAGTCACCCGAGACGTTGGCTGGGAGAAGGAAGCGAATGCGTCGGTCTGTCCATTCCTGTATCGAGGCGGCCGGGATCTCTTGTCCTCCTACTAGCAGCCTGCCCTCTTCAGCTGGACCGAAGTTGCTTCCTGATAAGTCCTGCTGTTGTTTGTCGTTCTGGGTCAGTTGCTGGACCACCGGCACGTCGCCTGGCCGATTGACACGCAGGCGCACCGGGCGCTTGGCAAAGACCCAGTAGGCTGCGCCAGGGTCCCACTCCGAGCCTGGCCCCAGGGTTTTGATCTGGTCGCCCTGCAGCATTTTAGAGTCGATCCAGTCCGGACTGATCTCTTCCCAGACGCGGTTGAATTCGTGGTCGTCACTGGCGGTGACCTGAGATAGCAGAAGCGGTTGCGCATCGGGCGAGCCGACCATATTCCAGCCTTTGCTCAACGAAATCGTGCAGTCGGTTTCCTGCAGTTGGCCCCAGGCCCAGGCCTGTCCATTTTTCCGCGCATAGGTCCAGTAGGCTTTGCCTGGCTGGCTTTCCATCGGGCTGAGGGCCTTGCCTGATTCAGGATCTACCAGGGCCTCTAACCCCTGAAAGGCGACTACTTTCTGAAACGGGAAAGAGAGGCTGTTCCAGCCGGCTTTGAGGTCATAGCGTTGAGCCAATCCCGTGGAAGGGATGATCACGCGCAGCGGTAGCGGCAACGCTGCTGGCGGCTGAGCGGGAGGCTGAGGTTGTCCCCAAGACGACAAATGCAGTGAAATCGAAGTGAGAACCACCATGCAACCGCGAAGACCCATGGAAATCTCTTTTCCTCCTGGGGCAGGCGCTCCTTGCCAAGAGGGAAAATGTCACAGACGGTCAACATCAATGCTGTCACATTGAGGTGGTCTAGGATGCCCGATAAAGGCTCAGGACTTCCCAGAATGTGATGCTTGGAGGACGTGACGGTGTCGGGTGCGCTACAAATGGAAGCTAATGCCGCTTTTGAGCAGGGCGATTGGGACCAGGCTATTGAGGGCTACACCAAGGCTCTAGAGGCCGATCCCGGCGACGCTGAGTCTTGCCGTCGCCTGGCCGATACCCGGGCCATCCGGGGCAATCTCAATTTAGTTGT
>JALHOV010000112.1 GCA_022842865.1 Vulcanimicrobiota bacterium | reverse complement strand
AACGGGCCCTTAGCTTTTGGCCACGGGGGCTTTCTTTTGGAAATCGTATTCGTAGTGAAAAACCGGATGTAAATCATCCTGCAAGTTCACGTCTGCCTTGAGATCCTTGATTTTGCCGTGGCCATATCGTAGACCCAGCCATGCACGCGGGGGATGCCCAGCTTTTGAATGGATCTCTGTACCACCGGCGTTTTGAGAATGTTGCGCACCTGCGCCAAAACGTGCAACTCGATGATCCGGCGCTCTCTTTGGTCTGCGTCCAGGATCGACGCTAGTTCCGCCTGATTCTCGTCTACTACCTTTTTAATGGGGTGGACCCAGTTGTCGATCAGGCCAAAAGATTGGGAACTCAGGGCGGCGCGCACACCACCGCAGCCGTAGTGGCCACACACGATGATGTGCGGCACCACCAGATGGTCAACGCTGTACTGCAAAACCGACATCAGGTTCATGTCGTGTAGCGAAACCACATTGGCGATGTTGCGGTGCACAAAGAGTCGTCCCGCCTCGGTTCGGGTAATCACTTCGGCAGGCACACGGCTATCGCTGCAGCCGATGAAGAGGAAGGTCGGCTTCTGACCGACGGCCATCCGCTCGAAGTATTGCGGGTCGTCCTTTTGGCATTCCTCCACCCAGGCCTGATTGTTGCTGAGCAGAGTGTCATATTCCGCTTGCATGGCGGCCACCTGCTTCTCTGAAAAGCTCTCCATGAGTGAAATTCCTCCAAAGATAATTTCGATGTTCTTGTTAGCTGCCTGAGCCTTGAACAGTTCCAGCAGGTCGAGCACATCGTGGTCGATGGTGCGGGCCTCACTGCCGTCGATTTCCAAAATGGTGTCGGCGGGAACGGCCTCAAGCACACCGGCCAGCCGCACCTTGTGGAAGAAGGTGACTTCTTGATGCAGCTTGATCTGGGTGATCACGCCACTTTTGTGCACAGTGAAACCCTTGGCCACGTGCAGGTTGCGCAGAATGAAGCAGCCTGACACAACCGTGCCGATGCTGATACCGATCAGAAGGTCGGTGAAGAGAATGGCGGCCACCGTGACCACAAAAGGTATGAATTGGCTCCATCCCCGTTTGCTCATCTGTTTGAGGATGCGGGGGTGGGCCATTTTGATGCCTACGTGCACCAGCACCGCCGCCAGGGCGGCCAGCGGAATCGAGTTGATGCCGTTGCGAAAGCCCAGGGAGGCGATCAGAATCCAGGCTCCGTGCAAGATAGCGGAGCGCTTGCTGGTGCCACCAGCGGCCAGATTCACCGAGCCGCGCACGATGACGGCGGTGATCGGTAGACCACCCAAAAGGCCGCTGACCACGTTGCCCACACCCTGGGCCAGCAGTTCGGAGTTGGGAGGAGTGCTCCGATTCTGGGGGTCGAGTCGATCCAGAGCTTCCACCGAGAGCAAGCTCTCTACACTGGCTACCAGCGCGATGGTCAGTGCCACCAGGTAAACCTGTGGATTGCTTAAGGCCCCCCAATCGGGATGCACAAAATTGTTGGGATGCAGCTCCGGAACGGTCACCAGGTGCTTGCCGATCACCTGCATTCCCGGGCTCAGAACCTGGTTGATGAGGACGGCCGCCAGGACCGCCACCAAAGAGCCCGGCACGATAGGGAATCGCCTGGCCAGTTTCCAGTCCCATAAATAAAGCAGCGTAAGACTTGTCAGGCCGATCAGCAAGGCGCCTGGCTCGAGGGAAGAAACGGCCAGCCCGATCATTCGAAAGGTGTTCAGTCCTTTGCCGCTGCCGCTTTCCATATCCTTATCGGTATCGAAGAATTCTTCTACGCCGAACGATTCTCTGTCAAACCCGATGAGATGAGGGAACTGCTTCATAATCAAGATCAGGCCGATGGCCGAGAGCATTCCTTTGATCACAGGGGAGGGGAACAGTCGGGAAAGCCCGCCTACTCGCATCTTGCCAAACAAGAACTGAATGACTCCGGCTAAAACGACCGCCGTTAAAAAGGACTCGTAGCTCTTCAAAGTGGCGATGGCGGCCAGCACGATCGTGGTCAAACCTGCGGCCGGGCCGCTGACGGCCAGATTGGATTTGCTCATGGTGCCGACTACCAGACCGCCCGTGATGCCGGCGACCAATCCAGACATCAGCGGGGCCCCCGAAGCATGCGCGATGCCCAAACAAAGCGGGATCGCGACCAGGCCGACGGCGATGCTCGCGGCGATATCTTTTTTCAGGTTGGCCATCCAGTGGTCTCCTCGGGTGCCTGTGTGCAGGGGGATATTTTTTCTTCACGGAAGTATACAGAAAACTTAATGTTGTTCGCAATCCCTTCATGGCCTTCCGGGTTCCCTGAGTCAGCTAAAAGATAGAAAACAAGGGCTCAGTTTAATTGGGGCGCCTGGTCTTGAAGGGAGGCCAGGCTTTCTGTCCTCATTTTGATTTCGTGTTAGAAATCATAGAGTGTTGGTTTATGAATTTTTGCTATAGCTTTGATGAAGATCTGCAGGGCGCCTGCTTGAGCCTGCTCGAGCGCTTTCTCAGCGCCGCTGGCCGCAGCATTTCAGTTGGCATGCCCTTAGCGACGAGATGTCTCCACCTTACGGCGCTGAGCGCTGAAGGCCCAGGAGCAGATGGGGCAGTGGTCGGGCTTGTGGGTGCGAGCCGGGCAGTATTGTCGGCCAAAGAAGATGATTTGCAGGTGCAGCTTATTCCAGGAGTCTTTGGGGAAGAGGGCCATGAGGTCGCGCTCGGTCTGTTCCACATTCTTGGCTTCTGACAATCCCCAGCGCCAGGCCAGGCGGTGGATATGGGTATCGACCGGGAAGGCGGGCACGTCGAAGGCCTGGGCCATCACCACCGAGGCCGTCTTGTGGCCGACCCCAGGCAAAGCTTCCAGGTCGGGCAGGTTGGCCGGCACGACGCCCTGATGCCGCTCCATCAGAAGTTTGCTTAAGGCCACGACGTTCCTGGATTTGCCCGGCGCCAGGCCCAGCGGTCGAATGATTTCCAGCACTTGCTCCGGGCTACGAGCGGCCATCGCCTCCGGTGAGGGACCCAACTCAAACAGGGCCGGAGTGACCTCGTTCACCTTCTTGTCGGTGGTCTGGGCGGAGAGCAATACGGCCACCAGCAGGGTGAAGGGGTCGCGATGGTCGAGCGCCGGCTCGACGGTGGGGAAAAACTCTTCCAGCTGCGCGTGGATGCGCTGAGCGCGGGCCTTGCGCGTCACTTATTGGCCGGTCCACATCAAACCGAGCACGAACTTCGTCAAGCTCTTGCCCTGGCTCATATAGGCCCATACGATATAAAGGACGGGAGCGCCGGACAGCAGCAGGTTAATGGAGGCGATGGCCATATCTTCCTGCCACTTTCCCAGCCAGACCATCCACAGCACCGTGACGATGACCGCCCAGCCTAACGCCAGAAAGCTGAACAAATGAACGGTAAGCGGGATCACCACGCTCCACTGGTCGGTTTGGAAAGCCCTGGTGAGCCCGAAACTGACCGCCAGGCAAATCCAGCCGAACATGCAGGTTCCGAGCGCCCAACCCTTCAACCCCAAAACTTAAATCTTCCAGGTCTTTTTGCTGCGGTGAATGTTGGTGATCTCGTTGGGCGTAATGGGCTCTGAGAAGTAGTAGCCTTGGGCCAGAGCACAGCCATACTTGGCCAGGAATTTTACCTGGTTGGCGTTCTCGACTCCCTCGGCCAGCGACAGCAGGCCCAGGCTGCTGGCCAGATTGATGGCCGCGATGCAAACGGTAGAGCTCTGCCGATCGGTGGGGCAGCCCTCGATGATGGACCGGTCGATTTTTAATACGCGAGTGTAGGCCAGGTTGATCTTGCTGAGGTTTGAGTAGCCGACTCCAAAATCGTCGATGGCCACCCGAATACCGGCTTGACCTAGCCGGTTGATGACCTGGTCCATGATTTCGGGATTGGTTGTGTTGAAGCCCTCGGCAATTTCCACGTACAGGACCTCGGGGGGAATCCCGTTTTGCGACAGTTCGCGTGCGATGCACTCCACCAGATCGGCCTGCAGAAGCTGGCGTTTGGATAAGTTGATGGAGGCGAAAATGCGTAGTCCGAAGCTAAGCCATTCGCGCATTTGGGTGCAGGTCTGACTGAGGACCCATTGTCCGATGGGAATGATCATGCCCGATTCTTCGGCGGCCCCCAAGAAGTAATCGGGCCCTACCGTTCCGTCGATGCGGTGGTTCCAGCGCAGCAGGGCCTCCACGCCGACCAGCGTGCCCTTGCCTTTGGCTAACGAAACGACCGGGTGATAGCGGACTTCGAACTCGCCGCGTTCCAAAGCCGAGCGCATTTGCGTGTCCAGCGAAAGGCGCTTTTCCTGACGTTGGCGCAGGTCACTGGTGTAGAATTGGTGGCGGTTGCGTCCCGTCTCCTTGACGTGATACATGGCCGTGTCGCCGTTCTCCAAGAGGGTCTGAGGCGTTTCGCCGTCGTCGGGACAAATGGCGATTCCGATGGAAACGTGTAGATAAAATTTCTGACCCTGCACCGTGAAGGGCGGTCCCATCATCTGCATGACGCGGTTGGCGACGACTTCCACGTGCTGATTGATGGCCTTACGGCGAGCCTCTGGATGATTGTGGTCGCCCACGTTCAGCTCGGAAAGCAGGATAATAAACTCGTCTTCGCCCTTGCGTCCCAGCGAGTCGGTCTCGCGAATGGCTTGCTGCAGGCGTTCGGCGACTTTGGCCAGGAGCTCGTCGCCGGCCTTGAAGCCCATGGCTTCATTGAAGACCTTGAAGCGATCGATGTCGATCACCAGTAAGGCGGCTACGCGTCGATAGCGCACGCACTGTTTGACGGTAAACTCCAGGTATTGGGTGATCAGGTTGATGTTGGGAAGCCCGGTCAGTGGATCCTGGAAGGCCAGTCGTTGGGTCTCCCGGTCTGACTCTTGGGCTCGCTTCTCGTGCTCTGCCAGTTTGTCGGCCAGCTTTTTGTTCTCGACCAGCGCCTGATTCGCGCGCATTTCAGCATCGCGGACCCGCTGCCAGGACTCTTGCTGTTTGGATTCCGCCTCCCGCATGGCCTGCTCGGAGGTCTCGAAGATGCGGTCAGCCTCTCGGACTCGAGTCTCCATGCGCTCCAGTCGCTCCTTGAGGGCGCGCACTTCACCCTCGGCGGAGCCCCCCTTGGACAGGACTTCCTGCAGGCGACCTTCAGCCTCTTGGGCCTTGGCTTGATATAGCATCGCCTTTTCTTCGGAAAGGTCAAAACGCTGTTGCAGCTGGTCGAGGCGTTGCTGGAGAAGGCCGGCCTTCTCCTGGTTTAACTGCAGGTTGTCTTGCAGGCGGGCCATTTCGGTCAGACTGCCGCTGGCGGTGGCGGTGACCCGCAAACGGGAAGCTTCCAGTTCCGCCTGCAACTCTTGAATCTGGTTGAGCAGTCGGCCTTGCTCATCCGCCTGATGAAGACTCTCCGTGCGGAACGCTTCCAGAGATTCTCGTAGCAAGTCGATTTCCGACTGGTCCTGGCGGGCCCGCTCCAGTTCGCTACGCAGCTGGGCCGTCTCGTCACCGCCGACGCCCAGCGACTCCCGCAATTGCAGCTCAATGCGGCGGGCCGCTTCCAGCTCGGCGCGCAGTTCTTCCGCGTCGGAACTCCCCACCTGAAGTTGTTCCAGCGATTCCCGTGCTTGTTGTTCGGCTGCCTGGGCCTGCTCCAACTGGTGGCGTAACTCGTCGAGTTGGCCTTCGGCGTCGCGCAGTGCCTCACGAGCCTGCTCGCAATCCTGGCGGGCCAGCTCGGCCTCTTCCATGGCCGATCGCAACTGCTCGACGGACTCTTCCAGTTGTTTGGATTGTTGGGCAGCTTCCAGCTCCACCCGCAGTTGAGCCAGGGATTCTTCGGCGGTCTGCAGGCCTTCCTCAGCGATGCGCCGGGCTTCATCGGAGGTCTCTTTTTCTTCCTCGAGTAGCTGAAGGTTCAGGCGGGCTTCGTCTAGCCGGATTTGCAAATTGGCGAGTTTAGCTTCGGCTTCGCCGCTATCGGAAGCCTGGCCGGCCTCGGCCAGTTCTTTTTCGAGGCGAGTCGCCAGTTGTTCGGCTTCCTCGGCACGCTCGCGCGTGCGCTCCAGCTCGACTTCCATCTGCCAAATTTCCTTGGTAGTCGCCTGACACTGGGTTTCCGCCGTCTTGAGACGCTTTTCTAACTTGGTAATCTTAGCCTGAAGGGCTTCCTGCTCCTCAACCTGCACTAAATGCCGCCTCCACCTAAATCTACCCGATAAGCCATTTCTCTCAGGCCTTCAACTTGGCAGGGGGGATCTCCTAGATTTGTTAAAATCTTGCGTCATGAGTTGTCGTTGGCCGCATATCGCGCTCTTGAGTTGGGCCCTCACGGGTTGCCAGGCCTCCCCGCCTCCGTCGCCGCCGCCCGGAATGGTGCTGGTTCCGGCCGGGCCCTGCATCCTGGGGTCTGATGACGGGCAGGGCTTTTTCTCTCGCCACCAGCAGAGTCTGCCCGGTTTCTACATCGACCGATGCGAAGTGACTCAGGCGGAGTACCGGAAGTTCAAGCCGGATTACCCGGTCGCTCCGGGGGATGAGAACAAGCCCGTCACTCATGTCACCAAGGGCGAAGTGGAAGCTTACCTGAAGAGCCTGGGCAAACGCCTGCCCAGTGCCGCCGAATGGGAGAAAGCCGCGCGAGGCACGGACGGGCGTATTTACCCCTGGGGCAATGATTGGGATTATCGTAAAGGCAATCTGACGGCCAAGGGCCGGACGGGCAATTTTTGCTCCACCGGTCGAATGAAGGCGGTCGGCAGTTTTCCCCAGGGAGCCAGTCCTTATGGCTGCCTGGATATGTGCGGCAACGCCTTCGAGTGGGTGGCCGACCTGAAAGACGGCCGCCCGGTCATTCGCGGTGGGGCCTATGGCTACAGAGAGCGCGATTGCCGGAGTTCCAGCTACGCTACCGAAGACGAAGGCTTTACGTGAAACGACGTCGGTTTTCGCGGCGCGAAAACTTTACCCTGATAGGGCCCAGTTCCGGATGATGTCGCCTCGTGGGAGGTTAACTTAGACTCCAGGCAAAGCACGAGCCAGTTCCTCATCTAAGGAGTGCGGTGGTGTTCCCTCGGGTTGTTGGTTTGCTCAAGCGAAGCACACCTTTGCTTTCTGCGATGGCTCTCTCCGCACTGGTTTTCTGCAACTATTTTGCATGCTGGAAGCTGACCGACTGGTCCCGTCCCTGGTGCATTGATGCCGATGTGCCTCTGTTTTGCGGATATTTCCAGGCTGTGTCGGAGGGTCAGGCTCCGATTTTCCCCGGCTCGGTGAAACGTTTGAACGCGCCCTTCGGCGCGGAATGGTTTGACTTTCCGACCACTGAGGTTCTGGTCTATGCCTACGGCGGATTGCTCACCAAAGTCTTTGATTTTGTCGTCGCCTACAACCTCTGCGTTGCTACGGCCCATTTGCTGGCTCTATTCGCCTTCTACTGGTCGGCGCGAGCGTTTGCTTCTTCCCGATGGCCGGCTGCCTTGACCGCCTGCGCTTGGGCTAACAGCCGATTTCTCTATGTGCGCGACACCATACACATCAATCTCAGCTTCCAATGGCATCTTCCACTGCTCTGGTGGTCCTGTTGGCGGCTCAAGGAATCTCGTCCCCTTTCCGATCGTGAGAAATTCTTCGTGGGCCTGACCTGTATGGCTAGCGGTTGGCAGCATCCCTACTACTGCTTTTTCGCACTTCTGATGTTTTCGTTTACTCTCTTGAGCTCGAGTTTGGCCAAAAACTGGCTGGTCAGCGTTCGGTCTCTCAAAGTCTTGTTTCTAACGGGATGTTTTCTTTCGCTTGCTCAGGTCGACACTTTGACCGGCTGGTGGCAGAAAGGAAGGTCTGCCGTTGCCTTTGAGCGGCCACTCAGTCAGCTTATCTACTATGGATTGAGGGTTCCCGAGCTTTTCCTGCCCCCGGTTCATCGCGTCGGCAACCTGGCTCAGTATGCTCAATCCCACTACTATTCGGGCTTAGGCGGCATAGCCGGTGAAACGGATAGTTCCTATTTTGGTTTTCTGGGCGTGGCTGGCCTGCTGATTTTACTCTGCGGAGATTTGCTGCGACTAAGCAGGGGACAGCCAGTTTCCTACTTCTCGGCGATGATTGTCGCGCTCTATGCGGTGGCCGTAGCGGGAGGGTTCAATTTGATGCTGGGAACCTTGGGGGTGACCCTGTTTCGATGCGGTAGCAGGTTCTCGGTTCTTTTGCTGGCTGGAAGTTTGCTTTATCTGTCACGTTGGTTGAGTCAGCGCCTCCTCTCCCCTCCGCTGGCCGTGACCTTGATGATTCTGAGTTGCCTCGATTCGGTTCCGCCTCCACCATCTGGCGAGCGTTCGCGAGAATACGTTCTCTATCTAAAGAACCAGCAGGCCGTGGTCGCTTTTCTAGAGCAAAATCTGGCGTCTGGGTCCAATGTATTCCAGTATCCCGTCCAGCAGTACCCAGAGGTGGGTGCCAGCAACGCCATGCAAACCTACGAGCAGATGCTTCTCTACCTCCTCTCCAGGAAGCTGAACTTCTCCTATGGCAACTGTCGTGGCCGGCCAGAGTCGCAGTGGCAAATGCAGCTGCCTCAGAATGATCCCCGTGAGCTATGTCAAATCACAGAGAATTACGGATTCTCCGCGCTGGTTGTCTACACGAACGCCTTGAATTCTGCCGATCAGACCTGGAGAAGGTGGGAGCGAAAGCCGGATTTTACCAGTCCTCGGGGCGACATCCAGGTTTTCTTGCTAAAGCCGAGTGCGACGGTGCAACCGCCGCCGAAGGTGCCGTGTTTCTATTTCGGCTCACTGTTTTACGAGGGTATCGGTGTGTTGAATCTACCCTCTAGGATTTGTCAGGGTTACGGCAAAATTCACCTGCTGTTTGGGAACATCGGTGCCTACGATTTTGTCTTCCGACTCAGCGTCGGCGGTGGCTCAGCCTGCCGAGTCGCCGTGCTTTTGGACAACGAGCCGGTTTGGATGGGCGAAGCCCCGTCAGGGAACCATTCTTTCGCTGATGTTAGCATCGATTTGTCGAATGTGAAAGCCGGAAACCACGATCTTGCGATCGTCTCGGAAGTTCCCACTGAAATTCGGATGACCGCGAGTAGAATGCGGCAAAGGTCGGTGCCTCGGTGAAGCCTCTCTGGTTTCGGATCTGGTTGGGCGGAATGGCGGTCATTGCGCTTTTCGCTATTCGCAGCGCGCTATCTGTTCGCTTTCCCCAGACTCCTTTGGATGAGGGCGAAGTCGCCATCTCGGGGGACGGGCGGGTTCTTGCTTATTCGGTCGCACGAGCGAATAAAAGTATCCGTGACATTCGAATCTTTTGGGCGGACGACAACCGCAAGCGCACCTTGACCGAGGGGGGCAACGGCTCGAGTCGGCAGCCCAGGCTGGATAGGGCCGGTGCGACTCTGGTCTTTTCGAGCATGGCCAGCAACTTGGTCCCGCAGGACGATAACGGGGTCAGCGATGTCTTCCTCTTTGACACTATCCGCGACATCCTGGTAAAGGTGCCTTCGGTGCGATTGGACCCCGGCAAAGGGGCCGCTTTTGCGCCTGCCATTTCTCCCGGAGGCGGTACGGTTGCCTTTCAGAACGTCGGCGTATTTGGTGACTCCCGGCGGGCTTACTGTTTGTATGAAAAAGGTATCGGAACGATGCGTGTCATAGGCGATGTGGGTAACGGCATTGGACCGGCATCCTTCTCGCCAGATGGTAGGCTGCTGGCTTTCTCGGCCTTTGACGGGGTATATACTCCGGCGGATATTTTCGTGGGGGCGGCAGTCTGGGGAGGTCAGGTTGAGTCCGGTTTGCTTCGTCCCGGTCAGGCCGCGAGCGCGGGTCAACTAGGGACTGTTTCGGGCTCTCTCGATTTAGGAACCCCGGATGGAGGATGCTGGGAACCATGCGTTACCGAAAGAGGCATCTTTTTCACTGGGCGCGGCGATCTGGTCGACCACGGCAAGAAGCCTTTGCACCAGATCTATCTGCGCGAACTCAAGAATCGAGTCAGGCCGGTCTGTGTGACTGCGAAAGGGAACGGCTCGAGCTTTGAGCCCAATGCGTCGAAAGACGGGCGCTGGCTGGCTTTCACAAGCTCCAGCTCCAATCTAGTGAAAGGCGACTTGAACGGGAAATTGGATGTGTTTTTGCACAGCCTGGATACGAACACGACCATCTGTGTGAGCTGCGAGAATGGGCAGTTTGCCGATCACGATAGCTACAAACCGGCTATTTCCGAGGACGGAAATCGAGTCGCCTTTATCAGTCGCTCGTCGGCCTCCGCCGGGCTTCAGACGTCGGATGTCATGCTCTGGGAGCGCGGTCGTGGATTGAGGCGCCTCCCTTGAAGTTTGCGAGCGCGTTGTTCCTGGGGTTTTCTCTAGTCATGGCCTGGCTGGTCATTTCACGTTACAATACCGGCGTCTGTCACATTTACGATCTGGGCATTCACGTTGAAATGATTCAACGGTTTGCTGATGGACAAGGTTCTTTTCTTTGCACTCGCGGTTTGCTTGCTCAGGCCGATCATTTCTCTCCGATCTTGTTCCTGTTCTCACCGCTATTCATGCTTGCGCCTGATGCGCGGCTTCTTTTGTTGGTGCAGGTCATCTGGTTGGGCTCGGGCGTTTTGCCAGTCTATCGACTCGCCGAGAAAGTGCTCGCGTCGCAGTCCTGGGCCTTAGGCGTGGCCTTCCTGTATTTAGCGAATCCGGCGATGGTCCATGCCCTACTCTACGATTTCCACGGCTCAAGCTTGATCGTGACACCACTGCTCTGGGCATGCTGGGCGGTTGAGGCCGAGGATGAAAAACTGTATCTGGCGTCTCTGGTAACCGCTTCTCTCTGCTCGGAGTTTGCCGGAGTTCTGATTTTCGCTTTCGGTGTCACGGCGCTGCTCAGGAAGAAGATCCGTCGGTCGGCCTTGCTCAGCCTGCTTTTGGCTGCCCTCGCGATGGGGCTCGCGCAGCTCTGGATGGCTCACTATGGCCAGGGGCAGAGCCCCTATCAAAGTCTTTATGGCCACCACAAAAAGGAACTGGCCTCCTTCCTTTATGGAGATTGGAATGTCAGAAGAAACATTCTTCAAGCGATGCTGTCCGGAACCGTTAAGACCTATTTGTTGCAGCTGCTTCTTCCGCTTTGCTTTCTGCCGCTGTTGGGCCCGGTGGAATTCTTGCCGGCTCTCCCGACCATCGCCGGCAATCTACTGAGCTGGCGTCCCAGCCAACAACAGCTTGGGTATCACTACGGCGCGGCCATCGTGCCGTTCGCCGTTTGGTCAGCCTGCTGGGGTTTGCGGCGACTGAGGACTGGCATAGGGAGTCTCGCCTTATTGGCATTGTTGATTGGATATTTGTATTCGCTGATCTATTGTGTCGTTCCTGAATCTGTGCGTTCCTCAGGTGATGAACTATTCGTTTCGCAACTCAGAAGCTTGCCTCGTTTTACTTCTGGGAACGTCAGCCTGAGCAACAGCCTGCCAACTTTGAGCACAGAAGGCGCCAATGTCTACCTTTTCCCCAATCCGTTCCAGCCTGCAGCCTGGGGAAACACCCGGCAAGCACTGGCAGAGCAGGCGGGCCATGCCTTGGAGCCCGCTACTCCAGGAGCACTTTATCGCGCATCCCAAGGTCGGCCCGTGCAGGCCTTTGTCGTGGACCTGCGAGCATCCGAATATTTCCCATTCGCTACCATTCAGGACCGCCAGTACGTCCTGGGCCAGATCGCATTGTCAGGCTTTTATCAAGAGATTTGTCGCACCAGTGTCTTGAGCGCCTGGCAGGTAACCGCGGTCAACTCCAATGGAAAACAGGGCCAGCGCAGGTAAGTAACTAAAAAAAGGCCCCGGTTGAACCATTCAGGCTCACCGGGGCCGATTGGAAGTGGCGAATCAGTTGCCCGGTCGGGCTAGAGCCCGCAAGCTGTCAAACAGGCTGCGGTTGATTCGACAAGCGCCATTGGCCCCATTGCTGGTGCTTTCGAAGACATTCACTCCGATGCAAAAGCGGCCGTTGGTTTCCAGCGTGTAGACAGCGCCGCCACTTGCGCCTCCAGTCATATCGATATCGTGACCCCAGAGATTGACATCTTGCCGAGCTACCGTGCCCGCGCCACAGGTCTGCACGAAGCCAGCCTGCTGGATTGGGAACTGGTTGCTCAGAGCCGTGGAATAGGCGGAAAGGTTTGCCGTAGACTGATCCGGTACACTTGTGTCTACACGGAACCCGAGGTAGCCGACCTGGTTCCCGACGGGATTAGAGGCGGGCAATTCCAGGATAGCATAGTCGTAGTTGAAGTCGCCATTACGGATGTAGCCCACTCCCGCGTATACTTTGCTGATTTGAAATATCCCATAAGGAGCTCTCGCGTTGGAACTCCCGTCCACGGTGTGGCCAGGGGCTACCTTCAATTCCGTGGCGAACTGGCTCGGTTGCACCGGGCTGTTTGGATTCAAGCGGTTGGGTGCTGCCCAGACGTTATGAGCACAGGTCAAAATATGGCGTGGTCCGATGAAAGTTCCGGAACCTACGAAGGAAGAACTGGAAGATCCCGGTCCTCCGCTCGGACTGGCACTTGGGCTACCACTTGGGCTACCACTTGGGCTGGGGGAGCCGGTGCCAGAGCCTGTTCGGTTTGCAAAAGTCGAGAAGACTTTTACTTGCGCCCGGAAAGGAAAACCTGCGGTGTTGACCACTGCGAAACGGCTGTCAGCGCCGATCACGCGTGGTAACGGGGCTTCCGTTTTTGTCGTGTCGACCGTGCCTCCGGGCAACCCAAGATCAGGAACGCCAAGCTCCGTGGAAGGCCCCGCCCCCGCTAGTGCAGGAGGTATAACGGAGTTCGGGTCTCCAGTAGGGAGCGGCGTCGGGCTCGCGGTCGGAAGAATGCCCGCTAGAATCCCCTGAATATTGGGAGGAAGGTTGGAGATGTCGATGGGCTGACCATCCGGTCCAATCAGTTGTTCGGCTCGAAGTTGGGCCAGATTGTTATTGTTATTCTGATTCTGGCCATTGAAGCCGGTCGGGAAAACGACGGAGTCCTCCCCGCCACACCCCGAGATGATCGCAGCCGCCAGTGAAATGGTGAACAAACCTGAGGCTACCAGGGTAACCCTCATCTTTTTTTTCATGTGTAAAACCTCTCCCCTTGAATCAGAAGCTCTCTACGAGTTAGACCTTTAGAATCCTGTGAGGGCTTTGACCAAATCAACGCTAGTCTACTCGAAAGCGTCTCACAAAAAAATCATCTAAATGAATGAACTTTGGAGCCGCCTGGGTTGCGGGATTCTTTCTTGGGCACCAGATACCGGCAAGATGATCCACGGCTAACGCTATAGATCTGCTAAATCAACGCAAAAAGGGCGGCGCTCGCGGCGCCGCCCCTCTTGGAATAGGACTACTTTTAAGCCGGTTGTAGTTGAGCCTGGGCCGGGTTGGCCAGCAGGTTGCCCGAGATCAGGTCGCCCTCCGGTTTGGTGCGGCACTTGAGACCGCCCCACAGGTCCAGCGTCTTCTGCGTGACCGACGGATCCAGGAAATGAATGCGGCTGATGGTGCCGTGGGCCATATCGAAGATTTTCTGAGCCATAAAGGCTTCTTCGTGGGCCTGGCCACCCATCAAGACCGACACGCGTTCGCCTTGTTCGTTGGTAAAGTGGCGGGCGTTGAAGTAGTTGGCGGTGTCGCGACTCGGATTGGTCGGATCCACGAAGGACCCACCCACACGGTGCACGGTGAAACCGGCCGCTTTCAGATCCTTGGCCGTCATCTCTTCGTAAGGAGCCATTTTCGCGGCTTGCTCCCGCATGCCGTCGGCCCGGTCTTCGATTTTGGCCAGCTGCTTGTCGGCCTGCTTCTGGGTGATTTCCCCATTTTTCAGAGCCTCGGCCACCGCTTCCCGAGCCCAGGTCAGCTGCTGTTCGCAGGCGGCCTTGGAGTCGTTGAGCATGATTTCGCCGGGCGCCACCGCCGTCATTCGCATATCCAGGTGGAATGCACCTGGCTGCTCGACGGGGACCACGTTCTTGGCTTCCAGGCCCAGGTCGGCCGCGATCACTTTGCTCACTTCGGCGTCCGACCAGTCTTTGCCGGTCTGCTTCTCAAGTAGCCGCTTGGTCACGTGGAAGCTGTCTTTGCCGACCAGCACGTAGCCTTCGCCGTTTTGACGAGTGCCCGTGTAGATGTTGCCACCCTCCATATAACTCAGCGCCTGACGCAAGGGTCCCTGGGTGACGGTGCCACGTGCCAGAGCGGCTTCCTGATACTTGCCCTGATTGACCGCTCCGTGGTAGGCGTATTTGCCGTCCAGGCCGGTGCCCTTGTAACGCAGCTTGCGGCCTTCGGTGATGGCTTCGTGGACGAGACCACCACTGTAGCTGTCCGAGAAGATGGCCGGGATGATCTGGCCCTTGCCCAGGGAGGGCTCGGAATAGTCTTCGGTCCAAACCTCACCGTGCGGGATCTCCATCAGCGAGATGTTCTCATAGCCTTTCAGGGTATTTTGAAACGACCCAACGCTGCCGCCGATGCCGGCGACTACGTGAAAGCCCTCGATCTGGCCAACTTTGGAAAGCTGCTGCGCGTAGCGCGTGCTGACATCGCCGGTGGAACGTAAATACATCGTGACATCGGTAGGATTCAGGGTTGCGTCTTTGGGCACGACGCGGTCGCCGGCCACGGCGCCACTCTTGAGCTGCTGCTCCCGTGCTGCGTTGGTGTCACTGACGGCTTGCTGGACCTGCTTGCCGGTCACTACAAAGTGCTGCGACGGGGGCGAGGGAATGCGCGTGGCCGCCAGCAGTTGCTCGAAATTGACCGAGGCGATCTGGCCATCGGCGGCCGGCATGAAGGTACGAATTTCGTAGTGGGCGCTGGGATATTGTCCGTGCTTGACATCGCTGGCCAGATGTCCGGCCAGGCTGGCGTTACCCAGCTTGAAGCGCATGGGCTCGGGAAGCGACGGCTTTTCCTGCTGCTTGGGACCAAAGATCCAGTCCACCAGGCCTTTGTCGGAATCCTCCCTTCGAGCCAAACCGAAGTCCTGGATGGAGACGCGTCCGCCTTCCTCCGACTCGCTGAGTTCTTCCTTGAGATGTACGGGCTTGCTCTTACTGGGATGAGCGAAGGGAATGCCTTTCAGGGGGGCGTGTCCGATGCTGTTTGACATGGGCGTATGTCCATTCTGTGTGTATGTAGTCTTTGTGTGTAAGTCAGACACTAATCGCCCTGGTTTGCGAAAAAAGCTCCGAGTTGTTAACGCCCCGCAAAATGCCCGAGCTCGGGCCTTAGAAGAAGGTCGTCGGCTGGCGCCGAACGGGCAGGGCGCATGCTTTATCCGTTGCTTGGGGTCAGCTTCTTTTACCTGGTCATCTTCACCGTAGGCCTGGTGGCCGGGCGCAACAGGGGGGCGGAAACGGCCGCTGAGGTTTTGGTGGCGGGACGGCGCATCCCGCTTTGGATCGGGGCTCTGACCATGACCGCCACCTGGGTGGACGGCGGCTACCTCAACGGCACCGCCGAAGCCGTCTACGGGCGTGGCCTGGCCTGGGCGCAGGCGCCGTGGGGATTTGGGCTTTCGCTGGCACTGGGCGGGCTCTTTTTCGCAAAAGTCATGCACGAGAACGAGTTTCACACCATGCTCGACCCCTTCCAGCGCCGCTACGGCGAGAAGTTGGGCTCGATCATGTATTGGCCCGCAATGCTCGGCGAGGTGCTCTGGACCTCGGGCATCCTGGCCGCTCTAGGCACCACTTTCGGCATTCTGCTGGGCATCGATTTCCGTCTGGCCATTCTCGTTTCTTCGGCCATGACCATCACCTACACGGTGCGCGGAGGACTCTGGTCGATCGCTTATACGGACGTGGCCCAGTTGGCCATGGCCAGCGTAGGCATGGCCATTTGCGTACCTTTCGTGTTCGCCCACTTTCCCTCACTTGACCACGTCTGGACGGCTTACCAGGCCAAATTTCCCGGCACTTGCGGTTTCTTTCCAAGCGACCAGCACGGGCTCTGGTTCGATAACGCCTGCCTGCTGATTTTTGGAGGAATTCCCTGGCACTGCTACTTCCAGCGAGTGCTCTCGTCGCCCACGCCCGCGGTGGCGCGCAACCTGTCCCTTTTCGCCGCGGTGTTGTGCCTGCTCATGGCCATTCCGCCCGCTCTGCTGGGCATGGCGGGGTCCGTCTATGACTGGAAGGGACACGCCCCGGCCGGCGACTTCCTGGTCTTGCCGCAGGTGCTCCACGACCTGGCGCCGCCCTGGGTCGGCATCCTCGGGCTGTGCGCGGTGGCCGGGGCCATTATGTCGAGTGTGGACGCTTCGATTTATTCGGCAGCCAGTATGTTCAGCTGGAACATTATGCACCGGATTCTGCGCCCCAGCGAGGACCCGGCCTTGCTGGCGCGCACCAACCGTCGCGCCATCGTGGTGCTGGGCACGATCGGAACGCTGATTGCGCTCAACGTGCGCAGTATTTATACCCTCTGGTTTCTGTCGGCCGATCTGGTCTACGTGTTGCTCTTCCCGCAATTGCTGGTGGTGCTTTACCTGCGCCAGGCCAGTGCCCGCGGCGTGCTGGCAGGAATGGCCGTGGCTCTGGTTCTGCGTTTGGGCGGAGGCGAAACCGCTCTGGGGATTCCCGCCTGGCTGCCTTACTCTGCAGACTTCCCGTTCAAAACGGTGGCCATGCTGAGCGGGCTGATGGTCACGGTCATCCTTTCGCGCCTGCTTCCCGGCGGAACCCGGCCCGTTCCCTGGGTGGCGCAAAACCAAGGGTTTTCCGCATCAGCAGGCACTCAGCGGTGACGAGGATCGGCCAGATATTCCGAGGCCAGCGACAGACCTTCCTCCTGGCTTTCGAATTCGCCGTCCACGAAGTCGGCCAGCAAAGCTTCCAGAACCCGACGCAGGGTTCGCTCTTCCAGCGTTCCGAACTGCTCCAGCAGTTCTTCCCGAGAAACGGGCAGGCAGGGATTGGCCAGGAAACCCTGCTCAAAATACTGGTCCAGCAGAAAGTCCACGAATTCTTTCTGCTCCTCCAGGCGCAGCAGCGTCTGCGCGGGTCCGCGGGCTGCTTCCACGTCGGCCAGCGACAGCAGCGCCAATTCCGGTAGCCGCTTGCCCAGTTTCACGAACAACCCATGAATCCGTGAGGGCAGGCCGTTGTCGTTGGGAATCATGACCGGCTCCATGTGCTGGGCCACCAGCGCCACCAGTTCCCTGCGCTCCTGACCACTCATCCCCAGCTGATAAGCAATTTCCGCGGCCCGTTGAGCGCTGACCTCCTCGTGCCCGAGAAATCGAATCCGTCCGTCTCGAGTAAAAGACTGAGTGGCCGGCTTGCCCAAATCGTGGCAGAAGGCCGCCAGGCGGAGCAGGGGAACGTCCACGCAGGCCCGCAGCTCTTTCTGCCAGCGAGGAAAACGAGCGAATCCGTCGGTTGCCATAGCCTCGACGCCGGCGACCACCGCCAGGGTGTGATCGTACACGTCC
>JALHOV010000111.1 GCA_022842865.1 Vulcanimicrobiota bacterium | reverse complement strand
CCGGAATGCTGATGAGGTGGCCCTCGATCAGGCCGTCGTCACTGCCGGGTAGATACTGAAAGGGAATCGATTCCTGGCTCCAGGCAGGCAGCGTCAGGAGCAGAAGAAGAAATAGCTTTTTCACCCAAAATCCTTCATTTCGGAAGTTTGCGTAGCAAACGCGGAGTTTGCTCTCGGGCAAACTCCACTTTGCTCTCAGGCAAACTCCACTTCTCAAGCGCCCAGGGTCAACCTGCTGTGCGGCGAAACGGGCGCGGTGAATCCCTGGCCCGCCATCCAGCTTTCTCTGTGGGTCGCCCTGGTCAGCTCGACCTTGTTGCTGCCGATTGCCACCGTCCTCGGTTATCAGTTGCAAAGGGGCCGTCTGGGCGTGCTGGCTCGCTGGTTTCTCTCGCTGCCGCTGAGTTTGCCGCCACTGGCATCGGGCGTTCTCTTGCTCTGCCTGTTCAGCCCGCTCTGGCCGGTGGGAGCCTGGTTTGCCGAGCGCGGAATGAACCCCATCCTGACCTGGTATGGCGCCGTACTGGCCTCCAGTCTGGTGGCTCTGCCCCTGGCGGTGGAAGCCGGCGAGGCGGCCTGGCAGCGCTTTCCCGAAGAAATGGTCTGGGAAGCCCGCAGTCTGGGCGCCGACCCGGCCCGAGTCTGGCGTGAAATCGGTCTGCCGCAAGTGGCGCCCGGCCTGGTGCGTGCCTGGGCAGTGGCCTTTCAGCGCTCCTTGGGAGAATTTGGCGCGACTTTGCTGGTGGCCGGCAATATCCCGGGCCAAACGCAGACCCTGCCTCTGGCCCTTTATGTGGCCAGCGAAAGCGGCAACTACGGAGAAGCTGTCCGGCTTTTAGGCTGGAGCGTCCTGTTGGCGCTGGTGGCAGCCAGCCTGGTGCAGTGGGCGCGTGCCCGTCTACCAGGGAATTTTGAAGGCTAACCCAAACCTCTCGTCATGCTCATCGAAGTTGCCGGAATTCAATTGCATTGCCGTTGGGAAGAGCACGCCGCTCCCCACACCTGCCGCGCCTTCCGCGCCCTGCTGCCCTACACTCAGAAGCTGATCCAGGCTCGTTGGTCGGGTGAGGCGGGCTGGGTTCCGTTGGGTGACTTTAAGCTGGACGTCCCCTTTGAGAACCACACCAGCCATCCCGCCCCCGGGCAGATTCTCTTCTACCCCGGCGGCTACAGCGAGACCGAGATTCTGGTGCCTTATGGGGCCTGTCTGTTTGCCAGCAAAATGGGTCAGTTGGCCGGCAACCACTTTCTGACCGTGACCTCCGGCCTGAAGGACCTGCCCGAGATCGGGCGGCGAGTGCTCTGGGAGGGGGCCCAGGAAATCCGCTTCGTGGAACAAATCCACGGCTCATGCTGAAGACAATCCTCCTGGCCGCCCTGTTGACTTGCGCGTCGTTGGCGCAGCAGGCCCCGCAAAGCTTGCAAGAATTGGACAAAGCCGCCAAGCAAGCGGTGACCGCCAAGAACTACGATCAGGCGCTGGAATACTACCGGACCATTTCCGAGCGCGAGCCCAAGTCGGTCGACGCCGTTTTTCAGATCGGTTGGATTTACAACGAACAGAAGAAGTTCGATACGGCCGCTCGTTGGCTCAAAAAGGCCGCCGAACTGGACCCGCAGGATATTCGCGTCCAGAGCGAGTTGGGCTTTGCCTACGGCAAGCTCAACAACGCCGAGGCCTCCGTGGAGGCCTTCGGCAGAGCCACTCAGATCAAGCCCGATAGTCCGTCCGCCTGGGTTGGTCTGGGCGACGCAAACTTCGAATTGAAAAAAGACTCGAAGGCAGCGGCCGCCGCCTACGCCAAGGCCATCGAGCTGGGCAACGCCAGTTCCTCGACCTTTTACCGGCTGGGTTGGTGCCTGAACGACCTCAATCAGCATGCCGAAGCCGCCGCCCAACTGAAGAAAGCCGCCGCCCTTGAGCCCAAGTCGGCCACCATCTGGTTGGAGTGGGGCTACGCGCTGCTGCGCAGCAAGCAATACGACGAAGCCGTCCAGGCTCTGACTCGCGCCACCGTGCTCGACCCCAAGGAGCGCCTGGGCCGGCTCTACCTGGGCCGAACCTACCTGCTGATGAAGAATAAGGCCCAGGTGGTCCGGCAGATTCAGGAACTCAAAGTCCTCGATGCCAAGAGTGCGGATCTTTTAAACGAAGAGTTGCGCCAGGCCAATCTGAAGTAGGCGAATGCGCGCCCGTTCGCGCACATGCATGCAACCGAGCTAACCTGAAGTAGGCTAGCGCAGTTCCTTCAATCGGTTGCGCACCGGCCTGGCGGCCGATGCATCGGTTTCCAGGGCCAGGTATTTTTCGTAGGCGCTGACCGCCTGTTTGGGTTGGGCGCGTTTCTCGTAGAGACGGCCCAGTAGGTACCAGGCACTGGCTTGTTGGGGAGCCAGTTCGACGGCTTTGAGCTGGTGCAGCAGCGCCTCGTCCAGTCGGCTCAAGCGCGTCAGCACCAACGCCAGGTTGTTCTCCAACGAGGGACCGCTGGCTCCCAGTTTGACGGCTTGGGTCAGGTAATCCAGGGATTCCTGATTGCGTCCCAGTCCCAGCAAAGTCCAGCCGGTGACCTCGTTAAGATAGACGCGCGAACCCTCGAAAGCGTCCGGCTCCAGCAGGGGGCGCAAGACGGCCAGGGCTTCCGTGTAGCGGGCGGCGCGATTAAGCAGGCGGGCGTAGAGCAGGCGACCCGGCTGACTGTTGGGCTGCTGGTCGAGGGCCTGGGCGGCCAGCCGCAAGGCCTGAGCATCTTCGCCCCGCTCGGCCAGGGTGGTGGCCAGGTTGAGGGTCACCTCCACCAGTTCTTTGGAGGGCAGCAATCCTCGCCAAACTTTTTCGGCTTCTTCCGGCTTGTTGAGTTGGTGGAGAGCCACGCCGCGCAACAGGTCGGAGCGGGCGGCCGTGCCGGCGGCGGGCAGCAGGTCCAGGCCTTCCTGCGATTTGTTCTGGAGCAGCAAGGCCGTCACCAGATTCAAGCGGAGTTCTTGCCGGTCGCCCTGCAGGGCCAGGGCGGCGCGCAAAGGTCCCTCGGCGCGTGCCGGGTCCCGGCGTTCCAGCCAGCTCAGGCCCTTGTAGAGCAGATAATCGGGATCCTGGCTTTCCAGGGCAGCCAACTCCCCGTCGACCTCTTCCCAGCGCTTCAGTCCGATCAGCGGCAACAGCCGAGCCCGGCGCACTTTCACGTCCTGGCTTTCTTGAGCCAGGTAGAGGTCGTATTGCTCCAGGGCATCCTGGTGTTGGTCCAGGCTCTCCAGGGCCTGGGCCAGGTAGGGGCGATATTCCAGGCGTCCCGGATCGGCGGTCAGAGCCTTGCGATACAGGTCGATAGCCCGGCTGACCTGGCCCTGGCGATGCAGCCGCTGGCCCTCGGCAAAGAGGAACCGGGACTCGCGCATGTCGGCCGATTCGGGTGTGCGGTTGGGCACGTAGGGCAGGTTGGTGCCGGGGACGATGGGCTGAGCCCAGGCCATCCCCGACAGAACCAGCGCCAGGGCGATCTTTTTCACTGGTCGGTAAAGAGCTTGAGGCGCTCCTTGGCGCCGCGGGCCCGTTCCTGATAATCGGCCAGGCGCTCACGTTCCTTGGCCACTACTTCCGGCTTGGCTTTGTCCACGAAAGCCTGGTTGGCCAACTTGCGCTCGGTACCTTCCGCCAGTTTACGGGCTTCGGCCAGCTCGTTCTGCAAGCGTGTGACTTCGCGCGACAGATCGAAGTCGGCAGGGAAGGGGAGGAAAACCTCCAGTTCGCCTACTCCTTGGGAGAGAGCTTTGCCGGGTCGGTTTTCGTCGATGGTGAGAGGCTCGGCCATGGTCAGCGCTTCGAGCATGGGGCGATTCTGCTCCAGTAAGGTCTTGCCGGCGCCCGGGCCCACCAGGCAAATCTCCGCCTTGGTCTTGGGAGTCAACCCCAGCTCGGCCCGCAGGTTGCGTGCCGCTCGCACCACTCCCTGAAGTGTTTCCATCTCGGCCACCGACTGGGCGTCCTCCCAGCCAGGTTCCGGCATAGCCGAATGGATCAGCGGTTTGCGTTCGCCAGGCAGATAATGCCAGAGTTCCTCGGTCAGGAACGGCATGATCGGGTGGCTCAGGCGCATGTAGTGGTCCAGCGCGTAGAGCAAGCATTGAGCCACGCGCTTTTGCTCCTCGGCGTCCTGGCGATGATAGAAGACCGGCTTGATCAGCTCCAGGTACCAGTCACACAACTCGGTCCAGAAGAACTCGTAGAGTCCGCTGGCGGCCTGGTCGAAGTTGTAGCTTTCGATGGCTCCACGCACTTTGCGAGTCAGTTGGGATACCCGGGTCAGCAACCAGCGGTCGGCCAGCGAAGTGGGCTCGGGCTTGTCGGTGGGCTGCACGTCCTTGGCCAGGGTCAAAGCCAGTTTGACGGCGTTGTAGATCTTGTTGCAGAAGTTACGTCCCTGCTCGTAGCGTTCCTCGGTGTGGCGCACGTCCTGGGACTGAGTGGCCTGGCTCATCAAGCCGAAGCGGGTGCCGTCGGCGCCATACTTTTCGATGAGCTCCAGGGGATCGATGCCGGTTCCCTTGGACTTGGACATGCGCTGCCCGTCGCGGGTCATGATGGTGGCGTGAATGTGCACGTCGGAATAAGGTTTCTTGCCCAGAAACTCGTAGCCGAGCATAATCATGCGGGCCACCCACAGGTTGATGATGTCCCGGCCGGTCACCAGCACGCTGGTGGGATAGAAGTAGTCGAGGTCTTTGGTCTTCTCGGGCCAGCCGAAGACCGAGAAGGGCCACAGGCCGGAGGAAAACCAGGTGTCGAGCACGTCGGGATCCTGTTCATAGCGGGCATCTCCGCACTTGGGACACGGTCCCGTGGCATCCTCGATGTAGCCCTGGCGGTGGTTGCAGTTCTCGCAGGTCCACACGGGAATGCGGTGGCCCCACCAGATCTGGCGGGAGATACACCAGTCGCGGATGTTCTCCATCCAGGCCAGGTAGGTCTTGGAATAGCGGTCGGGCACAAAACGCACGTCGCCGTTCTTGACGGCGGCGATGGCAGGTTCGGCCAGACGCTTCATGTTCATGAACCACTGGTCCGACAGGTAAGGCTCAATCACCGTGTTGCAGCGATAGCAGTGGCCCACCTTGTTCAGGTGCTCTTCCTTTTTGACCAGCAGGCCTTCGGCTTCCAACTTTTCGGTGACTGCGATGCGCGCTTTGAAGCGGTCCATCCCGTTGAACTCGCCGGCCAGTTCATTGAGCTTGCCGGTTTCGGTCAACCCCACCAGCTGCTCGAGATTGTGGCGCTGGCCGATCTCGAAGTCGGTGGGATCGTGGGCCGGCGTGATCTTGAGGGCGCCGGTGCCGAAGTCGGTGAGTACGGCTTCATCGCCGATGATGGGGATCTCGCGGTTGGCCAGCGGGATTTTGCACTTCTGGCCGATCAGGTGCTTGAAGCGCTCGTCGGTGGGATTCACGGCCACGGCCACGTCGGCAAAAATGGTCTCGGGACGGGTGGTGGCGATGGTCACGCCGTTGCCATAGTCCAGGTAATAGAGCGAACCGGTGGATTCTTCATGGTCGACTTCCAGATCGGAAAGCGCCGTCAGGCACTGGGGACACCAGTTGATCAGGCGCTTGCCCCGGTAGATGTCGCCTTTTTCGAAGAGACGCACAAAAACTTCGCGCACCGCCCGCGAGCGGGGGGCGTCCATGGTGAAAGCCTCACGTTCCCAATCGCAGGAAACGCCCAGACGCTTGAGCTGGCCGACGATGGTGTCGCCATACTGCTCTTTCCACTTCCAGACCAGCTTGAGGAACTCGGGGCGGCCCACGTCGTGACGGGTCTTGCCCTCTTTCTTGAGCTGCTTTTCCACCACCGTTTGGGTGGCGATGCCGGCGTGATCGGTACCGGGTACCCAGCAGGCCACCTTGCCCAGCATGCGGTTGTAGCGGATCAACACGTCCTGGATGGTGTTGTCCAGAGCGTGGCCCATGTGCAGCGAGCCGGTGATGTTGGGGGGCGGGATCACGATGGTGAACGGCTCTTTGTTGGGATCGGGGGTGGCCCGGAAGTGGTGGTTGTCCATCCAATATTGGTAGGTGCGTGACTCCACCGCTTTGGCGTCGTAGGTTTTGTCGAGTTCGGTCGTATTCATGGCGAAATTTCCTTCCCCCCACCCCCGGCCAGATCCTGGACACGTTCCACAAAAGAGGAAACGCGGATTTTTCTCGCACTAGGCAGCCGTGGAAGAACCCCGTCTTACCCTTGGGGGCGGAATGCGCACCGCCTTCGCGATCCTCCAGCCCGAATCGCGCCGACTGGCCGGCGGGCTAGTCATCGCCATGGTCATCAACGCGGTGGTCGAGCTGGCCGGCGTGGGCGGCATCATGCCCTTCGTCAGCCTGGCCTCCGACCCCCAGGCCATTGAGAAAACGCCCTGGATGCTGGGAATCTACCAGCGCTGGCACTTCACCGACCACAACCAGTTCCTGATCTTTCTGGGAGCCGGCTTCATCGCGCTCTTTGCTCTGGTCAATCTGGTGCGGGGCATCACGATGTGGCTGAGCCTCAAGTTTGCCTATCATGTCAGTCATCGCCTGAGCATTCGACTGCTGGAGAGCTACCTGAGCCGCACCTACCTGTGGCTGCGCGGGCGCAACAGCAATGAGTTGGGTAAGGATATTCTTCACGAAACCGAGCAGCTGACCCGCAACGTCTACCTGCCCCTGGCCGAAATTGCTACCAACGGGCTGGCCTCGGTCGTCATCGGCACTGGTCTTCTAATCATGGATCCCTGGGTGGCCTTCGGCACGGGGGGCGCTTTGATGCTGTTGTTCTCCCTGATCTACCGGGTGAATCGGGGCCAACTGGCCAAGAACGGTGAGACTCGCGACAAATACAATAGTCTCAGGTTCCGCGCCGTCAACGACGGTTTGTATGCCCTGAAAGAAGCTCGTTTGCTGGCCCGTCGGGAGCCCTTCCTGGAGCGCTACCGCAGAGTGTCCAAAACCTACAACAATGCGCTGGCCACCGGCGAGATGATCTACGAATTGCCCCATTACCTGACGGAGGCGGTGGCAGTGGCCGGGTTGATCGGCTCGCTGGTCTATTTCGCGCTGCGCTACCCTGGCCAGGCGATGGCCTGGCTGATGCTTTACGTGATGGCCACCTGGCGCATGCTCCCCTCCTTGCAGAACATGTACCGAAACCTGGCTCGGGTGCGTTTCTTTTTGCCCAGCCTGCAGCGCCTGGCGGCCGAACTGGACGAGCCACTCAGCTATATTTCCGCCGACCACACCTTGCCCATCACCCAGAGCCTGGAACTGCGCAACGTTCACTTCACCTACCCGACCATCAGCGACCCGGTTCTTACCGGGCTGAGTCTGAAAATCCCCAAGGGCAGCCGGGTGGCGCTGGTGGGTAGCACCGGGTCGGGCAAGACCACCGTGGCCGACATCGTGGCAGGCTTACTGGTTCCGGACCAGGGGGAGCTGATCATCGATGGCCAACCGCTGGACGACAAGAAGCGCGCCGCCTGGCGGCGAAACATCGGGTATGTTCCGCAGGAAATTTTCCTGAGCGACACCACCGTCTCGGCCAACATCGGCCTGGGCATCAACGAGAAAAACCTCGATCAGGTGGCCGTTGAGAGAGCCGCCCAGGCGGCTCAGATCCACGATTTCATCCAGGAGCTTCCCAAGGGCTACCAATCCGAACTGGGCGAGCGTGGGGCGGCGCTTTCGGGCGGTCAGCGCCAGCGCATCGGCATCGCTCGCGCGCTCTATCAGAGTCCTGAACTGCTGATCTTTGACGAAGCCACCAGCGCCCTGGACGAAGCCACCCAGCGCAAAGTGCTGGAAAGCCTTCAGGAGGTAAGCAAGGACCTGACCGTACTGGTCATCGCCCACCGCCTCGAAGCGGTGCGAACTTGTGACGTGATCTGTTTGCTGGAGAACGGCAAACTGGTGGCACAGGGCAGTTTTGACGAGCTGCTGGCTCATTCCAGCCAGTTTCAGGCACTCATCGGAACCCCCGAGTCGGCTGACCCGTGCTAGAGCCAGGGGTGAATCACGGGGATGGGACGATTGCGGTAAGCCATGCGTTCTTTGCGATTGATGACCTGCTGATCGCCCAGCACGCTGAAGTGATGGTTGCGCCGCCAGGGAAATCCGGGCAGGTCCACTCCCTTCTCTGCGAACTCGTCGGCAGAGAGTTTGACCAGTTGGCGATAGCCCAGCCCCTGTCCGTAATAGTCCGGGCTGTACTGGGCGGGACGAATCCAATCCTGGCCGTGGCGGAAGAAGGCTCCACCGGGGCGCCCGGTCTGATTGCGTAGCCCGGCGTAGAGCTTCTGGGCGTTGACCGGATGCGGCTGAAAGGCGCCTTCCAGCAGGTCCTCGGCAAAATGGATCTCCAGGTGCCGCTGTCCCTCGCCGGCGGGGCGCACGCTTACGAACAGCCACCAGATTCCGTCCAGTTGCAAAAGCGTGCCGTCGCAAGCGTCTATCCCCTGCAGCAGAGTGCGAGCGTGGCGCCAGCGATGCGGGAACTGTTCGCATTCATAGAGATCCACGCTGCCGTTGGCGCACGACTCGGGCAACAACCAGAGACGGCCCTGATACTGAATCGGGAAAGGATAGGACATGTGGTAGGGCCGGTCCATCAGCACCTGGCCCCCGCTGCCGTCGGGGCGGCACAGGGACAATCGGCCTTTGTTGGACAAATACTCGAATTCCTCAAAAAGAATCCAGGTCTCGCCCTTCCACTCCAGCAAGAACGGATCGGCTCGATAGGTCAGAAACGGCTGCGCTAGCCGATGCCATTCCCCTCCGTCCTTACGATGGTAGAGAGCGAAGCAATCCTTGGGCAGGCGATGCAGGCCCTCCAGAGTTTTCCAAAGTTGCATCGGCAGCGCTTCCCCGCCCTTCGGCAGGACCCTGGTGGCACCGCAAGAAGCGCGGGCTATGTCGCGGAAAGCCCTGCTGGGATTGGTTTTGCTGGGCTGGGCCCTGCGTCTGCTCCCATGCGCCTGGTATGACCTCGACTACGACGAAGGCGTGCATTACTCAACCGCCGCGCTCTGGGCCCAGGGAGTCTGGCCCTATCGAGACACCGTCTTCGTGCATCCACCCGGACTGCTTTACGCTCTTTTGCCTCTGGGTTGGCTGCCGCCGGATACCGGTTGGATGCTGGCGCGTCTGGCCATGACCGCAGTGGGGGCGTTGAATATTTACCTGATGGGACGGCTGAGCGGACGGATTTTCGGTCCTCGTGCCGGCTATTTGGCCGCCCTCTGTTACGCCATTTATCCGGAAGCGGCCAGCAGCGAGCGCCGCATCTTGCTGGAGCCTCTGCTCAATACCTTTGCCCTGGCTTTACTTTCTACGCGCGCTTGGAAAGCAGCCTGGTGGGGAGGCTGTGCTCTCTCTGTCAAAGCCCTGGGGGCCTTATGGCTGTTTTCCAGCCTCCCGCGCTTGCGTGGTTGGGCGGTTCTCGGCGGCGTCATCGGCGTTATGCTCTGTCTTCCGCTGGCGCTGGCTTCACCTCACGATTTCTACATCGACGTCTTCTGGTTCCAGACCCACCGTCCGTCTCACGGATTGGATAGCACCTTGGAACGGCTCTGGGACATCTTTGACCCACGGCATCTGGCCATTACTTTGCTGGCTTTGGTGGGCTACGCACGCAGCCGCCAGCGCTGGGACCCGGTGGCATTGCAGGTGAGCGCCAGTTGGCTGCTCCTGGTCGTCGCCTTTTTCCTGGCTCCCGGCCACTTCTTTCACTATCGCGCGCAACTGGCCATCCCTGAGTGTTTCTGGGCGGGTGCGGCCGTCGAAACGGTGCTGCGCCATCGGCGCTTCGCCGCCATCTGGTTGATTGTGCCCTTTGGTTTTGTGCTGGCCTTGTGCATGAAAACCGACACCGAGCACATCCAGCGAGCTCAGACCATTCGCGAGCATGTGCCGGCCGGCGATACCGTTTTCGCTTTTGAGCCGAGCGTATTGCTGCGGGCCGGTCGGCTTCCCGACTGGCACGGTTCTGCTCCGGTGGTCACCGATAGTTACGGAATGATGCTGATCGATGCCGGACCCAACCAGGCCAGCGTGATCGCCGCCATGGCCAACCCGGCTTCGCGCACCCGGGTCAACCAACGCCTGGCCTTGAGCAAGTGGCTGGTGGTAGACGATCGGGCTTTTGAACAGGTGTCCCACGACTGGTGTATGGCTCATTACCGCCCTTACTATGGAGACGTGTGGCTCGCTCGCTGATCGGCTGCATGCTGCTCTACTGGCTGATTTTCAGCGGCTGGTCGCTGGCTTTACATCGCAATCTGGACACCGGTATTTTCGATCTGGGCATTCACTGCCAGGCGATGTGGCTGTTCGGCCAGGGGCTGCCGGATTTTCTGACGACGCGGGGGATGCCGTCGTTAGCCGATCACTTCACACCCATTCTCTTTTTGTTGGCTCCGCTGGCCCGCCCCGAATCGGCGCTGGTCTTTCAATCGGCGGTGCTGGCATCGGCCGCCTGGCCGCTCTACCGGTTGGCTCGCCTGGAGTTGGACGACAGGGTCTCCTTTGGCCTGGCTCTGGCCTATTTGCTGCAGCCCGGCCTGTGGTCGGCCAACCTGTTTGACTTCCACGCTTCCACGTTGGCTATGGGCACGCTCAGTTGGGCTCTGTGGGGACTGCACAGCGGACGCCTGGGCCTGTATTTCGGGTCGCTGTTCTTGACGCTGGGCGAAGGCGAAGCGCTGGGGGTGAGCGTGATCTTGCTGACCGCGGAAGCCTGGCGGGCCGGGCGCCGGCGCACGGCCCTGGCTACTTTTTGCCTCGGAGTGGCCGGAGTCATGCTGGCTGGCCTGGTGATGCGGGCCGCCAACGGAGGAGCAGGCTCCCAGTACCAGTCACTCTTCCTGCAGCCGAATCTGAACATTCTGAGCTGGCTGCTCTACGGCGTGCTGCTTTTGCTGCCGCTGCTCTTCCTGCCGTTGGTGGGATGGCCGCGATTGCTGCCGGCGCTACCGGTGATCGCGGCCAACTGCTTGAGCTGGCGAGAAGGACAGCGCGGTTTGGACCACCATTATCTCTCCAGTATTTTGCCCTTCTTGATGTGGGCGGCGGTGGCCGGGTTGCGGCGCTGGCGTCCACCGGCCTGGAGCCTGGGGCTGCTGCTGGTGGCCAATCTGTTGATGCACCGCTGGTTGTTGATCACCGCTTTCCGGCCCCACCCGGAGCTGGTGCAAGTGCCTGCCGGAGCCAGCCTTAGCGCCGACAATGCTCCTGGCGCTCATCTGTGCCTGCGCCAGTCGCTCTTTCTGTTTCCCAACCCGCTGCAACCACTTTGTTGGGGCAACCGTACCCAGGCCATGGTGGAAACCATCGGTGAGGCCGGAATGCCGCCCTTGCCTGGTAGCCTCCAGCGGCGCCTGCAAGAGTGCGGTCTGGACTATATCGTGCTCAGCCTGGGCAAAGACACCTGGCCCTTGCGCCCGCTGGACAAGGCTTACTGGCTGAGTGAGTTGCGCCGATCCGAGCTCTACCGAGAGATTTCTCCCGGGTTGTTCGAGAGGGTGGTGAAAGCCCCGTTGCGCATGCCAGCTCACGAGATGGTCCCCCGACTGTCGGGTGACGGCGCTGTGCTGGTCTTTGCCGACGAGCAGGGAGTGTGGCGTCAGGTGATGGGAAAGTCGGCGCAATTTTTGGCACCCGGCCACTCCCCCGAAGTCAGCCAAGATGGCGCCCGGGTGATCTTTGTCAGTGAAGCCCAGAATCTGGTGCCCGGCGACCGCAATTGCTCGGCCGACTGCTTCTTGTGGGAGGCGGGAGGCTTGTCCCGTCTGGGACCGGACGGCCCGCCCGGGAGGGTCTCCGCCTACTGGGGAGGATTTGGCCCGGACGGCCAGCCGCTGGTGCTGGGCTATGGCCCCGAGCGAAAGCCCCCAGGGAAGACGGGGCTGTGGATTGGACCCGTGCGGGACGGGGTGGGAACCAGGATACAGCAGGACGGCTCGCTGGAACAGGTCGGGCCGAGCCGTATGACCAGTCGCAGAGTGGGCAAGCACTACCAGTTGTTCGATGGCCCGCGCGCTTTGACCAAGGGGGAGGTCGACAGCCTCGAGCCCAGCAGCAGTCGGGACGGTCAGTGGCTGGTTTTTAATCGCGGTGGGCGTATATTACTGAGCCACGGCGAGCAAAGGTGGGACCTGGGCCCCGGCTGCAATCCCTGCCTCTCCGGCGACGGCCGCTGGCTGGCTTTCAGCCGCGACCAGCAGGTCGTCTGGCGTAAAGTCCGCTAGCCGCCGGCCTGGAGCAGTGCTTGCCAGGCCACCCCCACGTTGGGGTAGCGTTTGGCCGGCTGGTGGTGGACCATTTGGCGCAGGGGGGCGGCCAGTTTCTCGGCGTCGATCAGATCGGGGGTCTGGCCGTTGAAACGGGCCTGCATCAGTTGAGTTAGATCCTGAGAGCTGGACCCGGTCAATAACTGGTAGACCATGACGCCCAGCGAATATTGATCGGAAGCCGGCCCCAGCCCGTCGTGGAAAATCTCGGGGGCGATATAGAAGATTTGCACGCCGCCCATGGCCTTGCCGCGTTCCAAAAAGAGCCGCCAGGGCAGGAAATTGGAGAACTCTTCCACCACGGGCCCACGCGCGGTCACATGGATCCGCCCTAAATTCAGGCCGCCATCATGCAGTCCCTGATGGTGAAATTGATAGATCGCCTCAAACAGAGGACGCAGGTTGGTGACCAGTTCGACGGCGTCATAGCCGCCGGGGCGGAGCCAGTCGCTGAGAGTCTGCTCGCGCGTGTGCCAATCGCGCAACACCCAGAAATGACTTTCGCGCCGCTCCCCGTGGCGCAGGCTGCCCTGGTCCTTGGCTCGGGCCAGGGCTGCCGAAGATTCGGGCGTGACCGGAATGATTTCTAGCAGCCGTGGTTCGCTGCCGGCCTTGGGAGCCAGGGCTCGATAGCGCTCGACATCACCGCGCGAGTCCAGCAGCTCGGCAATACGGTGTCCGGCCACGGTCAGTCCAATGCGGGGGTCGACCGGGGAGGGCTCGCCCGTGTTTTCCGCGTTGCCCCATAGCAACTGATAGCAGGCAAAGGCTTCCGCGGAATTGCGACGCGCCTCCGGGTCGAGCAGCAAGATGGTGGCCAGACGCAGTTGCTCGCTGCTCACCTTGCCTTCGCGCAACTGGCGCACGATGCGCGCAATCTGCTCGCGCGTCAGCAGCTCTTTCCATTCCACTTCGGGCAGTGGCGCCGTGTGCAAAAGATGCTGCGAGAGACCGCGATAGCCCTTGCGCAGCAGATCGACTTGAGAAGGCTGGCTGATCTGGTGAAACTTGAGCTCGTATTCTTGCAATCGGCGCCAAATTTGGTAGGCATTTTCGGGACTGATGTGTCCCGGTCTGAGGCCCACAAAAAACTGATCGAAGAAATTCTGCCGCTCTTGCTCCAGCTCGGGCAGTCGGGCCTCCACCAGCAGGCGGCTGGGCATGGAAACCCAGCGGCGCAGGCGGTCGCCCCAACTGGCGCTGACCGGCTCGCGTTCCAGCACGCGTCGGATGACGCGCAGTAATTCTGCGATGCCAAAGCCCTGGTCACCCTTGAGCAGGTAGTCGTCGGCCTGCGCCTTCATGGCGCGCACGGGCACGTCCTCGCTGGCGTAGCCGGTGATTACGATGGTGCGAATGGTGCGGCGAATGCCCTTGATGATCACCAGCGCGCCCACCCCGTCGGTGCTGCCCGCCATGCGCACGTCGGTGATGAACAACTGGAAACGTCTGGCTTTGGCGGCGGCAATGGCGTCTTCGGGGCGACTGCAGGCGGTCACCTGGTATTGGGCGTCTTCCAGCGTCATGGCTAACACCTCGCGCAGGTTGTCATCGTCCTCCAAAAGGAGGATGGACGTTTGCGCTGGTGTCATTATTTAGAAAGCGGACCCAATGGTTTTGTCTACGTCAAAGCGGTAGATCTCCTCGAGGTCACGGCGACCGCTAACGGTGACTTCCAGGTCCTTTAGCAGTCCGGATTTGAGATCGTAGACCCATCCGTGCACAAAAGGCCGTCCGTGCTCACGCCAGGCTTTTTGGACCGTGAAGGTCTTGCAAACGTTGTAGACCTGCTCTGTCACGTTCAATTCCACCAGGCGGGCGGTGCGCGCCCCCTTGTCTGCGATGGCGTTAAGTTCGCTCGAGTGTAACCTGTACACGTCCTTGATGTTGCGTAGCCAATTATCGATGAGACCCAACTCATTGGCCTCGAGCGAGGCGGCCACGCCACCGCAATTGTAGTGCCCGCAGACTACAATGTGCTGGACCTTGAGATGGTTTACGGCGTAGTCGATGGCGCTCAGCACATTAAAGTCGGTGTGCACGACCAGATTGGCGATGTTACGATGGACAAACAGGCTACCCGGGTCGGTGTCGGTGATGACGTCCGTGGAAACCCGGCTGTCGGAACAACCGATCCAAAGCGTATGGGGCGTCTGGCCCTGGGACAGGCGTGCAAAGAAGTCGGGGTCTTCCGCCGCCATGCGTTCGACAAAGCGCTGGTTACCCGCCAACATGCGCACCACCGAGCGGTCGTGCATATCTTTGAGGTTGAGGGTGGGATTGTTGGGGTCTGCCATGCAGTCAACCTTCCCCCTGGAACCCCCAGGGTCCTCGGTCTGACCCTTGAATCAAAGCTCATGAAAATTGCGCGACTGGGGTGTGGGGCAGTGCTCTTGGGCTTGCTTGGCTTGCGTCTGCTCTATGCCCACCCGGCCCCCGCCCGGCCCTGGTTTCGCGAATTGCCCCGTCCTTTGATTATGGCTCATCAGGGCGGCGAGAAACAGTGGCCTAGCAACACCATGCTGGCCTTTCGTGAGGCTTACAAGCTGGGCGCCGACGCCCTCGACATGGATGTCCATCTCAGCGCCGACGGGGAACTGGTTCTGATGCACGATACCACCGTGGACCGCACCACCGACGGCCACGGGATGGTCCGCGCCATGACCTGGAAACAACTCTCACGACTGGACGCTGGTTATCGATTTTCTCTGGACGGCCGGAGCTACCCTTACCGAGGCAAGGGTCTGCGCGTTCCCCGCCTGGAGGAAGTCTTTCAAGAGTTCCCGGGCGCCCGTGTGGGCATCGAGATCAAGCAGGCCCCGCTGGCCACCGTGGAACGACTGGCAGAACTGATCCATCGGTATCATGCCGAGAATCGAGTGCTGCTGGCGGGCTTTGACGCGGCCATGCTGCGCCAACAGCGCCGTTTGCTTCCCGAGGTGGCCAGCAGCGCAACGCCGGAGGAGGTTCGCATCTTTTGGATAGCCAGCCAGTTGCATCTCGAAGGGTTTACAGCAGCCGACTATTCCGTCTTGCAGATACCGCTGGAACATAACGGCCGTCACCTGGTCAGCCCGCGCCTGGTGGAGGCCGCCCATTCCCGCGGAATTTCCGTTTTGCCCTGGACGCTGGACTCCGATAGGGAAGTCGAGGCCTGCCGCGCGGCCGGCTGCGACGGTTTCAATACCAATGTGCCCGGCCTCATGTTGAAGTATCGTCAGGACTGGTGGCGATAGTCTTTCAGTTTTTCGGCCAGGAAACGGCTGGCGTGGAACATTCTCGATTTTACGGTTCCCACCGGTATTTCCAATATTTCCGAGATTTCGGGATACTGCAGCTGCTCATAATAGCTGAGCAGAAAGACCTCTCGTTGTTTTTCGGGCAATTGCTCGATGGCCGATTTGATGCGCTCGGCCAGCATGCTTTGCGTCGAAAGCGTTTCCGGTCCCGGTTGAGCGTCGGCCACAAAAAGGGCGGCTTTCTCGAGTTCGGATTCGGGACGACGGGCGCGGGCTCGCAGCGCGTCGCGGCAGGTGTTGAGGCAGATCGTGTAGAGCCAGGGGCGAAACAGTGCCCCAGAACGGTAGCTGTCCCGTTTGCGGAAGACGCGTAAAAAAGTCTCCTGAAACGCATCTTCGGCCGCGTTACGCTGCTGCACCACCCGAAATGCATAGGCGAAAAGCGGCTTCTCGTAGCGCTTGATCAGCAGCTCCAGCAAATGCGTTTCCCCCTTCTGGATGCGCTCCATCAGGGCTTCATCGGACAGGTCGCTCATAGTAAGTGGCCGGGTTTCGGCTTTTTTTGAACCAATGACTGGCAACCGGCGTATCGAAAAAGATTCCCTCGAAGGATAGCGAAGAATTGAAGATGACCTGCGAAGAGTACCAGGAGCAGCTACCGGAACGCGCGCTCGGTCAGCTGGACGAGAAGGCGGATGAGAGCTTATCCCGCCACCTTTCGGATTGCCCCGACTGCCGTTCCCACTGGGAGATTTTGCAACTGGGACTGGCCGACCTGCAGCACTGGCAGGTCGAAGAACCCCCCAGAGATCTGGGCGACCGCACCATGGCGGCCATTCGGCGGGAAGCGGAAAAGAAGCCTGGCTTCTGGGCCCGCATCGATCGCGCGCTGGGCCGGTTCGCTTCCCACCGGCCCACGCCCCTCACCGGCCTGGCTACCGTGGCCGTCACGGCGGTGCTGCTGGGTCAGGTGCTCAGCCCTCACCTGTGGCGTGGGCGGTCTAGCAGTGACGGCAGCGCCTGCCAGCGCAGCCTCAAAGTAGTCAGTCAGGCGCTGGAGGCGTATCGGAGCGAGCATCAAGGCAGCTACCCGGACCGCTTGAATCAATTGCAGCCGGAGTATTTGCAGAAACTCCCCGACTGTCCCGATAGCGGAGAGGATAGCTACAGTCAGGGCTATCAGGTTAGCCCCGATCACCATTCCTATACGCTGAAGTGCGTTCCGAGCAAGTAGGCAGTTTCTGGCGAATGCCGCCACCCTGGGTGTGGTTGGTATTTTCGCTTTCCATGATGATCCTTGGCGCCTCCATGCTGACCCTGCGTGAGGGACGGCGTTTTTCGTCCCGCCCTTTGAACCAGTCGGAAGAGCGCGTGGTGGCTGCCGCTCTGGAGCTTTGGAAGCAGCAGGAGGGGCGCGAGCATCCCCAGTTGGCGGCCATGCTCAAACAACGTCGAATTCGCGCCATGGATAAGATGACTTTTGCCCGTCCCGAGGAGCGCGCGGCCTTCGGTTACACCGACGAGTGCCAGCGTATCCTGCTCAATCCCAACCTGTGTTTTACCTGCCAGCAGATGCTCTCCCCTCGTCTGTGCACGGGCGTTGCCGACGCCGACCTGGTGGCCACCCTGGCCACGCTGCAGCACGAAGTGCGTCACCTGGTCAGTGGCGCCTCGGAGGCGTTGGCCTATGAAGATGAGTGGAGTTACGTCTGTCGCACCCGCCAGTGGTGTGTGCAGCATGAGATGCCTGGACTGAGCCTGGAATTGTTGGAGTGGGAGCGCCATCTGCCCAAACGGGTGCGGCTGCACGTGGGCGCTGCCGCCGCCGAGCCCATGGAAAAGCGAATCAGCGCCGCCGAGTAATCCAGGGTGCTGCTCCCATTCCTCGGTAAAATCGAAAGCTGACAACCAAGCCGAAAACTAGTTCCGTCTGTACAAAAAGGCCTCCACGCTTGAAAATGATTCTTGCAAAAACC
>JALHOV010000110.1:17235-17746 GCA_022842865.1 Vulcanimicrobiota bacterium | reverse complement strand
GACGACGGTGCCGTGGAGCAGAAACGCGGAATATAACGGCTGCCCTCAGAGCGGCAGCATGCATCGCGTCGACGGCCTCTTCGTGAGCAGCACCGAAAAGCCCACTTTTGAAACTTTCGTAGAGACCCAGTTCCACCCCGACGGCATCACCAAGCGAGAAGCCTCCTTTGGAGGAGCCGACATCGTTGCCCGCACCGTCTCGGTCAGCCACACGGACCCGAGTCTGAACTATGTCGAGGAATTCCGTATCGCCCGCTAGAATCAGAGCAACATGTCCGACCAATCCGATTACATCGTCTATCAGCCTACCGCCCCGAGCGTCGGCACGCCGCGCGCCGCCTCGGAATCCGGTGAAAAAACCTACCCACTGACCGAGGGTCTTTGGCAACAGGAAACCCTGGGCGTGCTGGAGCTGTACGGCGACAAAGGCAAGTTCTCGAAGCCTTAGTATCAAACGGCTGTTCGGAAAAGCGCAGCGACCGAACGGCTGTTGGAGACCCACGGAGTCGCG
>JALHOV010000110.1:0-17225 GCA_022842865.1 Vulcanimicrobiota bacterium | reverse complement strand
AAAACGGCGCGAAGAAGCGGAAGTGGAGGCCGCTCCCTTCGAGCCGACGTCTGAAGGAGCGGCTGCGCCTCCCCCAGCTCCTGATGGGTCGGAAGACTTTCAATGGAATGAAGACCGCGATCGGGCCATTCAAGAACTGCTGGAGACCACCGTACCGGGCACCCTGCCGGCCGTGCACTTGCAGATCCAGACCATTCGTAACGGCCTGATTGAGAAAAAGATCGAGACGGACCGAGCCCGCCAACTGCTCGCCGAAGTGGACCAGTATTTGACCGACCTGATCCGCAAAGAAGAAGCCAAGATTCCCATCGATCACCCCGATGTCAGCAAAGCCCGCGAAGAAAAGCTCAAGGCGCTTTACGCCTGGCGGGAGTCCTCCGGCTCCCTGCGCGAGTATGCCCAAGAGGAACGCCAGGTCTATCTCGACGTCGCCGCCTACGCCGCCGATCAAGGAAGTGCGTTCCTGGCCACGGCGCGAAGGCTGCTCCTTCAATGTGAGCCCGAGCCGGACCCCGAGGAATAGTTCAGTAGGCTACGCTCAGAAGCGAATGCCAGAGCCATAGCAGAAGAGGATCTCGCCGCCGCGCCGCTCCACCTCGCGGCGCACGACCTGCTCTTCCACCTCGGGAATCAGATTGCGCCCGTTGACAATAACGGTCATATCCCCTTGCAAATGCCCCTCCAGCCGATCGAGAGCCCACAGGATGGAGTCCCAAATCAGCGGCAAAGGGTTCCCGAACACCCCTCCGCCGATCAAGGTAAGCACAACTCGGCGTTGGCGCAAAGAGGCCGCTGCCCAAAGGGTGCCCAGGTAAGCGACGCGCAAGAGATGCTTGCAAATCGTTAAATGAACCGCCTTCAGTCGACCATAACCACCGGCCGCCAGCGTAGATGTAAACACTTGAGAGATGCGTGTTCCGGGACGCACCGGGCCATCCCATTGGCCCCCAAGCACCGCCTGCACTGCCTCATGCACACCCACCTCGAGTAAATCAAAGTCCGTTTCCAGCCGTTCGGCAAACTCGGCCGGTCGGACGATATCTCGGGCAGTCAGATAGCCGCTTTGCACCGGTGCCTCCACCGCGTGCAACAAATTGATCTGCGGGCCAGCCTGAGTCTGCACGAAATGCCCAACCCTCGGGTCGGGAGCGCGATAGTGGCGCAGCAGGGTGCCGGGATAAGCGGAAATCGAGGCACGCGGCCCCTGGGTAGGATCATAAAAATAGTCGGCCACACGCACCAGATAGGCGCCCGGAGACTCCAGACAATTGAACTGAGAAGCCACCTGAAACAAACTGTCGGGAGGCGCGCAAGCCTGCAGAGCGCCGATGTCGGTGGCCGGGTGGGCTCCAGTCAAGGCCCACAAGGTCAGCCGCCCCCCGCCACCTGCTGGGCGCAAGTCGCGCAAACGGAGAGGGCGGAATCGTCCCGCCGCCAACTCACCCAACCAGGCCATTCCGCTCTCGTCGATTCGAAAGGCAGCAGCGGGGTCAGCCTCCACAGTCGCCTCCCAGTGGTCGACCTGCCGGCGCTGCTGGGGTTCTCCCAACAGGCCGACCTGGAAAGCCTGCAACACACGCTGGCGAGCCGCCGGGCTGCCGTCGAAGTCATCCAGTGTCTCGAGCATCAACCATGATTGGCAAGGTCTTGGCCAGACCCCTGCGAAAAGCCGGCCCATGAAAAAGCTATGTGTTTTCGCAGGCTCCTCGCCCGGACGCGACCCCCTGTTTTTGGCGCACGCCCGCCAACTGGGCGAACTCTGTGCCCAGGCCGGTTGGGGCATCGTCAATGGGGGCGGTGGCCAGGGAATGATGCAGGCAGTGGCCGAGGGCGCGCTCAGCCGCGGAGGCCACGTGGAAGGGGTCATTCCCCACAGCATGGTCTTACGCGAATGGGCACATAACGGCCTGACCGACCTGCACATCGTGGAGACGATGCACGAGCGCAAACAGCGCATGCACGACCGCTCGGATGCTTTCGTGGCTCTACCCGGAGGCATCGGCACCCTGGATGAAGTGTGCGAGGCGCTGGCCTGGCAAAAACTGGAGATTCACAAAAAGCCGGTGGCCCTGCTGAACACCTCCGGATTCTACGAAAGTTTCCTCCATCTCTTGGATCATACCGTAGAGTGCGGATTCTACCACGAGCTCGACCGGCAGCGACTCTGGGTCACTTCCGACCCTCAGGACCTGCTCGATCGCCTGAGCCAGTTTACAATCTAGCAACATTTCGTTTACAACTTGCTCACATTCACTCACGAAGCTTTGCGTTCCGTTGGCGGTCAGGCGGGATACTCAACTGGCTTTAGGAAAGCAACTGGCCCAGGCTCTAAGCCTGGGCCAGTTCTTAGGAACTTACGCCTGCCTTTTATTGGGGACAGCTACGGCGCCATTCCATGCGTTCCTGATCGTCTAATTCGCCGTCGTTATTGCGGTCGTAGGCGGCCTGAGATCTTTTGGCCCAGCGTTCATAGTCCGTACGGGCGTCGGCGATCTCGTCGTCCTCGACCTGGCCATCCTTGTCCAGATCGAAGCGGTTCCATTTGTGCAGGTCCCCTTCGTTGCCTTGTTCCTGCAAAATCTTCCACTCGCCGTCTTCCAGTTTTCCATTTCCGTTGGTGTCGTAGCGGGCCCAGGTGGAAGGCCACAGCGGGCTGTTCATTCCGTCTCTTCCGGGCAGTGCCTGGCCGACTCCCATCAAGGCAAAGGCTGCAAAGCCCAGCATCATCCAGCGTTTCATCATGCATCCTCCTGCGCGCAACTCTCTTGGAGTTGTCGTTGAAGTCCATTACACCCCAACGGGCAACCGCGTCCTAGGGAGGAGCGTACTGGCCGGTCTGCTACAGCGGTAGCCTGTCCAGCCACTGGAAAACAGCCGAACGCGCGGAGAACATCAGAAAATGGTCGTGCCCCGGAAGCAGAACGTAGCCTGGCTTCAGTCCCGCCCCTCTCATCGCAGCAACTCCAGGCTCCACCTCGGCGGAAGTCACCTGAATATCCCGATCGCCTTCCAAGATCAGCGGGGGCCGGCGCAAACTCTGCGCAAAGCGCGGGCTGCCCACCAACTCCGGCTCCAGCACGGGCGAAATCAAGACCAACCAGGACGCGCTCAACGGACTGCGCCAGTGCGAGAATTGCGCGAGCAAAAGCAGGCCCAGCATCAGCTGGGCCAGACCCCAGGCTCTGCCTAGCCAGCGGGAGACCTCAACCGGCATTCTCCATCCTCGCTTTATCTGCTAACATAGACGAATGGACCAAGCAGGCGAACCCGAAGAACTGGCCGTCAATCCCCTGGCCGAAGACCCCGACGAGATTCATAAGCAGTTCGGCCCCCTTAAACTCTCCACCGTAGAAGTTCTGCTGGGCAACGCTTTGATCCCCTTGGTGGACGGCGAGAACGCGGCTCTGCTGGAGTCTTGCAAATCCATCCGCCGCCACATCTACATGGAACTGGGCTTCTATCTGCCCTCGGTGCGCTTTCGCAATAAGGTCACCTTACCGCCGAACTCCTACGAAATCACGGTCGGCGAGTACCTGGCCGCACGCGGCCAGGTTTTCCCACGCCAGACCCTGTTTTTCGCTCACGGAGATCATCTGAGCGTGTTGCGTCAGGGCTATCCCTCCGGCACCTCGGTCAACGACCCGGTTTACTCCATGCCATCCGTCTGGATTCCCGACGAAGAGGTGGTGGAACCCAGCGACCTGCACATGCGCTTCACGCCCAAAGCCGTCATCGCCACCCACCTGACCGAGGTGGCCCGCGTCCACGCCCAGGAAATCTTTGCCCGCTCCCCCTTGGAGGCGCTGCTGCTGGAATCTCAGGAAGCCTGGCGCCAGGCGCGTCAGGCCGGACTGACCGAAGCCAAATTGCGCTCGATCCTGGGGCTGCTTTTGCGCGAGCGAGTCTCCATTCGCGACCTGGACGCAGTCCTGCTGGAGCTGGCCCTCCACGAGCCGGTCAAAACTGCTCCCGGAGTGCTGCTGGACTTCGTGCGCCGGCGCCTGGCCCCCGTGCTTTATCAAAAGGCCACCGATGGCCGGGAGACGCTGCTGGTCTGGAAAATCGACGAGAGTCAGGCATCCCTGGCGGTGGGCGGAGAAGGCCAAAAGCAACAGGCTCTACACCTGGGCTACTCCCGTCTGGCCGCCTTCCGCGAGCAGCAGGCCTTCCCCACCTTTGTGGTGGCCTCCCGCTATCGCCGCGCCTGGGCCGAACTGATGCGCTCGGGAAGCCAGCAGGTGACGGTGCTGGCCATCGAGGACAAACCGCCGGAAATCCGGCTCGACACGCTCGACTCCACCCTGAAATTCAGCGGCGCCGCCAGTTCACACCTCCCCTATCCTACCAACCGCTGGCCCAACTAGGGCCTTTTCGTGTGAGTAAAAAGCGCGCCACGGAAGCCCTCCAAAGGTTACAGATCAGCATTCCCAACCCGGCTGTGGAGCTCAAGCACTCGAGCCCTTTCGAGCTGGTCATCGCCACCATTCTCTCGGCCCAGTGCACCGATCAGCGCGTCAACCAGGTCACGCCCCTGCTCTTTCAACGCTGGCCCGACCCCGCCGCTCTGGCCGCGGCGGCGCCCGAGGAGGTCGAGGAGGTCGTTCGCCCCACCGGTTTCTACCGCAATAAAGCCCGATCGATCCAGGCCTGCAGCCGTCACCTGGTGGAGCGCTTCCAGTCTCAGGTGCCCCAGACCATGGAGAAGCTCACCAGTCTGCCCGGGGTGGGCCGCAAAACTGCCAATCTGATCTTGGGAGAATGCTTCGGCAAACCCGGCATTGTTGTGGACACTCATGTGGGACGGGTGGCCCGGCGCCTGCAGTTGACCGACAAACAAGAGGCCGAGGAAGTCGAGATGGACCTGCAAAAATTGCTCGCAAAAAAAGAATGGAGCCACGGCTCCTCCCGGCTCTTACTGCACGGCCGCTACGTCTGCCTGGCCAAGAAGCCGCGCTGCGGAGACTGTGCCCTGGCCAGTCTCTGCCCTTCCGCCTTCAGCCCATAGCCGCGAGCCGTGCCACGGCTTCATTCGCCGAGCGCACGCAGTCCGGAATCCCCACGCCCCGATAGACGTTGCCGGCCCAACCCAGACCGGGCCATCGCCCCAACGTATCTTCGAGAGTGCTCAGCCACTCCAGGTGGCCTACTCGATAGAGTGGCATGGCGCGCACGTAGCGCTTCACCACAGCGCTCACGGGAGGCTCCCCGATGTTGAGCAAGCGCGACAGTTCCAGGTGACTGCGGGCCACCATTTCTGCGTCGCTCCAGGCCATGGCCTCGGGGCGGGCGGCTCCGCCCACGTAGGCTCTCAGCAAAGCCGTGTCGGCAGGGGTGCGCCCGGGATACTTGCGATGGCTAAAAGTACAGGCCAAAATATCGCGACCCTCCACGGCCGGCACCACGAAACCGTAACCGCGGGTCGAGGCGTCAGCGGCGGCCAGCGGATAACTCAAATTCACGGTGGCCGAGGAAAGGTATCGCTGCTTTTGCAGCAGGCTGGCGGCCGGCGCGTCAAAAGGCCGCAACAGATCGGCCATAGCGTAAGTGGGAGCGGCCAGCAACAAGCGCGGAGCGGTCTCCCCGTCCACCTGCCAGCCGCCTTCAAGCGGACGAATGTGACCGACAGGCCGGCCGCAGCGCAGGTTTTCTGCCGGTAGCCGATTACGCAGAGCCTGAATCAACTGTCCAAAACCGCCTTTCAGGCTATTGAACAGATGGTAGCGGGGGCCCCGGCTGGCACGCGCCTCCGGACTGAGCAGCAAGCCCCGACAGACGCTGCCGTACTTGCGCTCGTACTCGAGAAACTGAGGAAGGGTAGCCCGCATGCTGAGCGTTTCCGGATCGGCCGTGTAAATGCCAGCCACCATAGGCTGAGCAATGCGCTCCAGGGCTTCCTTTCCAAGGCGCCGGCGCACAAATGAGGCCAGCGATTCGTCGCTGCTGTCCGGGCGCGGCTTGACGAAGAACTCCAGGCCCATACGCAGCTTTCCCAGCCATGAGACGGCCGGCGAGCGCAAGAAGGGAATCCACTGGCTGGGGGCCAGCAAGCGCAGGCCCTCGGGGATCGGCACCAGCTTGCCGCCGCGGACGATCATGGTCTTGTGGAACTCCGGTTGGGGGCTGACCAACTGGTCGCCCAGACCTAGCTCCAGGATGAGATCTTTGCCCCAGGGCTTGGCCGTCACCATCGACTCCGCGCCGAGCTCTTGCAAAAGGCCGTCCGCGTGAAGCGTCTCCAGCGAACCCCCCAGGCGGTCCGAGGCTTCCAGCAAGAGAAACTTCCAGCCGCGCTGCTGGGCGCGGAAGGCGGCCGTCAGCCCGGTCAGACCGCCGCCCACGATAATCAGGTCAAAGGAATGAGACACTCGATTGCTCCCGAACCGTCTCTACCAGGTACTTCACCAGGTCGACCGGCGTCTGGGGAACGATTCCATGACCCAGATTGAAGATATGCCCCTGTCCGCCGCCCTGACGCAGCACTTCTTCGACCTCGTTGCGCACCGTCTGGCGATCGGTGAGCAAAACGGCCGGGTCCAGGTTGCCCTGCAGTGCTTTGCCGCCCACTTGTTGGCGAGCCCAGGCCAGCGGCGTCATAAAATCCACTCCCACCACGTCCGCTCCACACTCGGCCATGTCCTGGAGCAGCAGCGCGGTGCCGCGGCCGAAGTGAATCTTGACCACGTCGGCGGGCAAACTCTGCAAAACCTTCGCGCTATAAGGCTTAACATATTTGCGATAATCGGCCGGCGACAGACAGCCGGCCCAGGAATCGAACAGTTGGACGCTGTCGGCACCCGCCTCGATCTGGCGCTTCAAATACTCGGCGGTGGCTTCCGCCAGTGTGCTCATCAAACGATCCCAGGCCGGGAAGTCGCAATACATGAGTCGCTTGGTGTGCAGAAACTCGCGGGAGCTTCCGCCTTCTACGCAGTAAGAAGCGACCGTGAAAGGGGCGCCCGCGAAGCCAATCAGGGAGATCTCGGGCGGTAGTTCCTTGCGAATCAGGCTGACGGCTTTGTAGACATAATCCAGTTCGCCCACTTCGATCTGCTTGGGCAAGCGAGCCACCGCGTCGGGAGTGCGCACCGCTTCACTGATCACCGGCCCGTCGCCCTTGGCGAAGGTCAGCTTCAGTCCCAGACATTCGACGATGAGCAGGATGTCGGCAAACAAAATGGCCGCGTCCACCTGCAGCACCTGACGGGCGTGCAAAGTGACTTCGGCGGCCAAATCGGGCTGTTTGCAAAGCTCAAGGAAAGAATGCCGGACCCGCAATTCGCGGTATTCCGCCATATAACGGCCGGCCTGCCGCATCAACCAGACCGGCACACGCTCGATCGGCTGATTGCGGCAAGCCCGCAGGAACAGGGACTCCATGACTTTAGCGTGCGTCGCGGGTGATGACCGAATCGATCAAACCATATTCCACCGCTTCGGCAGCCGACATATAGTAGTCGCGCTCCGTGTCGCGCTCCACCTTCTTCAGTTCCTGGCCAGTGTGATCGGCCAGAATCTGATTGAGCAGGGCGCGCGTCTTGAGAATCTGACGGGCGTGGATGTCGATGTCGGTGGCTTGACCGCCGATCTGTCCGATCCAGGGCTGGTGGATCATAATGCGGCTGTAAGGCAGCGCGTAGCGTTTGCCCTTGGCGCCGCCGGCCAGCAGCACGGCCGCGGCCGAGGCGGCCATGCCCATGCAAATGCACGAAACATCCGGCTTGACCAACTGCATACAGTCATACATGGCCAAGCCGGAGGTCACGGAACCGCCAGGGCTGTTGATGTAGACGTCGATGTCCTTGTCCGGGTCTTCCTGTTCCAGGAACAGGAGTTGTGCGATGACCAGGTTGGCAATGTGGTCGTCGATGGCATCGCCGATAAAGATGATGCGGTTCTTGAGCAGGCGCGAGTAGATGTCGTAGCTGCGCTCGCCGCGCGCCGTCTGCTCGACCACGTAGGGGATGAGAGTGTTCTGGAACATGCTTTCTCCTGCCGGATTTTGTTTGTCCTCCGCGCCTTCGCAGCCCCACTACCCAACCCTTCCTTGGGGAGACAAAGCCTCCACAATCTGCCCATTTGGGTAGGCAACTTTAGACGTCCTCGATCCAGTCGAGCCGGCCGGGCTCCTTGGGCTTGAGAAGCGAGGAGCTAAAGCGCATGAGACCATTTCCGCCGACCAGGCAAGCGATCAGCACCAGCCAGTTCAAAATCCCCTGGCCAAAACCGCGCCGGTCGCCCACGGGGTCGAGAAGGTAGGCAAAAACCAGAACGGTGCCGGTGATGCTGGCCACCTTAAGGATTTTGCCCAGCGTCAGGCGCTCGCTCAGCGAAAAAAACAGCGTGAAGTAGGAGGCAAGCCAAAAATAGATTTGCAGATTGGTCGAACCCAACTCCGGCAAGAAGCGACCCATGGCCATCAAACCCAGCAAGGACAGCCAACCGGCCGGTCGCACCAACCCTGCCAGGAAAGTGAAGATAAAGCCCATCATCACCGGCAAAATCAACACTTCTCGCCAGTAGGCGCCATGGGTGTCTGGGACGGAACTCATCCCCAACGGCACAAACAGAACGAACCAGATGGCAAACCAGCCCAAGATCCATTTGTCCCTGAACTCCGGCGGCTTGTCCATCTCCGTCACTTCGCCACCGATCAAAAAAAGCCCGCTCGAAGCGGACTTTTCCATTCTTGGTGGAGATAAGGGGACTCGAACCCCTGACCTCTTCGATGCGAACGAAGCGCTCTCCCAGCTGAGCTATATCCCCAAGACTGTGGGGAGTATACTCCCCACAGCCTGGAGGGTCAAGCGGTAACGGCGTAGCGAGGGGCGGGTATACCGGTGAGCGAGGCCGCGAAAAGCCTACTCGCGGCCTCCTCATAGGCGGCCAGCAAACCGGCATCATGGACGGCTGGAACGGTCACCGCCTCGCCTTTCGCCCAACGTTTCGTCAGCGAATCCGACCCGCCCGATTCAGGGGCCAAAAAATAAACTCTGCCTTGCCCACGTAGTGGTCCAGGGGCACGTCGTGCCAGTAACGGGAATCGAAGGAATCGTTGCGGTTGTCGCCCATCATAAAGGCGCAGCCTTTCTTCACGCGGTATTGCTCAAAAGGCTCGTTGATGGCTTCCTTGATGAAAGGCTCGTCGATGACTTCGTTGTTGCGGTAGAGCTTGCCGTCCTTGACCTCGATCAGGTCCCCTTCGATACCGACCACGCGTTTGATCAGGTCTTCCTTATTCCCGTGGTAGGTATCCGGCGGATGAAAGACGGCCACGTCTCCGCGCGCCGGCTTGGCAAAGCGATACTGCAACTCGTTCACCAGAATATAGTCCTTGACCAACAAGGTGGGGATCATCGAACCCGAGGGGATGTAATAACTGCGCACGATAAAGTGGATCAGCAGCAAAGCGCTCACACCGGCATGCACGATCGAGTCGATGAACTCGTTGACGTTTCGACGCTTGAGGGGTTCGGATATAAGCTGAGGCTGGAAATAAATCACCAGTCGAGCAAACGTCAACGCGTAAAGAGCGATAAAAAGGTGAGTCTCGGTCACTTCGGCGGCTTCTTGCTGCCAACGAACCCTCCCTGCTCAAGCCGCTCAACGACAGAAGGAAGTCAGCGTGGGAAAAACCATCGTGTTACTGTTCATAGCCATTGTGGCCGTGACTTTTGGAGATATCTGGATGTCCCAGACAATGAAGGGTTTGGGCGAAATCAAGATTTCCAGTCCGGGCGACTTCTTCTCCCTGGTCGGCCGACTGCTTACCACTCCCCGGTTCTGGCTGGCACTATCGGGTATGGCCACCTTCTTCTTCATCTGGACTTCGATTCTGTCCTACGCGGACCTGACTTTTGTATTGCCCTTCACAGCCATGACCTACGTGCTGAATGCTATGCTAGCTCCGGTGATGCTCAACGAGACGGTAACCCCAACCCGCTGGGCCGGAGTTCTCCTGATCGCCGCCGGCGTTGCCCTGGTGGGTTTATCGGAAGCCTGGCAGAAGACCACGCCTTCATGATTTTTCGAACACTCTAAGAACAAAACCAGGACCCGACTGAGGATTCTTGAAAACTATTCAAGCGAACATGTTCAGGGCAAAAGCGTTACTCACGGCAGGAGGATTGGGGTTGGGCCTGGTGGCTCTGGCCTGGCCTGCTCACGTGCAGAGAGGCCCGGCTCACCTCGATTGTCGTCCGGGCCAGGAAATCCGCCTCGCTCTCAGCGGAGTGCCCTGGGGGGTCAAGGCCCGCATCGACGGCCGCGAAGTGCCGGTCGCCCGAGATTGGCACGGCTTGCGCTTGACCGTTCCCCAAGACCAAAGGGACGGGCTGGTTCCCCTGGCCGTCGAGCTCGGAGGCCTGCGTGGGGAAGGTTGGAACTGCCAGCTCCAGGTCGACTCCGTCCCCCCCAAGTTGTCGGTAGCCAGCCCTCGCGAAGGAGCCGCTCTGGCCGCCGAATCCGTCACACTAAGCGGCTCCGCGGATGGACCTTTTCGCTTGAACCTGGGTCTGGGTCCTGGCTGGAACGAGATACAGCTGGTGGCTCGAGACGCCGCCGGCAACGAGTCCCGGCTCCAGCGCCGCGTCTTCTCGGACCGAAAATCGCCCAGCCTTTCTCTGGAACGGCTACTGGCCGACGGCAGTTCGGAGCCCCTACGCGGCAAAGACAGCCCGAAGGATAGTTTCCGTGTGCGCGTGCTGATGCAAGATGACAGCGGCATCGCCGCTCTGCGCTACCGATTGGACGGGAGCAAGTGGCAGAAACCCGCCCTGACCTCTCAGGGCCAGAGCTGGCAGGCTCTTATCCCTTTACGCAATCTTCCCGAAGGAAGTCGCAAACTGGAATTCGAGGCGATCGACCGGGCCGGCCGCAAGGCCACTGAAGAAGCCGATTTCCTGGTAGATTCCAGCGAAGAACTGGGCAACAAGATGATCACTTTGGGAGCCCGCGGTCAGGACATCTTTCAGTTGCAGCGACGTCTGGTGGACGCCGGCATGCTGAACGAGGAGCAAATCACGGGCGAATTCGATGCCAGCACCGAGACGGCCGTCAAGGAGTTTCAAAAGCGCGAAGGTCTGCCTACCACCGGACGCGTCGCCCAGTTGACGCTGGCCGCCTTGGGACCGCGCATCTTCGTCAATTTAAACCAGTTTGAGTTGGTGCTGGACCGACCCGGGGAAGCGCCCGTGCGTTTCCCGGTGGCCTGCGGCCAACCCGCCTACCCGACTCCGACCGGCGCTTTTACCGTGGCGGAAAAGGTCAAGGACCCCAGCTGGATCCCCCCCGACTCGCCCTGGGCGCGCGAAGCCGAGACCATTCCTCCGGGTCCCAGCAACCCCCTGGGCACGCGCTGGATTGGCCTGTCCTGGGGTAGCGTGGGCTTTCACGGAACCAACGCGGATTGGTCCATCGGCTCGGCCAGTTCTCACGGATGCCTTCGTATGCACATCTACGACGTGGAAGCGCTCTACGATATGGTCAAAGAAGGCACCCCGGTAACCATTTACGGCGGCTCGGAAGACAGCCCTCACCTCAAACGTTATTGGCCCTGAGGGCAAGGTTAATCGAGAGTATGCAACAGGTCGGCCCAACGTTGCGGCCAGTCCTCAAGGTCGGCCGTGGGCGCTTGCAGGTTGTTTCTGAGCCGGACCCACCACCACAGGCGAGCGGTCTGCTCCAGTTTATCCCAGCCGGAATCCAGCGAACCGCTGGGAATGTAGGGAGTGCGACTGGCCAGAGTGACGCCGGTCAGCGTCTGGCGCAGGCAGCGAGCCACATCCATCAGGTTGGGACGCTCTTCAAAGATACGAATCCAATCGCCGTCCAGGCTGAAGGCCATCAGAAAAATCTCCAATTCGGGCAACCAGTACAGACCAAAGTGGTCCGACTGGTGCTCACAGGCCCTCGCCTGGCAGGCTTGAGCGGCCCATCGCAGGTCACCCTGTTGGCCACGTGGGAAGAGTTGGTAAAGCGGACCATGTTCCAAGAGTTCGGCCCGGAACCCGTAAAAATACATCAAACGCTGTAGCATACTCTGAGTTTACGTTTCCGGGCCGGCTGAGACCGTGAAATTTTACCTCAAGCGGCCAGCGAGAAGAGGTTCCACGGGGCGGGGCGAACGCCCCTGGGCATGTCATTCGACCTGGAACAAGCCTACCTGGATCTGGTTCAGACGGCTGTGGCCGGCGGACTGGCCGACCAGCCGGAACCGGTCCTTTCCCGAGAAGAACTGAACCGGGCTCGAGCGCTCAGACGACGGGTGCGGGCCGAGTTCGCCGCCGAAATCCGGGCCCTCAAGAAAAATCAGCTGAACCTGTCCGACTCGGCCCGGACGAGCCTGCGCGGTCTGTTGCTGGACTTCCAAGTGGAAGACGTGGTCCGTCTTTTGCGCATCAATTCCCCGGTCAGCCATACCCTGCTGGGTCAGGCGGCCCTCACCAGCCTGCGCAGTTGCGCGCGCCAGGCCATCTGGCTGCGGGTGCCTGGCGACTTCATGGAGTGCGGTGTCTGGCGTGGCGGGGCTTGCATTTTGCTGCGCGCCGTCCAAAACGCGATGGGCGTGGGCCCCAGGCGCCGCACCTGGGTGGCCGATTCCTTTCAGGGACTGCCTCAGCCGGACCGCCAGACTAACCTGCTGGATGCGGTTCTCTATGCCTACCTGAGCGAAACCGGCGCTTTCGCGGTAGCGCTCGAGGAAGTACGCCAAAATTTCGCCCGCTATGGCTTGCTCGACGAGGGGGTAGGCTTCTTGCCGGGCTGGTTTGCCGACACGCTGCCCGCCTGGCAGGGACAATTGGCCTTGCTGCGCCTGGACGGCGACTGGTACGACTCCACCTACACCGCGCTAGAGCACCTCTATGACAAGGTTTCCTGGGGCGGCTTCATCATCATCGACGACTACCACCCCGTCCTCGGCGCCTACCACGCCGTCAATGATTTCCGCGCACAACGCGACATCACCGACGCGATGGTGCAGGTCGACCACCAGATCCACTTTTGGCGCAAACTGCCGCCCGCCTGACGCAGGGCACTCTACTGGCTTTTCGATAGCATGTTCCCGACCACCGCAGAAAGTATATCGGTCACTCTTTTTGAGGTTTCTACTGGTCTAGGATCGAAAGGAGCCCCGACCTGGAGACGAACAAAAAATTGACCAGTCAGATGGGTGCTCCATCGGTTGACACCGTGGGCACCTTTCCAGACAACCTCGGGAAATTTCGGCACTGCCAGTCGGGAACGTCACTCAGGCCTCGGATTCTTCCGGGGCCTGAGTTTTTTAGCCTCCCGACCCGAGGCCACCGCTGGCTCCTTTGCGGGTGCCTGCCAGAAAGGCGAACTCTGCTCATCGAGTCAGCTCGATCGCCCCGAAATCGTAAAGTTTACGCAACACCATCAAAGATTCGGCCGGGCTGACCTCATCGGAGGCGTCCAGAGCCAGCGCCAGCGAACCCGGCTCGAACTCCCCCTGCTCCAGAGCCTGGGCCAGGCAGCGGGGCCCGGCCCAGTTCTGACTCAAATACTGTGAGACCAGCCGGAAGCCAAACTCGGCCTCCGCCTCCACCCGCAGGTCCGGGCGCATCCGGCAGGGCCGATCCAAAGGCAGAGAGCTGGGCATGGCCTGCTCCGAAGTCCATTCGGCCAACATCTGGCTCAGACCCTCGGGCGAATCGAAATGACCCTGCTGGATCACCTCAAAACCGTCCGGCCAGGTCTCGGATGCCGGCACCGGCGTCACCAGTCGCACAGACCGGTCCAGCATGTTGACCAGAAAGCCGGTCACGCAGGCGATGGTGGAGGAGCTCAGCAGGTCCGGGGAAATCCCTTTGGACTCACGCTCCTTGGCGTAGCGGTCAGCTTTCTCGCCCAGGGCCCGGCCGGCATTGGCCTTCAACATACGCGATTCGGGATTCTGGGGAATCAATTCCACGTGCACCAGTTCTTCGGGGGAAAACTCGGCGTGGACCCGGTTCCAAATTCCCATGGTTAAAATCGAAAAGCGATCACAAAAACCGCCGTGCTGCGCCGAAAGTTGCAGCAACGCCCGCAGGCGCTCGGGGTATTTCATTGGCTGGGCGGTGGTCGTCTGCGGCCAGTGGCCCATGCACTCCACGTAATCCAGGCAAAACTTCTCGTAATCCGGGTTGTCCAATGGGTCGGTGGCCCAGTAGCAAAAACCGTGGATCTCCGGTCCCACCACCCCCCGAAAGATGCCCAATACTTCTCGCCACAGCTGAGCGTTCTCGGGAGTATACGCCCAGCGGTCGCCCAGCTTCGGGGCGGAGACGCCGCAAAACCAGCAACCGACCGAGCAGCCGCGCTGCAACTCGAAGGCCAAGGTCGGGTGAACCAGACCCACGTCGACCGCTCGGGCAAACTGGCTCCGACTGCGCTGCATTTGGCGCTCGCGCCAGCGGGCGAAGGGCGTCGTTCCTATTTTTAAATGTCGCAACCGGTCGCGCAGCTCGAGTTTCTCTCGGATGAAAGCGCGGTAGCGACGGCCCAGCCTGGATTCCGGGGTTTTGCCCTCGACCAGGGCCAGATATTCTTCAGGGCTGCCCTGCAAACCGCGGGCGGCCAGAGTGGCTACGGGGTCCTGACGAAATCGTTCGGCGAATTCAGGGTGGGCCATCCAACACTCCGCAAAGCGTTTGGCCTGGCCGATTTCCTTCAGGTAATCGGCATCCAGCAACTCGCGCTGAGCGTAGACCGACAGGACCTCCGTAGCCAGGGTCATCAGGTGACGACTACGGTGGTGACGGCACCGACCACGACGACGCCTTCCACGGTCACGTTGGTGACCACGTTGCCGCCGCCCGAAACCGAGGCCAGCTGGTCCTCTGAGAGACTCCCGGCGGAATAACCTTCCGGCTTGACCGGAATCACGCAATACATCTTCTGGTCGGTGTTCTGCACCAACTGCACCTTGCGTTTCAGGGGCAACGCTTTCTTCAGACGACCCATGACTTCGCTCAGGTACTTGTCATCACAGTTGACCGGCAGGGCGACGTGCGCCTCGCTGGCGGTATCCTGCAAAACCTCAACCGTGGCCGAGTCGGAAACGGAAATGCCCGCGTCCTTCAGAGCCTGCTTAGGGTTTGCAACCAGGGACTTAAGGAAGGCATCGTCCTCCCAGGCCTTAGCTACTAACTCTTGAAAAAGGACTTTGTCGCGATCACTGCTCATCAAAACTCCTGTCCGGCAAATCTTTGCCTAAAGATACTTTACTGTCAGCGCGACTTCTCAGCCTGGACCACAGTTTCCTGCTTGGGCCGGCCCGCGTAGCGGCGCGCCCAGGAGGCCACACCTATGGTTCCACCCGGAAATTCCGAATCAGAGGGCAAACTTGGAACGTCTCCGGCTAGAGCCAGATTTAGACACTGTCCGTGAATTTCCAAAACCACTCGCAACTCGATCAGGCGATTCAAAGCCGCTTCGGCCCCCTCGCCCAGACGCTGCAATAGCAGCTCTCGACGCACCGGCGTGAGGCAGGCAAGCACCAAATCGCGCTCCATCCCTGCCAGGAAATAGCGACTCTGGTGGCGGCCCGGGCGGGTGTCCAGCATGTCCAATCGTTGCCCGTCATCGATGAAATTCAACAGGGGAGCGGACCCCTGCCATAAAGCCCGCCATTCGTCGACCAGCTCGCGCAAACGAGCCACCGGAGCGCGCAACGGTTCACGCTGAGCGCCGTTTTCGTCCACGAAAAAGTAGGCCAGGTCGGCCAGTTGATCCGCCTCGAGCGGATAGACATAGCCATACTCGCCCATAGCCACAGGTCGGACTCCATACTTCTCCGGGGTCTCATGATATGGACTGAAGCGGTCATAACGAATCCAGACCACGCCGTTGGGAGGCTGAAAATGGACCAGACTGGGGAGAAACTCGGTCATGGCCCAGGTCCACTGCGGGTCCTCACCGGGGAATCCCACCAGAAAGTTCCAAAAAACCCTGATGCCGTGCTCGCGGCACTGGCGCAGCAATTGCAGATTAATGTGGGCGCTGGCCCCCTTATCCATCAAAGCCAGAACCTCATCAGAGAGGCTCTCGATGCCCGGCTGAATCCAGCGCACGCCCGCTGCCGCCAGCGCCTGCACGTGGCTTTGCTTCAGATTCGCCTTGGTTTCATAAAAAAGACGCCAGCCTCGCTCGTTCAGGCGGGGCAAGACCGTTTGAAAATGGCGCATATCCAGAATGTTGTCGGCGACCATTAGCCCCTCCACGCCATAGCGCTCCACCAGGTGCTCCATCTCCGTCACGACCCGATCGGCGCTTTTGGAACGGTAGCCCATGCCCTTACCGTTCAGGCCACAGAACGTACAGTGGTGTTTTTGTCCCCACCAGCATCCGCGTGAAGTCTCCAACATCAGGCCAGGCTCAATGTGCTCGCCAAAGCCCACCTGTTCCAGGGTATCGAAATAATCCGAATAATCGGGTAAGGGCAGCTCGTCCAAACGAGAAAAACTGGCGCGCGGGGCCGGCTCATGCAAGTTCTTACGGCTGATAACTCCATAAATGCGTTCGGGAGGAAAGGCCCCGGCATGGTCCAGCAAACTGGCGCACAAAGCCGGAAAGGCCTCATCCGCCTCGCCCGAAACCACATAATCGAGCCAGCCAAAATTAGCCACCAGGGTCTGACCCATAACCCCTTCGCAGTTGGCTCCGCCCATCACGGTCCAGATCTCCGGTGCCAACCGCTTGATCTCGCGCAGCAGGGCCAGAGATGCACAGTTTTGCTGAAAGGTAGAACTGCAACCCACGATTTTGGGAGCCCGAGCCACAATCGATAGAGCGGTGTCCCTCACGAAGGCGGAGGCCTGGAGACGAAAGTCCACTACCGACGGGAGTCGCGCGCCCAATTGCCTGGGAAGCTCAGGCGTCTTCTCCAGGAAAGCGGCCTCGGCAAAGAGCAGTTCGCCGCCCAGGTGTCCCAGACTCTCGTAGCTGTGGTAGGCTTCCAAGCCCACCCGCTCGGCAAAAAACAAATTGGCATAGAGCAGCCTGCATTCGATCGATTGCCGGCGTAGAGCCGCCTGTAACAGACTGGGTCCCAAAGCGGGGTGGGTCAGGCTGCTAAAAGGCATGGTCACCAACACGACCGGAGCTTCATGAACGGACAAGAGCAACGACCTCCATTTCGTCCTCGAAATAACCGAGGCGGAAAAACTGGTTGAGCCGATAAAGGCTTTCGGACATCTCGATGGAGTGCTCAGATCGGAAGAGCA
>JALHOV010000109.1 GCA_022842865.1 Vulcanimicrobiota bacterium | reverse complement strand
GCCCCGCTAGCCAGGACTTTCCTGGCCGCTTCGGAATTTGTACGGCTTGTTTCCTTCGCGCAAGAAGACCTACAAGGTTTCATTGCATCAACTGTCGTGCTTCACCCGGCAGTTCGTGACCATGCTCGACGCCGGCGTTCCCATCCAGCGAGCCCTGGAATTCTACGCCGAAGGCGACCCCACCGATCTGGGTGAGGTCATCGACCAGGTCTGCACCGCGGTCAGCAGTGGAATGTCCTTATCCGGCTGCATGGCCAAGTACCCTACGGTCTTTACGCCTGTTTTTCTGGGTTTGGTGCAGTCGGGAGAAAAGACTGGCGAGCTTTCCAAGATGATGGGCCGGCTGGCCAACTTGCTCGAGCAAGAGAACCGGCTCATGTCAAAGATCCGCTCGGCCATCACCTACCCGATCTTCCTGGGCCTGGTGAGCTTCAGCGTTGGCTGCATCTTCATGTACGTCATCATCCCCGCACTGGAGCCGATGCTGACCGGCCTGGGCGTGCAGCCGCCCCTGCCGACCCAAATCCTGATGACCATCGGACGCGTTATTCGCCACCCGGCCACCCTGGTCGGTGTGCCTTTCAGCCTGCTTTTGCTGTTTTTCTTGGGCCCGCCGCTGCTGGAACGGATGCGCCAGAACGAAGTCTGGGGGGAACGCCTGGACTGGATTCCCATGAATCTCCCCATCCTGGGCGAACTTTACCAGCGCATCACCCTGGCCCGCGTGCTTTTCACGATCTCCACCACCATCGAATCCGGCCTGACCCTGCTGACCGCCCTGCAATTGGGCCGAGCGGTGACCTCCAACCGTTTTTTCCGGCGGGCCCTGGACATCACCCACAAACATCTGGCCGATGGCGAAACCTTCGGCGAAGCCCTGGCCGCCAGTGGAGTCTTTCCCGAAGTGCTGGTGCAAATGCTGTCCATCGGTGAGGAAACGGCCTCGCTCGGTCCCGTCATGGCCACTACCGCCAATATGTATGGCGAAGACGCCGCCCATCGGATGGAAACGGCGGTGCAACTCATGGAGCCGATCATGCTCTTTACCATGGGCATCGTCTCCGGCTTCCTGGTGCTGGCAGCCATCCTACCCTTGGTCAAGATGATCGATTCGCTATGACCACCCATCTGAAAATCGAAGGAATGAGTTGCCAACACTGCCAGCAGGCTGTAGAGCGCGGTCTTTCCCAATTGCCGGGCGTCACCGAGGTGAAGGTGGACTTAAGCAGTCACTCCGCCTGGGTCACTGGGGACTGCGCTCAGGAAGCGCTACGGGAAGCGGTGGAGGACGCCGGCTTCACCGTCGTATCGATCACTTAGTTACCGCGGAAAAGCTTGTTCTCGATAGCCGAGGCCAACCAGCCCAGCAGCAAACCTTCGACCGCGCCGATCGCTACCCCCATGAAACCTTTGCCCACGATAAACGAGAGCACTCCACCCGCCAGCGCGCCAATCACGGCCCCGGCCCGGCTGGCCTCAAAGTAAAAGCAGAGCAGATTGGTGAGACCCAGAGCGGCTCCGATGATCAGACCCAAAAACAGGTCGTAACACATCGTGTAACCCATCATCTGAGAGCCGTGCTTTTCAATCTTCGGATTCTTGCGATAAGCGAGGCGGGTCATGTCATCCACCTGGAACTTACGGAACCCGCACATCGCCATGCCCGTCAAAAGTCCGGCCGGAATGCCAGCGCGCAACCCGTGCACGATGTTGGCGTCCGTCTTGGGCACCTTGCGCGCCTCATAACGGGAAGCCAGGTCCTTGAAACGGCCCTTGCTGACATCGCTCCCCTTGGTGGGATTGAGAGGCTGAACGCGGATGTCCAGGTTGGCCTGCCAGGGATTCTCCTCGGTGGCTTCGGCCGGGGCCGTGGGCGGCGGCGGCGGAATGTCGGTGGGAATCTCCTGGCCGCAGCTGTAGCAAGCCGGCTCCCCTTGTTTATTGAGGTTTCCACAGTTGGGACAGGCGACGTACATGCGAAAGCAATTCTGAGTCACCGGAGGAGACCCTCTTGGGGTTCTTTAGAAAGACCAAGAGCCGCGTCAAAATCTGGCTTCAACGTCAACCGCTACTGCCACGATCCAAACGACTGGATTCCTCTGCCAACGGAAAGCATAGGAGCATCGACCGAGGCTGTGGCGCGACTCCGCCCCGTGCCCCCTTAGGACTTCCGCCGTGACCGCTGAGTCCCCGACAAGGTTTGAATTCGTTTGATTCCGAAGCCGACCCGGTGTTTCTCGAGAGCATTAAAATATCGGACTTACTGTCCTTCGGCGTGTGGGGAACCAAGTGTCAGCTCCTGCCCCTTAACGTTCTCGTGGGGCCCAACGGGAGTGGCAAATCAAATTTGATCGAAATCATCGATCTACTCAGAAATCTGCCCGGTGACCTGGCTGGAATGGTGCGTCGCGCCGGCGGCGTTCAAGATCTCTTGCACAAAGGGGCGTATGACGCCAGACCCACAATCGAGGCCCTATTTCATCTGGGAAGCCACACCGTTGAATACAGGCTGGAAGTTTCGGCCGTTCAGCACAGGCTGGAAATCGTGGACGAGCGGATTGCAGGCGCCGGCTCGGAGGCCCTCTACTTCGGGTACAAAAATGGCAGGCCGGTCCTAAGCGTAGCCAAAAAAGAGAAAACGTTGCGGCGAGAGGATTTACTCCCCGACCAGTCCATCCTCGCACAACGGAAAGATAAGGACAACTATCCAGAGCTTACGAAACTTGGAGAGTTGCTTTCCAAGATCTGTATTTATCGAAACTGGACCTTTGGCCGCGTGGCGCCCGGCCGGCAACCCCAACAGTCGGGCCTGCCGAGCGATGTCCTGCTGGAGGATTTCAGCAACCTGGCGCTGGTTCTCGCTGACTTCAAACTCAAACCGAAACTAAAGGATGCGCTGATTGCGGCTATCTACCGGTTCTCTGGACGTTTCCACGATTTCGATATCAAAGTCTCAGGCAACCAAGTCCAACTTTTCCTCCAGGATGAGGAATGGCCTGTTCCTGCCCACCGGCTTTCCGATGGGACCATCCGCTATCTGTGCCTTCTGGCCATCCTCATGAATCCCAATCCTCCTCCTTTGATCTGCATTGAGGAACCCGAACTCGGTATGCACCCGGATGTGCTGCCTGGACTGGCCAGGCTTCTCGTGCAAGCCAGCAACAAAACCCAGCTCATCGTCACTACGCATTCCGACATTCTGGTCGATGCACTGACGGAGACACCGGAATGCCTCCTGATCGCCGAACGAAGCGACGACAGCACTCATTTTTTCAGACGCGAGCCCGGGGAGCTCAAAGCCTGGCTCAGCGAATATGGCGGCTTGGGCCAACTCTGGTTGCGAGGTGAGCTTGGCGGAACTCAAGCCTGACTTTAAGATCTACCTGGAGGGCGGCGGGGACAAAAACAAAGCCCTTGCCATTTCCTTGCGCAACGCCATGCGCACCTTTTTGCAAAGGGCGGGAGTAACAAGGCTGCCTCGAATCGTGGCCTGCGGCGGCCGGACCGAAGCCTATAAGGATTTTCGTATCGCCTTGAGCCAGAAGACAGACGCCATCCTCCTGGTTGACAGCGAAGGTCCTGTACAAGAATCCAGTCGCTGGGCCTACCTGAAGCGGCGGGACGGATGGGAGAAGCCTCCGGGAACAACAGAAGAGCAGTGTCAACTGATGGTGCAACAGATGGAGTCCTGGTTTCTTGCAGACATCGAGGCTTTGGCCACCTTCTACGGCAGGGAATTCCACAGAAAAAGCCTCCCCCCATCTCAGACACCCGAGACGGTCGATAGAGTGCGGCTGATCAAGGGCCTGGAAAAGGCGTCCGAAAAGACCAATAAAGGCAGCTACCACAAAGGCAACCATCAATGCGAAATCTTGGAGCGCCTCGAGCCGAACCTCGTGCGCCAAAAGTGCCCTCACTGCGAGAAGCTTGTTCAGGCTTGCCTGGCGAAAGGCTAATCTCATTCTCTACCCAGTCCAGCACGAGCTCAGCTTCGGACGGGTTCAATGTCTCCAGCCCCGGCTCAGATCGGGCTCTTGCCTTGTGCATCAGTTGTTCGATTTGGGCGTTCATCCGAATGGACAGGGCAGAATGAGCAGACCTGGCTGCAACTTCCCCATCGCCTCAATGAGGTGAATCAACGCGGGTTTGACACCACTCCACGCGCTTCCAGGGCAGGTGCTCGAGCTGGAGAGCCTTCAGTCTTCGCGGATCAGGGCAAGCATAGCCTCCGCATCCAGGCGCGCGGGAGTCTCCGTGCCTTCCAGCAGGCTCTGGGCTAATTCGCGCTTTCGGGCGTGCAAAGCGACGATCTTATCCTCCACGGTGTTTTGAGCCACCAGCCGATAAACAGTCACCGGCCGTTTCTGCCCGATGCGGTGAGCGCGATCCGAGGCCTGATCTTCCACGGCGGGGTTCCACCAGGGGTCCAGGTGCACCACGTAGTCGGCGGCGGTCAGATTCAAGCCGACTCCACCGGCTTTCAAGCTGATCAGGAAGAGGTCGGATTCGCCCGCCTGGAAACGGTCCACCTGTTGCTTGCGCAGGCGAGCCGGCGTGGAGCCATCCAGATACTGGAAAGTGAAACCAGCAGCTTCCAACAACGGCCGGATGAGGGAAAGATGCTCGACAAACTGGCTGAAAACCAGGGCCCGATGTCCTCCCTGCTTGAGTTCCACCAGCAGGCTGAGCAGGGTTTGCTGCTTGCTGCCCGGTCCGCGCAGGTTCTTGTCCACCAGGCCGGGGTGGCAACAGGCCCGGCGCAGTCGGGTCAGTTCCGCCAGCACGTGGATGGCGTCGGCCTGATCCCCCTGAAGCTGGTCCACGGCGCGGCGACGCAATGCTTCATAAAAGGCGCGTTCCTCGGCGCTCATGGGAACTTCCAAAGTGACCTCGGTGCGCGGCGGCAATTCGCTGAGAACCTGGCTCTTGGTGCGGCGCAGCAGAAACGGGTGAATGAGCCGGCGCAGCGTCTTGCGAGCATGGGCATCGTCGTTCTCGATGGGTAGGACGAAGCGCTGGCGAAAACGCTCCTGACCGCCCAGCAAGCCGGGATTGAGGAAGCGAAAGAGAGCCCACAGCTCGTCCAGGCGGTTCTCCAGCGGAGTGCCGGTAGTGGCCACCCGAGCTGAGGCTTTTAGACGGCAGGCAGCCAGATTCCGTTGCGAACTGGAATTTTTGATGGCTTGCGCCTCGTCCAGCAGCACGGTGGCCCACTCGACCTTCTCCAATTGGGCAATTTCGTTCACCAGCAGGCCGTAACTACACACCACCAGGTCTCCCGCCGCCACCTTCCCCAGGAGCTGACTACGCGGGTGTTCCCGAAGATCCCAAATCTTCAGCGTGGGCGCAAAACGCACGGCTTCCTGCAGCCAGTTATAGGTCACCGAAGTTGGAGCCACCACCAGGGCCGGGCCCTGAGCGGCCCTCAACAGCAACAGGGCCAGAGCCTGGATGGTCTTACCCAGCCCCATGTCATCTGCCAGACAAGCCCCGACTCCCCATTCGGCCCGCTGGGCCAGCCAGCGATAGCCTTCGAGCTGGTAGTCACGCAGCTCCCCCGTGAACGTCTTGGGAAGAGGGGCTTTGAGTTCGCTCAGCCTTTGAATCTCGGCGATGCGATGTTGAAACTGCTGATCGGCCTGCAGCTCAGGCAAATCCTGCAAAAGGCCGGCAGCCAGCGGATGAAAACGCAGCGCCGCGCCTTTACTCGGCTCGGCGAGCTGACTCATCAGACGCAGGCGGGCCGCCATCTCTTCGCTGAGGGCCAGAAACTCACCCTCTCCCAGGGGCACAAACCGTCCCTGTGCCTGGCGCAGCATTTCCAACATCTGGATCACTTTGAGTTCCTGACCCGGCTCCAATTCCAGACCGCCGGAAATCTCGAACCAGTCCGTTTTGCTCTGGGCTTTCAGCCACCACGAGCCGGAAGGCTTCTTGAGCCGGAAAGTCTGGCCCTCGGGCCACTCCGCCTCTACCTCGGGCCGGTCGTTGGCCGCCAATCGTTCCAAAAATTCCAGGCAGCTCAACGGGTCAAGAAATGACCAGGGTCCATCCCCCGCCAGGCCCAACCCCCTGAGTACTTCCCGTTCATGGCCTAAATCGCGCACCACCTGGACCGTGCGCCCTTGCTCCTGAATCACCAATCGTGCCGGTCCCTCATTGGCCAGATAGGCGTTGGTTCCCGGCCCAAAAGGTCGAACCAGGGCCTGCATACGCAGTCCCGGTCCGCTGGGAGTCAGGCGCAGGTAAACGGTTTTATGCAGTTCGCGCTCTTCGATGCTCTGATTGCCGACCTCCACGTCGGAGGCGATACTGAGTAAGCCCGAAACTTTGCTCAGCACCGGAGTCAGTTGTTCTTCACAGTCCTCCGGAACAGAAAATCCGTTTGGACCTAGAGCTTCGGCCAGATCGGCCAGTCGAGGTGGAAGCAAGACCAGTTCCAAACGCCCCGGAGCCTTCGACTGAAGGGCATAACCCTGGGCCAGCCCGGGAGGCTGAAGCCTCAGACCGATACGACCATTGTGGCGAAGGACGCGCAGCTGAGGCTCGCCCAGGCTCAGCTCGACGGCTTGCTCCTTGAAAAAGAGCAAGGGATGACCCACCAGGCTTCGCCAGCCTTCCTCCCTGTTCAAATCGCGAAAAGCGCTCAGAGCCTGTTCATCCTGGCGAGCAAGAGGATGGGGAGTGCCTTGAAACAGGAAATTGCGGCCGGGAGTCCAGCCCTTCTTGTTACGCTTTTGCACATAAGGCGCCACCTCCCAGCCTTCCTCGTCGCTCGTGATCCTCCAGACGACCCGCTCCGCGGCCTGTTCAGAGACCTCCCCCAGAGTCAGCAGACGGTCCAGCTGGCGGCGCCAACCGGGCTGGCGGGGCAGGAAGTCGCGCAGCGCTCCCGGCCGGTCCTCCGCCAGCTGGTCAAAAAGCTCGGCCACATAGGCCCAGCCGGAGCCAGAGGCCTTCTCGCGAGCCTCGCGCAAGGCGGGTTGGACCTGGTCAAAGAGCTCAAAATCCTCCTCCCAGAGAGCGGCACCGCCCACCAGCAGCAAGCCCAAGCGATTCCTCAGCTCTTTCCAGCTGGCCGGCCGGGGCAACGGAATTCCGCGTCGCACCTGCTCCAACCAGCCGCCCCAATGGCGCAGGCCCGAGGATGTCCCGGCCAATCGATGCCACTCGATCTTTTGGCGTTGCCGTATCATCGCCAAAATGAAGAACAGGCGAGTGAAGCTGCTCGATCGGGTCAAATCCAGACCTTTGAGGAAGTCGATGGCCTCCCGGTCCTTGCCTTGCAACACCATCAGCGCAACCGGAACCTCGCTCCACTGCGGCCGCAGCCCCTGCGCACCAAAGCGGGCAAATCGGCAAATGGTGTTGGTGGAACGCTCAAATGGGGGCAGCTCTTGAAACGTCTGCTCCATATAGTCAAGGATCGCGCCACCCGGCTCCAGCGCATCCAGCCGGGCGGGCAACATCCTGCGATAGGCCACTTCGACGAATTCGGGGGCCAGTGCGCGAAAGGACTCAGGGTATCGAATCCGTTCGACGATCCTTTCCATGAAGGGAGCACCTGCCCAGCTACAGGTCAAGGCCTCCACCGGGTCATCGCCCGGCCTCCGATTGCGCTTGAGAGCGCGGGAATTGGCACGGCCTCCCAGCCTGGCATGGGCTGCCAGGTCCACCACCAGCAGGGGCAGACAGCGCAACTGCTCATCAACCAGGCCTTCCTGCAGCAGCATCTGCAGTCGCTGCTGAGCCTCCGCCAGCTTCAACCCGGGCAGCCAGTCCGCGCTGTAGGTGAGCAGCCCGCTCAGGAAACTTTGCGAACTGGAACTACGAGGGCCCAGAGCCGCATATTCCAACATCAGAATGTCGGCAAAGTCCAATCGCAAGTCGGACTGCATCGGAGAAGGCGCTGCAAGTAGCTGCTTTTTCATCGAAGCACCTTCTCATGAAAAAAGTTCAGAACCTCTCGAATTCTCGTAGCTTGTGGAGTACATTCCTACCTGAAGAAAACACGCGCGCGCCCGGGTTGGGCGCGACCTTGCCGTGCAAATGGCCCGCTGACATCAGCAGGAGGCTGGTTGGCAATCTGGTAATTTCCAAAATGCGAAAATTCGAAAAGACCATCTTACCAGTCTGGTTTCAGCGCTCTCCGATCGACATTTGCCCGGAAGAGGCCTACTATTGCCGGTTTCCAGCCCAATCCAACCCATACCCGGCGGAAGAGTATCAAGGCGTTCTGAAAGGTCACCACTTCGAGCTCACGCCTCCGTTAGAGGTCGAGGTGCTGGGTCAGCAACTCAGGCTCGTGTCGATTCACTTCCACGCGCCCTCGGAACACCACCTGAGTGGCCACCAGTATCCGCTGGAATTGCATATGGTCCATGAAATCGTGAAGCCTACAAACGGCTCCACGAGGTTCGTAATCGGCGTTTGGTTCGCTTCGCAAAGTTCCGATGACTGCCGCGGCGCCCAGTTTCTGAAGGCGGTCTGCGCCCATACCACTGACACCAAGATCGACCTGTCAAAATGCCTGCCCGAAGACACCGGCAAGTTCTATCGCTACGAGGGTTCGCTCACTACCGGGAGCTACGATGAAGATGTCAGCTGGATGGTGATGCATGACCCGGTGCCAGCTCCAGATCATTTGCTCAGGCAACTCAAGCCAGAACCAGATATTGCGCCCACACCCGTCAATCGCCGCTACGTCCTGCGAAGCTATCCTCCGACCTGAGGGAGGGGAGAGGCTGAGGCCAACCCTTCGCTCCGCCCCCCGTGTCAGTTTCCCTGAAGATTCTTCACAAAACTTACAAGAAACCAGACATCTCTGGGCTTTAGTCGGACGCGCGTCTCTCCCGGGAGGACGTTAGCGTCGGAAGCCTGGTTTTGGGCTGGCGAACCAGCCGAGACCACAACTAAATCTCCAGGGCCAAGCGTAGGGCTGCATCAATCCGCGCCATGGTGGCCGCCGTAAACACGCCCGTAGCCCGTAGGATTGGGCTTTTGTCGATGCGCGTAACCTGATCACAGAGAGCACAGGTAGGCTTCATCAGGCCGCCTTCAGGTGGTTGGACCGCGATCACGAAAGGCAAGGGCTGCTTGGGACACCGACTGGTGAGTGGCACGACGATGGTTGGGCAAGCCGGGGGCAAAAGTGGACTGGCGAGGTTCAACCATCGACCACCGACGTCCTATGCGAGCAGACAACGCCTGCGCCGGCGCCCTCCGATCCCCATAGCCCCCGACACATCCCCATCGCCGCCATTCACAAATTCACCCTGATCCAGCTAGTTTGCCTGATCGCCCTCTGGATCGTCAAAAGCTCTAAACTGGATATCATCTTTCCACTGATGATTGCCGCCCCGGTGCCTGTCTACATGCTGGTGGCCCGTTACTTCGAACCGCATCACGCAGCGCTGTTAGCGACCGAAGACCAGGAAGAGGTGATAGCGATGCACGGCATCTGAGTACCAGAGCAGACCCTCTTAGTTCTCGTGCAAAACCAGGCGGTAACCAACGCCCGCCTCGGTCACCAGCAAGACCGGACGAGCCGGCTCATCCTCGATCTTGCGGCGCAGGTTGCTCACGTTGACGCGCAGGGTGTGCAGGTCCTGTTCCTGGTGTCCCCACACCTCCTGAACGAGCTTGGTATGGGTGACCACTTTGCCGTGGTGGCGAGCCAACACCCTGAGGATGTCGTATTCGGTCGGAGTGAGCGCCACCGTCTGGCCGTGCCGGGTTACCTCCCGGTTAGCCAGGTCCAACTTCAAGGGACCGGTGGTCACGGTCGGCTCTTCGGTGATGTTTTGCACCCGCCGCAGAGCCGCCCGCAGGCGGGCCGTCAGTTCATTCAAGCCGAAAGGTTTGTTGAGGTAATCATCGGCGCCCGCGTCCAGCGCGGCCACCTTGTCGCTTTCGCGGTCGCGCACCGAGAGAATGATGATGGGCGTGGAACACCACTCGCGCAGCACCCGGGTGACCTCCACCCCGTCTAAATCAGGCAGGCCCAGGTCCAGCAAAATGACATCGGGTCGAGACTGAGCCACCATTTCGATGGCTTCCTGGCCGGTGCTGGCTTCCCGGATTTCGTAGCCGCGGCCGCTCAAGCTGGCTTTCAAGAATCGGCGCACGGCCGGCTCGTCATCCACCACTAGAGCGCGAATCAGCACGCTCACGGATGGGCCACCGGCAGAGTGAAGCAGACCCGTGTGCCTTGCGACACCTCCGGGTCGATCCAGATGCGCCCACCCTGGGCTTCGATCAGACCCTGACAGATAGAGAGGCCCAGACCGCTGCCACTCTCGGCCGGTGAGTTCTTGGCTCGGTAAAATCGATCAAACACTTTGGCTCGTTCGCCCTCGGCCACCCCCGGTCCCTGATCTTGGACCGAAAACATGACAAAATCGCCCTGATCTTCCGCCGCCACCTCAAAAGGCAGATTGGGTGCATACTTGCGGGCGTTGTCGAGCAAGTTAAAGAGCACCTGTTGGGTGAGCAGAAAGTCACAGTGAACCAGCGGGAGGGTCTCCGGCACGCGCAAATTGGCCACAGGCACGATCGAGAGCAGGTCCTGAACATCCTGGGGCTGTCCCACCAGGCGTAGAAAACCGGCGTCCAGTTGGCTCATCTGCAGCAAGTTGCCCACGATTCGATTGAGCCGATGGACTTCCCCCAGGGCATTGTCCAACAAAGCCTTGCGGTCCTCGGCCTGCAACGGAACCTCACTCTCCTCGCGCACCGCCTGCAACGCACCCAGAATAGAAACGAGTGGGATGCGCAGATCGTGTGACACCGAATTGATCAAGGCGCTTTGCAATCGCTCGGTGGCTTCCAATACTTCCGCCTGGGAGGCTTTCTGAGCCAGACCAAGGCGTTCCAGAGCCACGGCTGCCTGCAGGAGAAACGACTCCAGCAGCTCCTGTTCCGACAACTGCAGGGGCTGCGAGCGGTGCAGCATCAAGACGGCCAGGGTCTGGGCCGGGTCGCTGTGGCGGCCGACCACTGGCAGATAGGTAAGTTCCGCCTGAGGCAGAGTGTCGGTGCCGCGCCCGGCCGGAGCGGCTTTGCGCCACGCCCATTGTTCCGCTTCAGAAGCTTGCGGATCCTCGCTCATCCGCACCTGGGCCAACGGATCAATCCGTCGCTGGGCGTGCTTCTCCAGGGCCTGGCGAACTTCCTCGAGACTCTGACTGGAGCTAAAATCACGGGACAAGTCGAGCAAAGCGATGGTCTGCCCCTCGCGCAACCGGGCCGAGAGGGCTTGCTCGCGAGCGCGCGCCGTCAAGGAGCTGATCACCAACGAAACCGACAGCAAGGCAACAAAGGTAACCAGGTACTCGCCATCCTGCACAGCAAAGGTGTAGTAAGGCGGCACGAAATAGAAGTCGAAAGCGGCCAGGCTCAGGGTGCAGGCCCAGAAAGCTGGACCCCGCCCGAGCCAGAAGGCGATCGCGCAAACCAGGGCAAGGTAAGCCATGATCAGGTTGGTGGGAGCCAGGTAGCGGCTGAGCAGAGCGTTGATCAAGGACAGCACAAACACCGCAATCGTGCTCCAGGCGTAGGCCGAGAGCGGTGCGGTGGGCTTATCGACCACCGGAGTTTCTGGAGCCACTTCGGCGCTGACCACGTAGACGTCAATGGAGCCGCTGCACGAAATCAGTTGATCGACCAGGTCGGGCGTGAAACGGTCCCACAGCCCGCGACGAGGGCCCTTGCCGGCCACGATTTGAGTCACCTTGTGTTCGCGCGCGTACTCGACCAGGCGGGCGGCCACGTTGCTACCTGTCACCTGCTCGCTAAAAGCGCCCAGGGAACTGGCCAGGCGCAGATGGGCGGCCACCCGCTCCCTGGCGTCCGGAGTGTGAGATTCGACACCTTCTACCGAGACGGCGCGCCACTCGGCGTGGAGCGTATCGGCCAGCCGGCAGGCGGCGCGAATGAGTTTCTCGGACAGCGGACTTGGGCCCACCGCGACCAGCAGTCGCTCGCGCACGGGGCTATCCTGCAAGCGATTGGCGGCGAAACGCAAGGCCAGCTCGCGCAGAGCGGGCAGACCTGGGACCGGAGACTCCAACTCCTCCACGGGCAGGTCCACCAACTGTAAGGAGTCGGCCTTCTTGAGCCAGCCGTCGGGGACGGTTTCGCGCGCCGCATGCCCGGTAATCTGGACCACGGCGTCCTGAAGACTCTCGATGTGCTGCACGTCCAGGCTGGCCAGCACGTCGATGCCAGAGGCCAGCAGCTCCTCCACGTCCTGGTAACGCCTGGGATGGCGAGTCCCCGGCGGATTGGCGCGGGCCAGCTCGGTCACCAGCAAAACCTGCGGACGCAGTCGAAGGCAAGCATCCAGATCCAGCTCGCCCATCCGGCCCGCCGGCACAGTCTGGAACCCCGGGGCCTCCCAGCCCCCCAGTAACACCTGGCGTCCCGCCGCCCGCTGCTTGACGCCCGCGCGCAAAATCGCCTCCGCCTTGCCCACTCCCGGCGCATAGCCCAAGAAAATTCTCAACTTACCGCGAATGCCAGCCACTCCTTGCGCTCTTCTCGCCGGCACCGGGAACCTCTTCCCGGCTCCGGAACGTCGCCCAAGGAACCGCTCCCTGGCCCGCCTTACCGCCTGGCGGAAAAAACTTGCCGCCCAGCGGAAAGCCCGTCCCCCCGTGGCCCGCCTTGCAGCGCAGCGGAAAGCCCGTCCCCCCGACGCCCCCCGTGCAGCGAAGCGGAAACAACGTGCCGCCCAACCGAAAACCCGGCACCCCAAGGCCCGCCTTGCAGCGCGGCGGAAAAGGCTTGCCGCCCAGCGGGAAACCCGCCTCCCCTTGGCCCGCCTTGCAGCGCGGCGGAAAACCGTCCCCCCTTCGCCCGACTCCCCGCAGCCCCGCCTTGCAGTGCAGCGGAAAAAACTTGCCGCCCAACGGAAAACCCGCCTCCCCGGCGCCCCGCTTGCAGCGCGGCGGAAAAGACCTGCCGCCCAGCGGAAAACCCGTCCCGCCGTGGCCCCGCCTTGCAGCGCAGCGGAAAGGATTTGCCGCCTAGCGGAAAGCCCGCCTCCCGACGCCCCGCTTGCAGCGTAGCGGAAAAAACTTGCCGCCCAGCGGAAAACCCGTCCCCCCGTGGCCCGCCTCCCCGACGCCCGCCTTGCAGCGCAGCGGGAAAAACTTGCCGCCCAGCGGAAAGCCCGTCCTCCCGACGCCCCGCTTGCAGCGTAGCGGAAAAAACTTGCCGCCCAACGGAAAACCCGCCTCCCCTTGGCCCGCCTTGCAGCGCGGCGGAAAAGGCTTGCCGCCCAACGGAAAACCCGCCTCCCCTTGGCCCGCCTTGCAGCGCGGCGGAAAAGACTTGCCGCCCAGCGGGAAACCCGCCTCCCCTTGGCCCGCCTTGCAGAGCAGCGGAAAACCGGCCCTGGCCGACCCCCCGCTTGCAGCGCAGCGGAAAACCGCCCCCCCGACGCCCCGCTTGTAGCGCAGCGGGAAAAACTTGCCGCCCAGCGGAAAAACCCGTCCCCCCGTGGCCCCGCCTTGCAGAGCAGCGGAAAAAACTTGCCGCCCAGCGGAAAAACCCGTCCCCCGTGGCCCCGCCTTGCAGAGCAGCGGAAAAAACTTGCCGCCCAGCGGAAAACCCGTCCCCTCGTTGCCCCGCCTTGCAGAGCAGCGGAAAAAACTTGCCGCCCAGCGGAAAACCCGTCCCCCGTGGCCCCGCATTGCAGCCCAGCGGAAAAAACTTGCCGCCCAGCGGAAAAACCCGTCCCCCCGTGGCCCCGCCTTGCAGAGCAGCGGAAAAAACTTGCCGCCCAGCGGAAAACCAACCCCCCGGCAAGAATCAGGCTACTTGAGCTGATCCAGCGCGCGGTTCAGCTCGACCACGTTGACCCGCTCGTGGCCCAGGATGCCCAGCGTCTTACCCCGCACCAACCCGCGCACCAGCTCCTCAAGGCGAGCCGGAGCCACCTGCCGTGACTCGGCTAGCCGCGGGACCTGATACAAAGCCGCTTGCGGGGTAATGTCCGGGTCTAATCCCGACCCGGAGGCGTAGCGCAAGTCTGCGGGAGCATCCGGCCCAAAGCGCTCCGTCTGCTGCTCTCGCTTGGGCTCGTGAGGGCCGAAGTTGGTGCCGGAAGAAGCAGCCGGGTTGTAGCTAACCGCCGACGGCCGCCCCCAAAAATAGTCTTGGCGGGCAAAGGCCTGCCCCACCAACCGCGTGTCCTGGGCGTTGGCCTGACGGGCCATCAGAGACTGGGACAGCCCGGTGACCAGCAAAGGATAAAGCAACCCGCACACCAGCGTCCAGAGCAGCACCTGTCGTATCGCGATCAAACACATAGTCCAAGAACTCCAATCACCATGTCGACCAGCTTGATGCCCACGAACGGGCAAATCAGACCGCCCAGTCCGTAGATCAAAAGATGGTCGCGCAGCAAGGTCTGGGCGCCCACGGCCCGATAGGGAACGCCACGCAGAGCCAGGGGTATCAGGGCCACGATAATCAAGGCATTAAAGATCACGGCCGAGAGGATGGCGCTCTGGGGATTGGCCAGAGCCATAAAGTTCAGCTTGCCCAGTTCGGGATGGCTGACCGCAAAAGCGGCCGGCAGAATGGCGAAATATTTGGCCACGTCGTTAGCAATGCTGAAGGTGGACAGAGCACCGCGCGTGATCAGCAACTGCTTGCCGATTTCCACGATCTCGATCAACTTGGTGGGGTTGCTATCCAGGTCGATGAGGTTGGCCGCTTCCCGCGCCGCCTGGGTGCCGCTGTTCATGGCCACGGCCACGTCGGCTTGAGCCAGCGCCGGTGCGTCATTGGTGCCGTCGCCGGTCATAGCCACCAGCCGCCCACCCTGCTGATAGTTACGGATCAGATCGAGCTTTTGCTCTGGAGTGGCCTGGGCCATGAAGTCGTCCACGCCCGCCTCGGCGGCAATGGCCGCGGCCGTCACCGGATTGTCGCCGGTGACCATCACAGTCTTGATGCCCATATTGCGCAGCCGAGCAAAGCGCTCCCGGATGCCGCTCTTGACCACGTCCTTCAGGTAAACCACCCCCACCGCCCGGTCGTTGCGGGCGATCAGCAGAGGAGTGCCGCCCTTCCGGGCAATGTCGTCGACGGCACTCTTGAGCTTCTCAGAAACCGGAACCTGAACCCAGTTATTGATAGAATCAATGGCACCCTTGCGAATCTGCTCCTGGCCCAAATTGACGCCGCTCATGCGAGTCTGAGCGGTAAAGGGCACGAACTCGGCTCCGTCGGGAACCTGCAGGTTCAAGCCCGCCAGGGTCACGATACTTTTGCCTTCCGGGGTTTCGTCGGCCAACGAAGCCAGAGTGGCCAACCGGGCCACCTCGGTCTGGGTCACCCCGTCGGCGAAAAACTCCACCGCCTGGCGATTGCCGTAAGTGATGGTGCCCGTCTTGTCCAGCAGCAGCACGTCCACATCGCCCGCAGCCTCCACCGCTCGCCCTGACATGGCCATCACGTTGCGCTGGATCAGCCGGTCCATACCGGCGATTCCGATGGCGCTGAGCAGCCCCCCGATGGTGGTGGGAATCAGGCACACCAACAAGGCCACCAACACCACCACCGAAATCGCCCCCTCGGCCATCGGGTAAAGACTGGCGCAAACCATCAAAAACAGGATGGTGAAGCTGGCCAACAAGATGTTCAAGGCCAGTTCATTCGGGGTTTTCTGCCGACTGGCGCCTTCCACCATGCTGATCATACGATCCAAAAATCCCTGGCCCGGGTCCGCCTCGACCCGAATCACCAGCCAATCCGAAAGCACCGTGGTCCCCCCGGTGACGGCGCTGCGGTCGCCTCCCGACTCACGCACCACCGGGGCGCTCTCGCCGGTAATGGCGGACTCATCCACCGAGGCGACCCCCTCGATGATCTCGCCATCAGCCGGGATGGACTCCCCCGCCTCGACCCGAACCACGTCCCCTTTGCGCAGATCCGAAGAAGGCACTTCCTGGAACTGCCCGTCGGGGCGCCGGCGTCGGGCCGGAATGTCTTTGCGCGACTTGCGCAGTGCATCGGCCTGAGCCTTACCGCGACCCTCGGCGATGGCCTCGGCAAAATTGGCGAACAGCACCGTGAACCAGAGCCACAGGGCGGTCTGGAGCACGAAGGAATCCTGCGGATGACGCAGCCACAGAATGGTGGTCAGCAAACTTCCCACCTCGACCACGAACATGACCGGGTTTCCGGCCATCTTGCGTGGATCTAACTTGCGAAAAGAATCGAGAAAAGCACGCTTTTTCATAAATACCTCAAATGCTCCGCCACCGGTCCCAGACAGAGGGCGGGAAAAAAGCACAGCGCGCCCACCACCACGATGACCACGCACAGCCAGACCACAAAGAGCGGCGAGTGGGTGGGCAAGGTGCCGGCGCTTTCCGGAACACGTTTTTTGGCCGCCAACGAGCCGGCAATGGCCAGCACCGGAATGACGATCCAGAAGCGCGAGAAAAGCATGACCATCCCGCCCAACAGGTTGTAAAAGGGCTGATTGGCCGAAAGTCCGCCGAAGGCAGAGCCGTTGTTGTTGCCCATCGAGGTGCAGGCATAAAGAATCTCCGAGAAACCATGAGGTCCCGAATTGAGCACGGCCCCCTTGGCAGCGGGCACCAGCATGGCGGCCGCCGTCATCAGCAGAACCAGGGCCGGCATACACAGGATCCCCAGCGAAACCATTTTGATCTCGAAGGTTTCGATCTTCTTCCCCAAATACTCGGGAGTGCGGCCCACCATCAGGCCGGCCACGAAGACGGCCACCAGCACACACAGCACGATGCCGTAGACTCCGCAGCCTACGCCGCCGAACACCACTTCACCGAAGAGCATCAGGACCATCGGAATGAGACCGCCCAGAGCCGTTAGCGAATCATGCATGCAATTGACCGAACCGTTGCTGGCTGCGGTGGTGGCACAGGCCCAGAGGGCGGAAGCGGCCTCGCCGAAGCGCACCTCTTTGCCTTCCCAGTTGCCCACTTCCGCTTGCATGCAGACCAGTGTTAGGGGCACAAAAAGTAGGAGCATAGCGCTCAAAATGGCCCACCCCTGGCGCTTATCCCCCACCGCCAGGGCGTAGGTATGACACAGAGCGGCCGGCAGCAGCAAAATGGCCAGGCACTCCAGGAAATTGCTCAGCGGGGTGGGGTTCTCCAGCGGATGGGCGGAGTTCACATTGTAGTAGCCCCCACCGTTGGTGCCCAGTTGCTTGATGGCCACCTGCGAAGCCACCGGCCCGACGGGAATCATGGCCTCAGCCGCTTCCATGGTCTGGATGGCGGGCCCCTGGGTGAGCGTTTGCGGCACCCCCTGACTGACCAGCAGCAAAGAGAACAGCAGCGCCAGCGGCAGCAAAATCGTGGCCGTGGTCCGTGTCAGGTCGACCCAAAAATTGCCCAACTCTTTGCTTTCGGTACGCCGCAAGCCCCGACAGAGGGCCATCATAGCGGCAATTCCGGTGGCCGCCGACACAAAGTTCTGGGTGGTCAAGGCCAACATCTGAGTAGCCCAACTCATGGTGGACTCGCCGCCGTAGGCTTGCCAGTTGGTATTGCTGGCAAAAGAACTTGCGGTATTGAAGGCCAGATACGGATCCACCGCGGCCAGCTTCAAGGGATTACCGGGCAGCCAAGCTTGAGCCCGCTGCAGGGCATAAACCACCAGCAGGCCCACCATGTTGAAAGCCAGCAGGGCCGTCAAATATTCGCGCCACGACATCGGCTTGTCAGGCCGCACACCGGTCAGCATGTAAACCCACCCTTCCGGACGGTAGTGGTGCTCGCGATCCAGAAGCTGAAACATCAGCCGGCCCAGCGGGTACGAAGCGCCCACCAGAATCGCTAGAAAAAGTATGAACTCCGCCATCTCAGTCAAACCTCTCGGGTTGGAGCAGGGCGAAAA
>JALHOV010000108.1 GCA_022842865.1 Vulcanimicrobiota bacterium | reverse complement strand
CAGATTGGCTCCCATCTCGGCCGCGTTTTCGAGCGTTTTCGCTCGGGCCGAGAATTGATTCTGGCGAAAGACGAGGCGGAGCTGGCGAACAAGAGTAAAAGCTCGTTCCTGGCGACCATGAGCCACGAAATCCGCACCCCCCTGAATGCCGTCCTGGGGATGACCGGACTACTGCTCGACACGGAGCTCTCTACCGAGCAGCGTGATTATGCCCGCACCGTTCGCAGCAGTGGCGAGGGACTGCTTTCGATTATCAATGATATCCTCGATTTTTCAAAGATCGAAGCCGGCCACCTGGAGCTGGAGCACATTCCCTTCGACTTGCTGGAGTGCATCGAAGGCGCTCTCGAGCTGGTCTCGACCCTGGCCGCCAACAAAAGATTGGAGCTTGCCTACACCATCGATCGAGAGGTCCCCGAAGCGATCGTGGGCGACACCACTCGACTGCGTCAGATCTTGATCAATCTCTTCAGCAATGCCATCAAGTTCACGCCGGCCGGCGAAGTGGTGCTTTCGGTCACGGCTGCGCGTAAGGCCGACAAGTTTGAGGTCAAGTTCGCGGTCCGGGATTCGGGTATCGGTATTCCGGCGGACCGCTTGGAGAGTTTGTTTTCGCCCTTCACTCAGGTCGACTCGTCGGTCACTCGGCGCTTTGGCGGAACCGGCTTAGGTCTGGCGATCTGCAAGAGCTTCGTGGAGGCGATGGGCGGCCACATTAGTGTGAGCAGTGAGGTCGGAAAAGGCACCACCTTTTCTTTCACCGTCCTGGCCGAGCCCAGCGCTCCTCCCGCCCGCCCCTACGATAAGGTTCCCGAAGCCTTTCAGGGCAAGCGCATCTTGCTGGTCGACGACAATGCCACCAATCGGCAGCTGCTGGCCACTCGCGCCCAGGGTTGGGGATTCCAGGTGGTTTCTCATGAGTATCCGGCCAAGGCTCTGGAGATGGTGCAGTCGGGAGAAAAGTTCGACCTGGCCGTGCTGGACATCCAAATGCCCGAAATGGATGGAGTCCAGCTGGCCAAAGAGCTGCGAAAAAAGAATACTGACCTCCCCTTGATCGCCTGGACCTCCTTGGGACGGCGCGAAGCGGATGCTGCCAACATCTTTCACGCCTATTTGCATAAGCCGCTGCGGCCGGCCACTCTTTACGAGGTGCTCCATCAACTGCTGGTCCAACACACCACCCAGGTGGTCCCGACCAGCCAATATGACGCGGCTCTGGGCAAAGGCCACCCCCTGCGCATTCTGGTGGCCGACGACCTGCACGTGAACGTCAAAATGATGCTGATCATCTTGCAGAAGATGGGGTATGAGGCGGAATCGGCTGCCAATGGCCTGGAAGTGCTACAGGCCGTTCAGTTGAGCACCTACGACGTGATTCTGATGGACGTGAACATGCCCGAAATGGACGGCCTGGAGGCCACCCGGCGGATTGTGGCTGAGTATGAGAAGCGCCCGCGTATCATCGCGCTTACGGCCAATGTGACCGTCTCGGAGCGCGAAGCCTGCCAGGAGGCCGGGATGGACGATTTCCTGGCCAAGCCGATCCAGGCCGTCGCCCTGCGCGATGCCTTACTGCGTTGTGCCCGCCGGGAGGAAACGGGCGGACTGGGCAGCCTGCCCGTTGCCAGCAATCCCTTCACGGCTCCTTCCCGCAAACTGGTTGCTCCCGCCGCGGTGCTCCTCAGCTCTTGGAAGGAGCAGCCTTTGCTCGACCAGGCCTCGCTGGGCAACCTGCGCGATGTGCACGAGTTTGGGGGCGCCGAAGCGGTGCTGGATCTGATCGAGACCTTGGAGACGGAATTTGTGGGCCTGGTCGGCGGCATTCAGCAAGCCCAGCAGAGTCAGGATCTGGCCACCCTGGGTATGAATGCGCATACGATCAAGGGCTCGTCGGCAAATTTTGGAGCTTTGCGCCTCTCGAAACTGGCGGCCGCCTTGGAGCGATGGGCTAAAGAGGGCGATCACGCCTCCATCGCGGAGACCGTTCCGCATCTGCCGGGAGAATGCTCGGCGGCGGTAGCCGCCTTCCGCAACGAATTTTCTCTTTAGTTGGAGGCGGCGCGAGCCAGGCGTCGACCGATGATGTCCGCTGGTAGGGACATGGGTAGGTAGCCGGCCAGACCCCACTCGTAGACCCATGCGATCTCTTCTTCGGTGAGATCGCCGCGCACCCACACCTCGCAGTAGTTATTTACACCCAGCCCCTCTAGCGCCTGAAGCACATCGTTGGTGGCCAGCACATCGAGCAAAACCACTTTCGGCCGCGTGTCCACTGGACCCGTCAGCCTTTCGATCAGGGGCGTGCCGGATTGGGTCAGCTTTTCCACCACCAGGCCCTGAGCAGACCACTGCTTGAAGAGATCGCGCGAGAGTTCTTCGTCCTGGACAAAGACACTGACGTCGGGGCGATTGCCGTTGTGCGTGGAAGGCTCGGCTAGGGACGGCTGAGCGAGGCGAGCCCGCCGCAGACGATTGCGCGTGCGCGTGATCAGCTCGGGACCGATGATCGGTTTGAACACGTAATCGTCGGCGCCGGCGGTGAAGACTCGGTGCACTGTCTCGGTATCGTTGTAAGCGCTCAAAAAAATCACCGGGATGTCAAAATATTTCGGTTCTGAACGCATGGCTCGGCACAATTCCACGCCCCCGACGTAGGGTAAATCGACGTCGAGCATGACCAGTTCGGGTTCGACCGCTGCCAGCTGTTCCCAAAACGTAAGCGGATCTTGCAGGCAGTGGACTTCGATATTCAGGGCCTGGAGCAGCGCCGTCAGGGTCTCGAGCACGATGGGGTCGTCGTCGACGGCCAGAATTCGGCGCGGCGGCAATTTCTCGCCTTCTTCCGCTTGTTCCAGGGCGGCCAGAACCTGGGCGTGGGAGGCCGGTCGGGTTACGGTTTTGCAGGCGATCAGGCCAGCGTTGCCGGGCGGATCGAGGAGCGCCACCAGGCCCTGACCCTGACCGCCCAGATCATGAACCAACACCATTCCGTCCTGACCCATGTCGCCGAGATCAAGCACTACTTTGTCGGGATGTTCGAGACCAAAGACGCGGCGGGCGCCGGCCGGATCGTCGGTGAGCAGAGGCTGGTAGCCGGCTTCCTTGGCCGCTTCGGCGAATTGGGCCGACCATTCCGGGTCGATACTAAAGATCAGCATACTGCCTTTGGGAGCCTCGTTTTCCAGGTCGGGCAGCTTGAGTTGCGGGTCGGCCAACTGCAGTTCCAGAGCATGCACCACTTTCTCCAGGCGGAGGCGCTGGTCATCGGTCAGCTGGGCGAATTGAGTGACCAGGCGTTCGGCATCGCGCGCCAGTAAGGAGGCGGTGGCCAGGCCAAAAGTTCCGAGCGAGCCGGCCAACTGGTGGGCGGCTCGGCGGCCTGCGTCAATCCACTCTTCGCTGGGCGTTTCCTCCTGACAAACCGTCATCAAGGTCTCGACGCGTTCGCGGTTGGTTTCCTGATGCTTTAACCAGACCGGTAGCAGCGCTTTGGGGATGGCCGAACTGGCCTCGATGCGCGTTTCCAGGGTGGGCACCTTGGTGTCCAGTTCGATCGAGGCGCGCCTTACCAATTCGTCCGGGTCGACCGGGTGGTGAAAGATGGCTGTGACGCGCAAACGACTCACCAACTGCTTTTGAAAGTCGGCGCCATGGCCTTCCTTGGCGCAGAAGAGGACCCGGCTCTTGGAATTGTAGGGGAGCATGCTGGCCAGGTCCACCAGAGGATCTTCGTTGGTCTCAAAGTAAACGATCAGTGGGGCTTGATTGGACTTGAGCCATTCCACCGCTTCCTTGCCGCTGCCGACGGGCACAACGGTGTACTCTTTCAGCCGTCCGATTAAGCGGGCGCGTTGGCGAATCGGCAGGGCGATGGTCAGGATATTCAAGGGGCGATTCCTCCACTGTTTTTAACGAGATGCTCCCGCAAAGGCGGCCACAGGGTTTTTACCTCTGCGATCAACGAACCGCATTCCTCCAAAGGCTTAGACGGCAAAGCATCCTCCAGCTTACCGGCCGCTTCCGAAAGGGCGGTCGCCCCAAAGGAGCCGGACGACCCGCGCAGGCGATGGGCGGCGGCGGCCACCCCGGGCACATCCTGGGACTGTAGCGCGCTTTCCAGCATTCCCAAAGTTTCCTCGGCTGACTTCAAGAATGCGCCCACCAAACGTCCCAAGATGGCTGGATTGCGAGCCGCATCGGCGATTTTTCGGGCTCGCGCCAGGGGGTCTTCGGCCGTAGAAGCCGCAGGAGCCTGGGCTGGCGCAGGGGCGCTCAACGGGAGGTGCGGTAAAGCTTCCGAAATGCGGGCGCGCAGGGTGGCTGCATCGACCGGTTTGCTCATGTGGCCGTTCATGCCGGCCTCACTGCAGTTGCGCAGGGTATCCTCGTCCGAGTTGCCGGTCAGGGCCAAAATGACGCCGGAGTAATGACTGGCACGCAACCGCCGGGTGGTCTCGAAGCCGTCCAGGCCAGGCATCTGACAGTCCATCAGAATCAGGTCCGGAGAGCGAGCCGCCACTGAAGTCAGGCACTCCGCGCCGCCGGGCAACAATTCTACCTCGGCGTCCATCGGTTGCAGGTAAAAGCCCATCAATTTGCGGCTAAAAGCGTCATCGTCGACCAGTAGAATGCGCACGGGGCAGCGTCTTCGCGGCAGGATGGGGAGGTCCCTCGGAAAAGTGATCCAGCAGTGTTTCGCATATTTCTTCTCCTCTGGTTGGTCAGTCAGATGGCCCTGGCCCAAACTTTGCGGCCCGAGCAAATGATGATTTTATTGATCGGCGCCAGCACCAACAATCCCACGGCGGATCAGCAAGCCGCTCTGGCTCGCCTGAAAGCTTTGAGGCAGCAGCAAGCCTTTCGCCAGTTGAAAATCGGTACTATGCATTTTGACCGTCCCGCGGAAGCGCGTTTCGCTGCGCAGGTGTTGGGAGTGGACCGCTCTCAACTACCCTGCTTGTGCCTGGTCCAGCTCGACAGCCAGTTGCAGCGCCCGGTCCGCAAGCTTTATGCGATCCCTCGGGTGACCCGCCAGCAGTTGGAGCAGGTGGAGGCGATGGGTCGCATGTGGGCCCAGTCCGCGGGAGCACTGAGCTCGCCTCAAACGGCCCGCAATCGGTTGGTCCCGGGCCAAAAGCTGCAGGTGGGCGGCAGCCTCAATTCGTTGAACGGCGAATACTCCCTGGCCCTACAAAGTGATGGCAACCTGGTGTTATCCCGTCACGGCAACCCTTTGTGGGGCAGTGAGACGAACGGCCAGGGAGGAGTCCTGTTGAGCATGGGACCAGACGGAATCCTTCGCCTCACGGCCCCGAACGGCCAGGTTGTGTGGCAAACACGCACTTCAGGCAGTCCCGGAAACTACTTCCTTGAGATGCAGGACGACGGCAACGCGGTGATCTACCTCCAGGAGCCGGGGCGCACAGTTTTTGTCTGGTCCACCGAGACGCCCAGACGCTGAAGAGCGACGGCCGTGCTGTTCACCGGCCCGGCGTTGCCGAAGCGGCTCGACGGTGTGTAGACGGGATGCATCTTGACCGTGCCCAACATCGGGTCCTGAAAGAGAATCGAAGCTTGGGCCTTTGGAGCCGGCGGGGGAGTGGAAGGTCCACGTTCGCCCCTGCTGGGAGATTCGGACCAGACGCTGAGGCTGACCAGTGAGGCCAGAAGGATGGCGGAGAATTTGCTCATACTATCTAAAATAGCGAGTAAGACCAAAGTCGCACAGCCCCCTGGTAGGTTTATTGGAGTATTGGAGTACTGAACATGCGAAAACTGCTGTATATCACCGTTTGCCAGTTGGTGGGAGGGGCCGGGGGCTGGGCTACTCAGCGGCATCTTAAGGACTGGTATCCCACCCTGAAGAAGCCCTGGTTTAATCCACCGGGCTGGTTGTTTGGGCCGGTCTGGGTGTTCCTTTATTTGCTGATGGGCCTGGCTGGTGCCCGGGTGGGCCACGACCCGCTGTGCTTTTTGCTTTTCAGTGTCCAACTGGTGCTGAACGGTCTGTGGTCGTTTTGTTTCTTCGCCTGGCGCCGCCCGGCCCTGGCTCTGGTCGATATCGTTTTGCTCTGGACCAGCATTGCCGCCTGCGTGCATTGTTTTGCGGCTGTGGACCCGGTGGCGTCTCGCCTATTTTGGCCCTATTGGGCCTGGGTCAGCTTCGCAACCTTGCTGAACTTCGAGATCTGGCGCCTGAATCGGTGACGGTTCGCCCGCTGGCGTTGGCCGACGTGGCGGCGGTGGCCGCGTTGGCTGAGCGGGCTTATCCCGGTGTCTACAGCCTGGCGGGCCGGCATTTTTCTTTCGGGGTCTCGATCGGGCCGGAATGAGGGCCTACTTGATGTGCTGGGTGGACACCACCCAGGGGGAGGAGTCTATTTTGCTGCTCGACGATATCGTGGTCGAGGACGGGCGCCACTAGATCCTGTTGCTGCGCGCCTTGCGCCGGGCCATTGTGGCCGCGGGTCTGACCGGCCTGGCCCTGGAGGGGACCCACCGGGCCCGGGCCGAGGCCCTTTTCGATCGGCATCCGCGCGTGGTAGCAGCTCTGGGCTATCGGCGCGCGGCCACCCACCACTATTTTGGGGAGCGCGAACAAGAGACTTTGTGCTGGGCCCGCTACCAACCCATTGTTGCGGGAGATGGGTCTGCCTAGCGGGAAACGGGGCTCATGCCTTTCTTGATCGTCTTTCTGGGCGCCGGACTGGGCGGCAGTCTGCGCCACGCTATCAACACGTTGGGCAAGTCATTCACGTTGCCCTGGGCCACTTTCTTCATTAACGTGACCGGTTCTATCCTCATGGGGATGGCGGTCGCCTACCTGGCCCACCGCGGCAACCTGTCTCAGCACTGGCGGCTGTTTTTGACCACCGGCGTGCTCGGAGGTTACACCACCTTTTCCACCTTCTCGCTGGACGCCGCCTTACTTATCGAAAAGGGCAAACCGGGAACCGCCTTCGCCTACATCGCAGCATCGGTGTTGCTCGGCCTGGTCGGATTGTTTACCGGGATGCGGCTGGTTCGCTGGTGGCTAGGCTAGCGGCCTCGGGCCAATTGTCGGCCAGGCGGTAAGAATTACCGCGACCTGGCAAGTCCTGAGGGGGCGCGGCGACTTGTCGGCCAGGCGGTAAGAATTACCGCAGCGTGGCAAGTCCCGAGGGGGCTGCGGCGACTTGTCGGCCAGGCGGTAAGAATTACCGCAGCGTGGCAAGTCCCGAGGGCGCGCGGCGACTTGTCGGCCAGGCGGTAAGAATTACCGCAGCGTGGCAAGTCCGAGGGGGCCGCGGCGACTTGTTGGCCCCAGGCCTCCCACAACCGCACCCGTTCTCTATTGCAGTTCCCAGGAACCGGACTCACTACTCCCCGAATGAGTGTATCTATGTGCGCTCGGCTTCTACTTTTCACCTTGCTGGCAATCAGCGGCTGCGCGCGACCTCCCGTTGCGTCGCCGACCCCTGCGGTCGCGACACCGGCTCCCGTTTCCCAAGCGCTGCTCCGCCAGCTCAGCTTTGCGGAAAGCGAGATCCAAAATAAGGCCTACGCCAGTGCCGCCCGCCACGCCGAGGACCTGCTGAAGCAGTTCAAGCGATTCGAGGGTTCTCAAGAGGCGCAGATCCGCGCTCACAAAGTTGCCGGAGTCGGCTATGCCAAATCGAAGCGCACGACCAAGGCCATCCCTCACTACCGTGCGCTGGTCAAACTCGACCCCGCCAACAAGGCCGAATACCGCAAGGTGCTAAGGAAACTGGGCCACTAAGTTGCTCGGCCAATTGCGCCGCCCACGGACTGGCGGGCACCTTCGCCCTGATGGTATTGAGGAAGTTCCTCTGTTGTTCTGGAGAGAGTCCGGTCTTGCGAAGCACCGTCACGCACTCCTGGGGTTGGCCGCAGTAGAGTCGGTCGATCACCAGGCCCGTCAAAAGCCCACCGCTTCGCCAGTCCACCACTCGGATCGGTTTCAGATCTTGGGCTGGTTCTCGAGGCCTGCCGCGCATGAGATCCGGCGCCAGCACAAACCCGGACCCCTTCAGCCTCAGCACGATTCGAGGGTAAGGAGAGTTTGCATGATCATAAAACCAGCAAGAGTAGGTCCTGTCGCGTGTTTCCGCCACCAGGTTGCCGGTCCGATCTCTGCTGAACCGGGGGCGAAAAACACTTTCCAGACGAGCCAACTCTTTGCAGCCAGCGCCCAGCGACAGTATGTGAGTTTCGGACTGCCAGTCACCCACTTCGTCGACCACGATCAGTTTGGGAATGTCGTCGCCGTTGACATCGTAGGCATTTGGCTCGAATACGTCCCGGTTTTCGCCGACCGCTGGACTCTAGCGAGTAAACGCTCTTGCCGTCGCGGAAAATCTCGATTCGATCAGGTTCGCGAAGCTGACGTGATTCGCTTACTAAGGCCGTGTATCCGGGAGCCTGGCTGTCCGTCCGGGTAGCGGGCCACAACGGCCATGGCAGCGGCTAGGAAAAGGGGGGGCGAGGCGCGCGAGAGGGGCTTCATCTTGAAGAACCTTCATTCGCGAGCTCCCGCCTGAGCCCTGGCCTTTCCAAGGGATGGAAAATTTTTCCAGTTGGCGGAAATTGGGGCGCCGGGGAGGCTGATTTCCACTGGGCGGAAAAATCTTCCACTTCAGCGGAAAAAGAGCGCTACTTCCTGGGCGCGGGGGCGGGCTCCGGGGTGGGGTTGTCGATGCGGGGGGCGTTGCGCCAGAGGCCTTCCAGGTCGTAGAAGTCGCGTTCCGACTGCAGGAAGATGAGCACGACCACGACGCCGTAGTCCATCAGGATCCAGGAGCCTTCACGGTGTCCCTGGATGCGCTTGTTTTGCAAGCCCAGCTGGCCCAGCCGATCTTCGACGGCGCGAGCAATGTCTCGGGTTTGGAGCCGGGTGGGAGCGCTGGTGATGACAAAATAGTCGCACACGATGGTGAGAGCGCTCAGGTCCTTGATGACAACGTCCTTTCCGAGTTTGTCCTCGATGACCTTGGCTACTTCTTGTGCGATCTCCAGACTCTCCAAAACTTCCGCTCCTTCTTGCTTTCCGCCGGTCTTACACAGATTCTGCGGCGGGTCCTTTAAACTTCAGACCCCGACTGTATATTCCCTGATTCTCGATATACACACGCACTGGCTCGGGAACCCAGTAGTGAATTGACCGTCCTAGCTGCAATCGCTCGCGAATCAGGCTTGATGAAACCTGATGAAGCGGCACCTGCAACTCAGAGAGCTTAGTCAGATGTCGCGTTCCCGTCAACTTTTCTAGCAATTGACTGAACTCATACCCGGGGCGGGAAGCCACTAGAAAGTGCTCGACTCGCTCCAGGAGTTCCTCAAAATTCCGCCATTTGTAGTCGTAAACTACGTCCAGCCCCGTGAGAAAAGAAAATCGATGGTCGGGCCAGCGTGCCGCTAACTGGCAGACGGTGTTGTAAGTATAGTTGACTTCGCGACTGTCCAACTCGTGACGGCAAATCTCGAGTTGCGGATGATCGGCCACGGCCAGCTCCAGCATGCTGGCTCGCTGCTCCGGTTCGACCAGATACGCCTGGCGGTGGGGCGGAGTTCCGCTAGGCACCAGCCAGACCCGATCAAAAGAGAACTGCTCCAGAGCTTCCACGGCCAGACGCAAATGCCCGTGGTGGACCGGATTGAAGCTGCCGCCGAAAAGCAGAACGCGCGCCATGAAGTTGAACGGATTTCAACGGTTGACAGGAACCCCCTTCATCCAATAGAAGCCTGTTTAGTGAATTTCTCATGGGCCCGCCGTCTTTGCGTCGGCTTTTGCTTGGCCGGAGGGTGGTTCTGGGGCGCCCCGGCAGTTCGGGCTCAAGAAATCCCCCTGCAGGAGACGTCGGCCGAGGCTCCGGGCGATACACTGCTTCTTTTGCGTGCCGAGCAGATCTCGCGTGAGGGTGAAGTCATCACCTGCGTGGGTAAGGTGCGGGTGGAATACGAAGGCCTGCTGCTCGATTGCCAGTGGCTCCAGTACAATCGCGCCACAGGCGAGGTCAAAGCTCGTAAAGAGTGTCTTTTCACCTTCGGCGAGAGTTACGCCGCCGCCGATGAGATTGACTTTTCCCTCTTAAGCAACGAAGCGATTCTGCGCAACGTCACCGGACGCGGCAATGACCTGGGCAGCAACGACAACTATCTAGAGCAGCCCCTCTTTTTCTGGGCCAAGACGATGAGCTGGAAGCCCGACTTCATCCAACTCAACGAAGCCACCGTGACCACCTGCGACGCCTTGCCCGGGCAGTGGGATTACCGCATTCTGGCCGAGCGCATCGATATCTATCCCCGGGATCGCCTGGAGGCCTACAATACCTCGGTGGATCTGGGTGGTTTTCGGCCGGCCACTCTGCCCAATTTGACTTTTTCTCTTGATCCCACCAAGCCGTTGTTGCAAGAGTATCTGCCCACCATCGGTTACTCGGCGCTTTTTGGCGCCTTTATCCGCACCACACTTCCTTACAATTTCGATCGCAGAAACTCCGGCAAGATCCATCTAGACTATTACACGCGCACCGGCTTCTCTGGTGGCATCGAGCATCGATTCAACTGGGACAATCGCGCCGTCGGCGACATCTACTACTATCAGCAGCGGGGCATCAACGGGCAATCCGGCCGTCTCGATTTTCACACCAACTCAAGCTACACGATAGACCCCAGCACCACCGCCAACTTTAGCTATTCTCAGAACAAATTTGAGCTGCCCAACTTTACCTCGCCGCTGACGGTGGCCACCAATGTCGGGCTGACTCGCCAGACCGGCGACCTCTTGTTGATGCTCCAAGCCGGCTATTCGCGCAGCGGCGACAACACCAACACCACCTACGTGGGCACGGCCCAAAAGGACTTCGACGAGCGCACGCGCCTGCTGGTGAGTGGCGACTATAACCTGGCTTCGACTCTGGATCAGCGCACGCGGCGCTTCCACTATCTGACCAGCCTGCAGCATCGAGCCGATTTCGGCTACTTTGAGGCCGCCCTGGAGTCTTCAACCGGACAGCGGACTTATTACCTGAACCGCACCCCAGAACTTCGCTTTGTGAGCACTCCCATTCGCATCGGCGAGCTGCCGTTTTTGGCTTCGGCGAGCTATGCACGCATTTTTGAATCGCCCAGCGACATCCAGGCCGCCCGCTGGGATCTGCGGGTCACTCTGCCCGACCAGATGTATACGGCGGGAGACAGCCGCTTTGTAGTGGGCGGTGGTTTACGCCAGTTTTTCTACGACACCGGGCAGAAGCAACGCGTCTGGCTGGCTCGCGCTAGCTGGTTTCAGCCGGTGGGTGAGGATGTCACGGCTCGGGTCGACTACAATTTACAGGGGCAAGCCGGTCAAACCCCGTTTTTTCACGACATCCATCGCTCTTTTAATGTCCTGACTGGCGGTCTCGAATATTACAATAGCGGTTCCGTTCGTTTGGGAGCCTACGCCGGTTACGACTTCCTGCAGCACCGGGCCAACGACCTGATCGCCCGCATGGACATCAACCCGGGTCCCGAGTTCGGTCTCTCTTCAGGAGCCAACTTTAACCCCGTCGACCGTCGTTTTCGCAGCATGGACAACCTGCTGTCTGTGCGACTGGGAGACAGCCTGAGCGTATCTCATTGGAGTGTTTACGATTTCCAGCAGAACAAACTGACCTATCAGGACGTGATGCTGAACTTTGAAAGCCACGATTGGGTCGCCTCGGTGGCTTACCGCGGCCTCCAGCAAGAGGTCTTCTTCCAATTGAACCTGCGCGGCTTTCCCTCGGCGCCACTGCACATCGGCCCCGAAGCAGGCTTGCCGGTGCTGCCGAACAATCTCAGCAACCCCTTCGTGCGCTAGGGCTAGCGGAGGGTTACTTCCACGCGGCTCAGGTCGAAGTTCTGATAGGGGAAGTCTGAGGGGAGGTCGGCGTGGTGGCGGACGTCGTCGAGAGGGTCGCTGGGGTAGAACTGAGGGATGGGCGGCACGATGCCCTGGCCTTTGTTGACGCGGATGGTCTGCAAAGTGTTTTTGATCATGTCCGGACCCTGGCCCAGCGTGTCCAGCGGGCGCCCGATCAAACCCTGTCGATAGTTATCGCAGGTCAGGGCATGAGCTGTAAAGGTGGGCGGCAGAATGAACTGGTTGAGCAGGTTGGTGGCTTCGGCCACGTCAAAAATGACCTCGATGCTGCGCTGGTCGGGTTGGATGCGGCCGGCGGAATTGAGATTTCCCGACTGGAAAAACTGGAATCCGGGTCGCGGCGCGCGCGCCTGGCGATGATACCAGGCCCAGGTCAGGCCGTCGAAGCGCACAAAGTCGGAGAAGGTATCCAGGTCGGTGCATTCAATGGGCTGGTTGAAAGAATTGAAAAGGATTACGTAGTATCCCCGGCCGCTGGTGTCGATGACGCCATTGGGGTTTACCGTTAAGGTGACGGCCAGCAGGCGGTTGGCGAACGGCGATCCCGGGAACGGGAACGGCTGAGCCTGCGCTCCCTGGGCCAGCAACAATGCAAGACCGACTTGTTTGAGAATTTTTCGAGGTAACACGCTTGAGTAAACCCTTGCCCTTTCGGTGGGCGCTGCTTTTTAGCTCGGTTGCGGCCCTCCTTTTGATGCTGGCCTTCCCGTTCACCCGACTATTTCCCCTCACCCTGGTATGTCTGGTTCCGTTCATGTTGGCCCTGCGCGGTCAGGGCTGGCTGCGTGGTCTTCTTTTCGGCCTGCTCTTTGGCTTCATCTATCAGAGCTACATCATGTTTTGGGCGAATTTTTTCGGCCCCCCCGCCTACCTGTTTCTGGCAGCCTACAAGACCGTTCTACCGGGGTGTTTTGGGATGCTCTGCGGGGGGCTCAGCCGCAAACGCCCGGAATTGTTTCCCCTGGCTTTCACGGCTGGATTTGTGGGTTTGGAGTTTCTGCAAACTTTCGGTCCCTTCGGAGTGACCTGGGGGATGCTGTCTCATGCCTGGGCGCGCCACCCGCTGGTGTTGCAGTGTTGCTCGTTGCTAGGGCCGTGGATGCTGAGTCTGCTGCTGCTGCTGGTCAACACCAGCCTGTTGGTTGGCCTGTTTCCCGAGTATCGGCGCCAGCGGTCTCGCTGGTGGTTGATCAGCGGTCTGCTCTGGCTGGCGGCGCTTGCTTTTGGCGCCTGGCGTTTGCAACAGGACTGGGGACCGGGGACCGTCTTCAAAGCCGGAGTGGCCCAGAATTCCATGGGCCGCGAGGTCCGTTGGGATCCCAATTTCGCCCAGACGGCCGTGCAGAACCTGGAAAAACTAACGCTTGCGGCTGGCGCTCAGGGGGCCCAACTGATTGTATGGCCGGAAACCGCTATCCCTTATCGGGGCTTTCTAAAGCTTCCTCAATTGACGTTCGAAATCGGGATGTTGGCACGGCAGAGCAAGGCTTACCTCATTGTGGGTTCGATCGAGAAACTGGACGACGAGTTCCAGCACACGGTCAACTGCGCCAGTCTGGTCACGCCTGAAGGTGGATTCGAAGGCCGCTACGACAAACAACGCCTGGTTCCGGGCGGCGAATACCTCCCGTTGGAGAAGTTGCTCCGCCCCTACAAAATTTTCGACCGGGTGATGCGTTACATCCCCGGAGAGCACGCCGGTGGGGTATTCTCGTGTCCGGATTTGAAGATTCGTCCAGGAATGCTGATCTGTTTCGAATCGATGGTCCCGTATCTGGCCGCCCAGCGCGTGCGTGACGGCAGCGATGTGCTGGTGGTGGCCACCAATGACGGCTGGTTCGGCGACAATCCGGCTATCATGCACCATTTTGAGATGGCGATCTTTCGAGCCGTGGAGCAAGGGAGGCCGGTGATCCAGTGCGGCAATACCGGAGTCTCCGGCATGATCGACGAGCGCGGTCGGATTCTCCAGGAGACGCCCATCAATCAACCCGCGCTGGCGGTGCACGAAGTCATCGCCCGACAACAACTTACCGTCTACGCTCGAGTGGGCGATGTGTTGGCCTGGCTGGCTCTGGCGCTTTTTCTTCTGTGCCTGTGGCTCCCGAAAGGGACGGAAGCCCCGGCGGGGAAGCTTTAGGCCGTGCACTGGATTGATATACTTTGCCTGATGGTCATTGGTTTCGGTACTTACGCCGGCTACAAGCGAGGCCTGGTTCTAGAAATAACCGACTGGGTCATCGGCCTCGTTGCGGGACTAGTTGCTTTCCGCGGTTTTCGTCCCTTTGGCGGTTTTATTCATCGAATGATTCCGGGTTGGCCTGAGCCCACTTCGCAAAGCATCGCTTTCTGGTTTTTGCTGCTTTTCTGCGGCATTATGATCCTCTCAGGCGGTCTGCACGTGGATCGCGCGACTCGCGAAAACGATCGTATTCCTCCGGAGCTTCGTAACTACGGGGGCTTGGCAGTCGCATTCGTGAAGTGCCTGCTCATTTGCAGTCTTCTGTGCGCCTACCTGCCCTACGCAGACGGTCTGACCAACTCGGAGAAACAGGGCGTTCGCCGTGCTCCTTCCTCGGGGATTTTCCGAGGACTGAGTGGCCCGATCGGTGGACTCGTCGGGATCATAGCGCCCGACGACATCGCCAAGAAATACCGCGACGCCGTCAAGTGAACCGGCGCCAGCTGCTGGCGGGGGTGGTGGTTGGTTGGCTGGTGAGCGCGCCACTGGGGGCCGCTCCCGATCTTCGGCTCCAGGATTTGCAACTGGAAGAGCAGATTTCCAAGGCTCAAAAGCTTTGCGTCGAGGCCGGCGAAACTTATCAGAACTGGCTCAATGGTCGCGTTTCCAGCAATGTCGCCAGGACCGAGGTGGCTCTGCGCCTGCAGAAGTTGGAAGCCTTCCAGAAGAAAGCGGCGGCTTTAGCGGCGGCTTCGAGTCAAACGAGCGTTCGCCATTGGGCACGGATGCAGAAGCAAGAACTTCAGTATTTTGGGCAGGCCATCCACCAGAATTTGCCAGCCGCACAGACTCAAGCTCAACTGCAGCGGCGATGGCAGAACGCCGTGGAGATCCAGAGTGACCTGCTGGAATCAAGGCGCCGGCAGTTGCTGGTAGTGAAGAAGCTACCAGGCAGCCCGCGGCTTGGCGCCTACTATCGGTGGCGAGAATCTATGCTGGCCGTCATGCAGTCGGAACTCGCGCTGGCTCAGGAAGTGGCTCAGGCTTTTCAGCAGCAGGACAAAACGGCGACGTTGGCCAGAAAGGCTCTGTCACTGCATAGTCAGGCCGCTTTGATCAAGCCGCCTCTCGACTGCGTTGTGGCTCACCAGGTCTATTTGGAGCGCTTTGCAAGCTTAAGCCGCCTATGCGGCTCGGCTCAGCAAGCGATCACCGCACCGGATGCGGACACGGTGGCCAATCTTCAGGAAGACGAAGAGGCCTACCGGAAAAAGGCCCTGGCCAGCGATGACGCCAGTCTGGCCGCGCTCAGGTCTTTGCTTTCAAAGACTCGTTGATTTCGGCGAAGCGCAGCATGCGTTTGTGACCGCCCAGGCAGCCTACCAGGCCCAGTTCCAGGTCGACGGGGTCTTTTTTGTCGGAGTAAGCGCGCAGGCGCTGAACACCTGATCGGAGGTCGTCGAGGCCTTGCTGCATGGACTCGACCGCTTCGTCGTAGGCATCCAACTGTTCTTCGGGCATCGCGTCGGAATCTTGGGGCGGGGGAGCCAGTTGGGCCATCTGCTGGAGGGCTTGCTCGGTCAGGTCGTCATACCAGTTCAAGACTTCCAGTAGCGCCTCGCGGTCCAGGGCGCCGTCGCGGAATCCTTCGGCCGCTGCCATGACTTTGCGCAGGTTGGCGGGCAAGGAAGTGTCGTTGTAGGTGCTGTCTGCCCCGGGGGTTTGCACGCCGATGAGACGGGCCTGGCAATTGGTGCATTTATTCTCGCCTGCCTGATTGGCGTGACCGCAACGAAAGCACAACAATCCGGGAGCCTGTTCTTCTTCTTTCTGGAACTGTTGCTGCAGTTCGAGCAGCACCGCGCTGCTGTTGCATAGCCGGCCCAAGGCCGCGTCGAGCTGGGGCTTGTCGCCAGCCTGAAGGAAGGCGGCGATTTCATCCAGGATTCCGTTTTGCTCTTCCAAGCCGTCCAGCAATTCCTGATGGCGGGGATCGCCCTCGACCTCGGCCATTAGAGGTTGCAGGCCTTCGATGAACTGGTCGTGGAGTTCGCAAAAGGCGTTAAAGCGCTCCAGGAACAACTCCGCGGCCAACTTGCCGCTGACATAGGCTTTGCCCACGCGCACCACTTCTTGAATGAAGGGGGCCTCGGAGTATTTCTCCTCGGCCAGCAGCTCGCGCAGGTCAGCAAAGGCCCAGAAGAGCTGATTGACGCTGGCGTTGCAGGTCTCCAGCAGGCGGGCCACGTCATAAGGGCGATGGGCTTGCAGCGCCCGGGTAAGTTTTTCGAACTGCTCGGCCAGGTTGCGAAAGGCGTTGTAAGCCAGGGCTACACCCGTCTCGATTTCGGGGGTGCGCACCTGGAAGCGCAGACCGCTTTCGAACTGCAGCCGAAGATGCCCGAGGTCCTGGTCGACGATGGCCAGTTGAGCCTCCACCTCGGACACATCGGAATGGCCCTCCAGGTGGTCGGCGGCCGTATCCACCAGCTGATTGAAGGAATCCATGTCGGTGCGGTTCGGCCGCATCCGCGCGAAAATGGTGGACGGATCTTGAAGCTCGGACATGAAGTCTTTCTCCCCAAATGAATAAGCCCCGATTCTTTGGAACCAGGGCCCGGTGTTCGCCGTTCGGGTCGAGGTTACCCTCGAGTGTAGTAGATGCCGCCTTGCGGATTGCGGTTTACATGCTGGGAGATGCGCTGGTGGCCGGGGCGGGTGTTGTTAGAGCCGATCAGCTGGGTGGCGCCCGGCGTGGCGACCATTTCGGTATGGCCACGGCTAGGGTTCATCCAGACATCCCCAGGTCGGGCCTGCTCGGCGGGAATGCGCCGGTAGCCCTGGCGTAGCAGCGCCTGCTCGAGGCCACGCACGTTGACAAAATGCCCTTGAAGTCCGCCGGTGCTCTGCAACAGGGAGGAAACGAAGTCAGCGCAGTTATTGGTTTGTCCGCCGGCCGCCGTAAAGTTGGGCAGGCGACCCTTGATATCAATCGAGTTCTGACCCAGGAAGCGCTGGCCCAGTGCCACCGCTGCCGAGCCGCCGTGGCCGACCTGGCCCGGCATCATCGGAGCTGCGCCGTTGCTGTAGCCGGGGCCGTACGGTGCGCCGCCACCGGGGAAGCCGCCGCCGAAAGGCATCGGCGAGAAAGGCTGTCCGCCTCCCATGTATCCGCCCATGCCATTGCCGATGCCGGGAAAGCCGCCGCCCATTCCGGGCATTCCACCCATTCCAGGCATGCCACCCATCATGGCCGGGTTGAAGCCTCCTCCACCCATCATGCCCATCATCATCTGCATCATGCCCATCATCATTTGCATCATCTGCTGCATCTGGGCCATCTGTTGGCCCATCATGAAGCCTTGCTGATAGGGATTTTGCTGCTGCATCCCGCCGCAACCGCAGGAGGGCATCTGGTTAAAACCAACGTTACCGACAAAAGCCATGGCTAACTATCTCCTGATTCATCATTTTAAGCATTCTCCCACATTATTTTAGCCTGTAAAGCGTTAAACAAAAGTTTAACAAACGTCGACCCGCACCAGCCGGCCGGTTTTGGATTGACTTTGTCTTGGCGGATGTAAGCCATCCCCTTCTTGGGCATACTGCTGGCTATGAGTGAAGAAGCCTACTACCATTCCAGCGGACAGTTCACCAAGGAGCCAGCCTCGCACGCTCAGCGATTGGGTCCCGAATCGCTCGAGGATCCGGCATTGGCGCCCTTGTGGTTGGTGCGTGCGGCGGTGGCGATGGGAGCCACCGGAGCCAGTTTACGCCTGGGTCGGCAGCAAGTGCGTATGCAACTACGCTGTGCTC